>CAZLMO010000022.1:0-526 GCA_964560915.1 uncultured Oscillospiraceae bacterium
TCATCAGCGGGGCGACCATCACCTCGACCGCGGTCAAAAACGGCGTGCAGGCGGCGCTCGACTTTTTCACAAGCGCAATCGGAGGTGAAGGCTGATGAATAATTGGAAAACGTTTACGAACGGAATTCTCAAAGAGAATCCGGTACTGGTTCTCGTGCTCGGCACCTGCCCGACCATCGCCGTCACGACAATGGTCGCGAACGGCATCGGCATGGGCATCGCGGCGGCATTCGTCCTGATCTGCTCCAACGTCGTGATCTCTATGCTGAGAAAGATCATTCCGAATACCGTTCGAATCCCTTGCTTTATTGTCGTCATCGCAGGCTTTGTCACAATCGTACAGTTCCTTGTGCAGGCGTTCGCTCCGGCACTCAATGACGCGCTGGGCGTGTTTTTGCCGCTGATCGTCGTCAACTGCATCATTCTCGGCCGCGCCGAGATGTTTGCCAGCAAAAACAATGTCTGGGCCTCCGCGTTGGATGGCGCGGGCATGGGGCTTGGCTTTACGATCGCGCTGATCCTGATG
>CAZLMO010000022.1:536-19666 GCA_964560915.1 uncultured Oscillospiraceae bacterium
GCGGGGACTTGGCTCGGCTACCAGGTGCTCCCGAAGTCGATGGATCCGATCGCCGTGTTCCAGCTTGCTCCGGGCGGCTTCTTCGTTTTCGGCCTGCTGGTCGCTGCGGTGGCCCTGATTACGAAAGGCAGGGTCAGCCATAAAGAGGCCTCCGGCTGCATGGCCTGCCCGTTTGCCGCCCAGTGCGCAAAGGCTTCTGAAGGGGGCGCTAAATGATGGCAAAAGAGTATCTTGCTTTGATTCTCGGCTGCATCCTGGTCAACAACGTCGTTCTTGCCCAGTTTATGGGTATCTGCCCGTTCCTCGGAGTCTCCAAAAAGATGGATTCCGCGGTGGGCATGGGCATCGCCGTTACCTTCGTACTCGTGATGGCGACCGCCGCAACGTGGCCGTTTTATACCTATCTGCTTCTGCCGCGCGACATGGCGTATCTGGAGACGCTCTCCTTCATCCTGATTATCGCGGCGCTGGTGCAGCTCGTGGAGATCATCATGAAAAAATACACGCCCTCCCTGCATAAACAGCTCGGCGTCTACCTCCCGCTGATTACCACGAACTGCGCGGTGCTCGGTATCACGCTGACGAATATCGACAAAACCTACGGCTATCTTCAGTCGCTGATCAACGCATTCGGCACCGGCCTCGGCTTCCTGCTGGCCATGATCCTGTTTAACGGAGTCCGTTCCAGGATCGACAGCGCCGAGGGAATCCCGGATGCGCTCAAGGGAATTCCGTCCGCACTGATCGCCGCCTCGCTCGTTTCGATGGGCTTTATGGGATTTTCCGGCCTGATCGAAGGCATTTTCGGTTGAAGGGGGCGTAGAGAAGATGCTGAATGATTATTTGCTTCCTGTTTTGGTCGTCGGCGGGACCGGTCTCGTCGGCGGCGTCATGCTCTCCGTTGCGGCAAAATATATGGGCGTCAAAAAGGACGAGCGCTTCGACAAGGTTCGTGAATGCCTGCCCGGCGCAAACTGCGGCGGCTGCGGCTACGCCGGATGCGACGACTACGCGCAGAAGATTCTGGAGGGCGCGCCCTGCAACCTATGCAATCCGGGCGGCGCGGAGACCGCCGCGAGAATTGCCGCCGTTATGGGCGTCGAGGTGGGGGAATTTATCCCAAAATACGCCGTCGTCCACTGCGGCAAAGAGTGCGAAAAGACCGCGCTCGCGATGGATTATCAGGGAGTCCCGAGCTGCGAAGCCGCCGCCGGCTATTTCGGCGGAAAATACGCCTGCAAATACAGCTGCCTCGGCTTTGGGGACTGCGTGCTTGCATGCGAGTACGACGCCATTCATGTCGTCAACGGCACCGCGGTGGTCGACAAATCCAAATGTTCCGGCTGCGGCCAGTGCGTCAAGACCTGCCCGAAACATATCATTGAGTTGATCCCGTGCTCAAAAAATTATTATATCGCCTGCTCCAGTAAGGATAAAGGCCCGGTGACGCGCAAAAACTGCGAAACCGGCTGCATCGCCTGCAAGAAATGCGAGCGTACCTGCCCGGTGGGCGCCATCACCGTTGCGGACTTCCTTTCTCACATCGATTACACCAAATGCATCAGCTGCGGAAAGTGCATGGAGGTTTGCCCGACCGGTGCTATCCTCAGCTGCTTCGCGGCGATTCCGGCGGTAAAAGCGGAAGCTGCCGCCGAGCAGGAGGAAAAACCGGCCGAACCGCCCGTTGCCCCGGAGGGGAAAACGGTGGATCCGCCCGAGGAGGCCTGAAAGCTCCGGACAAACAACAAGAACGCCCCCACCCGGTTTTATTCCCGGGCAGGGGCGTTCTTTCTTGCGGTCTCCCCGGGCTGTGCCGGGGGGTAACTATTACGGGGCCGATGCAAAGCGGCCGAATCGCTCATTTATATATGGATATTTATCATAACAAGCCTTTAGGAGACGAATATGGGGAAAACAGCGGTCCTCCCGACGCGGGCAAGGAAACCCCGGATGGCTTTCTTTGCCGGTATGGGAGATAACTTTTCCCGCGCCGCACGGGAAGCTGGCTTCCCGCACAGATCCGGGAAGGCTTCCCCAAACCGGATTCTTGCCGGCGGGCAAATGAAAAGACGGGAAAGGTACCGTCGTTCAGGCCCCAAAAAGGTCGCCGAAGTCGCCGAAGTCACCGAAACCGCCGGATTCTTCATGGCCGCCGAGGGAAAAATCGGAGAAACCGGTGTAGGAATCGGTCAGCGTTTGGCAGTAGCTCCGAATCTCACTTTCCAGCAGGGAGAGCGTCTCCGGGTCGAACGGATCGCCGAGGTCTTCCCGGTCCAGAAGCTCCAGGAATCCCTCGTCGTTTTCACGGTTGAGGATTTCTTCATAAATTTCAACGGCGCGTTCCCCATCCTCCTGAGAGAGGAAGAAAATCTCCGCGGAGGGGACCATGGAGGCGGCGTAGCTGATGTAATAAAACGGGGACTCGAAGGTATGGGTGATGAAGACCCACTCCTCCGGGCTGTAGTGATAGACGGCGGTGAGGCCGTATTCCTCCGCGAGCTGATAATAAAGGGCGTTGGTTTCCGGAAGCGTCATGCCCGGGTTGGCATAGAGCCGCTGCTGGAATTCATCCTCCATGCAGCCCGAGAGGATCGCATGCAGGGTGTTCAGCATCTCCTCCATGCGGGCGGCATTGGCAATATCGGTTCCGAAGATGCTGTCGTAGTCGTTCATGAATAAAAGCTCCAGCGTCTGAGAGTCGATTTCGGCGACATCCGTGGAATCGGAGGTATCCCAGCCGTACGGATCCCGGTTGTAATAGGAGGTATAATGCCCGAGCTCGTGCGTGAATCCGGAAACGGAGCTCCAGCTTCCGTTCCAGTTGTCAAACAGGAACGGGGCGCCGCAGGAGGTGAAATAGGTGGTGAACCCACCGGAGAGTTTCGTTTGGGACGGCTCGATATCGTAGAGCCCGCAGGTTAGCATATAGTCCATGGCCCCGGAGATTTTTGGGGAGATCGCCTCCGCGCAGTCGTGGATTTTCGGCAGCATTTCGTCGGAATCGTATTCCGCGGAGTAAAGCGAATAATAGTCGGTGTCGAATGAAAGCTCGTAAATCTCTTCATACAGCGGCGCGATGTAGTTTTTTGCCGCCTGCTGAAACGCCTCGGCATCCTCGGGAGAGTAATCCCGCCCATGCAGATCGTAGGCGTAATCCGCATAGCTGTCGTAGCCCAGCGCCGCCGAGATTTCGTTGCGCACGCCCATCAGCTGCTGAAAGATCGCGCCCGCCCTTTCGTTGGTCGCACTGCAGAGCGCGTCGTAAATCTCATAGTATTCCTCATCGCCGAGGGTGACGCCGTAGCTGTCAAGGTCATCCATCGTCCATTCCCGCCCGTTCACGACGACAGAGGTATCTTCAATCGCCGTGTCGTAATCTTCCAGGAGCTCGGCCTCCCGGACGCTGAGATCCGCAATTTCATCCGAGTTGAACTTTGCATACTGAAGGCAGGATTCAAAATACTCATCGCCCCAGAGATCCCGCAGGGCCTGCTCGTATTCCGTCCCGACCGCCGCAGCGATCATGTCGTTGAATTCCATGTCGAGCCGGTTGGAGGATTCCATGACGAGTAGGTACTCCTCCTGATAATACGCATCCGTATAATCGAGGCTGGTGTAGACGTCAAGCAGAGAATACATGGTCAGCATGCCATTGAGCTGACCGAGGATCGTTTCCGCGTCCGCGGAGAATTCCTCCGGGCTGCCGCCGTTTCCGATCAGGGCCGATGCGGCGGCGATGTTTTCGGAAATCACCGCAAAATCCGGCCGCACATAGGCGTAATCCTCAAAGAGAGTATCATCATGGTAGATATCCGATTGCTCCGGTTCCTCCGTTTGCTCATCTTCTTCGGAATACGGCTCCTCCTGAGAAACCTCCGCCGGCTCCGCTTTATATTTCAAAAAATTGGTAACCATGAGCGCGCCGATAGCCACGATGCCGATCAGCACGACCGCCATGGAGATCAGCACAAAGAGCAAAAGCCCTTTTCCGCTGCCCGCTTTTTTCTTTGGTTCCAAGGGATATCCGGCGAGGGGAGCGGCAGCGGCTGCGGAAGGCTCCGGGCCGGTTGCCCGGTTAAGAACCGAAGTGCCGCAGTTTCGGCAAAACCGGTCGTCCTCTCCCAGGGTTTCGCCGCAGCCCGAGCAGCAATACGGCGCAGGGCCGGAAGGAGAATCACTCCCACGATCCGGCAGCGCCGAGCCGCAGTTCGGGCAGAACTGATATTCATCGCCGGATTCGGTCCGGCAGTTCGGGCAAATCTTCGACATGGCAACCTCCAAAAAAGTATTTATCCTTATTATATTTATAGATTGTGAAAATAGCAAGTTGCAAATACGGCCGATTTTCGATATAATACCCGCAAAGCGTTTTTTAATGCCGCCTGCGGCGATCCGCTTACAGCGATGGTCCGCAAAGCGGCTATGATACGGATCTAAATGGCCGCCTGCGGCGCTCCGCCCACGGCGATGGTCCGCAAAGCGGCTATGATACGGATCTAAATGGCCGCCTGCGGCGATCCGCTTACAGCGATGGTCCGCAAAGCGGCTATGATACGGATCTAAATGGCCGCCTGCGGCGCTCCGCCCACGGCGATGGTCCGCAAAGCGGCTATGATACGGATCTAAATGGCCCGCCTGCGGCGATGGCCAATTATACCACAAATGCGTTGCATTTGTGGTATAATAGTCAAAGATTTTGTTTGGAAAGGGGTGCACGCCGAGATGATCGTGGATCTTATGGGAATCGGCCGCAGTTTCGGCGCCAGGGAAATCCTCCGGGATGTCACCTTCCGCATTGAGGACGGCGACCGCATCGGCCTGATCGGTGAAAACGGCACGGGGAAATCGACGCTGCTGAACCTCATCAGCGGGGATCTGGAGCCGGATTGCGGCACAATTTCCCGCGCGGAGGGCAAAAAGATCGGCTTCCTGCGTCAGGACAGCGGCCTCATCGGGGGAAATACCATTTTAGGGGAGCTTAAGCGGGTATTTGAGCACGAATATGCGGCGGAATCCGCCATGCGCGAGCATGAGCATGCCATCGCCGCGGCGGAGCACGATTCCGCCGAATACCGCCGGCTGGCCGCGGAATATGAGGTACTTAAAAATGAATATGAATCCGCCGGCGGGTATCAGATCGAAGTGAAGATCCGCACGGTGCTGACCGGCATGGGTTTTTCAGAGTTTGATCCGGAAACCCGGATCGCAAGCCTTTCCGGCGGGGAGCGCACCCGTCTCGCTCTGGCTAAATTATTATTGGAAGAACCGGACCTTTTGATGCTGGATGAACCTACCAATCACCTTGATTTTCACATGCTGGAATGGCTCGAAGATTATCTTTCCGGTTACAGGGGCGCGATCCTGGCCGTCTCTCACGACCGGTATTTTCTGGATAAGACCGTTCAAACGATTTTTGAGATGGAAAACAGGACGGTCATCCGCTATAACGCCGGCTATACGAAATACCTCGACCTCCGGGATGCGCGGATTGCGCGTCAGCAAAAGGAATACGACCGCCAGATGCGGGAGATCGAGAGCTTGGAGGACTTTATTGCCAGAAACAAGGCCCGTGCCTCCACCACCAACCGCGCCCAGAGCCGCGAAAAGGAGCTCGACCGGATGGAAAAGCTCGAACGGCCGGTTCCGCCGGAGAAGCCGCCGAAATTTTCGTTCCCGTTTGAGCGCGACCCGGTCAAAGACGTGCTGATTATCGAACAACTGGAGCTTTCCGTTGGTTCCGGAGAGGAAGAAAAGATCCTCTGCCCGGAGATCGATCTCACGATCCGCAGGGGCGAAAAAGTCGCCGTCGTCGGGCGCAACGGCGTGGGGAAGAGCACCCTGCTCAAGACGCTGCAGGGCATTGTTCCGAAGAAAAAGGGCATCATCGAGTGGGGCAGGAACGTCAAAATCGGTTATTACGATCAGCAGAACGCCACCCTTCACGATAATAATACGATGCTGGAGGAGCTCTGGGATCGTTATCCGCAGAGTGACGAGCTGACGCTTCGCTCCGCTCTCGGCCGGGTTCGGATGACGGGGGAAAGCGTTTTTAAAAAAATTGCGGTTCTCAGCGGCGGAGAGCGGGCGAGGCTTTCCTTTGCGGCGCTGTCGCTCTCCGGCGCAAACGTCCTCATCCTCGACGAACCGACAAACCATATGGATATCCCCTGCAAGGAGGCGCTGGAGCAGGCCCTCCGGGAATACCCGGGCACCATCCTGATGGTGAGCCACGACCGTTACCTGCTTAACCATGTGCCGACGCGCATCATCGAGATGTTTCCCGATTCCATGGCCAGCTATGAGGGCGTCTATGACGATTATCTTGCGAAGCGGCAGGAAGCGGAAACCTCCCGAAAAACAAAGAAGGAGCAAAATCCGAGCGAAAACCAGGTTGCGTTCTATAAAACAAAGCAGCAGAAGAGCGAGGATGCAAAACGCCGTGCCGCCATCAGGCAGCTGGAGGAGGCAATAGCCGCGGCGGATCTGCGCCTCGCGGAGATCGATTCTCTGATGACTCAGCCGGAGGTGGCCGCCGATTACGTCCGGATGAGCGAACTCTGTGCCGAAATGGAAGATTTAAAAAACGACCAGTCCGCCCGGATGGATGAGTGGGCCGCATGGATGGAGGAAGAGAAATGACCGAGACGCTGATCTGTCTTGGAATCGCGTTTGCGCTTGGGATTGCCGGATCGCTGACCTCCCGTTCGGCGGAACGCAAAAGCAGCAGGCCTCTGCTGATCCTATCGATTGTGCTGGCGGTGCTCTGCGCGCTGGCGATTATCGCCGCAGTGATCTTTCTCCTTATGAATAAATAAAATATTCCGCCGTTCCGAAAGAGATGTTTTTCATTCGGCGGATTTTTTATTCCATATAATTGTCGAAATTCCTTGACAAAAGGAAGGTTTTGCATAATAATATATTTTATCTAATTATATTTATATTATTTCCGGGGCAATTCTGCGAGGAAGACGAATGATTATAGTCGGGTATCTGGCGTTCCTGCTTTTTTGGTTAAATGACTATAACGACCTCCGCCTGCACTGCAAGGCGCTTGGGGTTTGTTTTCCTGCGGGCGCCGCGCTGCTGACCTATGCGGTTGTAAACGATGTGGATTTTTCTTTGGTGCTCTCCAGCTCCAGGGGAATTCAATCCCTTATTTTTGCGGCGATCTTTGCCGTCTTTCTTTTATATGCGCTGATCTTTTCCCTGCCGGTTAAGGTGGCCTATTTTGCCGCGGGAGAGGAAAGACCCGTCAGCCGGCGCGGCCTGTATGGGCTATGCCGGCACCCGGGAATTTTGATTTTATGGACCATTATGTTTCTGCTCTGGTTTGGCTGCGGGCTTTCTGCGTCGGCAGCGCTGCTCTATTCCGCGCTTAACTTGGCCCTTGCGATTTATGAGGACAAATATGTCTTCCCGGAGACGCTTACCGATTATCGGCAATATAAGGCGCAGGTTCCGTTTCTGATTCCGGATTTCCACAGGAAAGAAGACGACCCGGTGGATTACCGAATTCATGAAGCGGCCGGCGATGCGATGAATTTTCAGGATAAACTCCGTGTGAACGGCCGGAAAAAGGTCTGGGCGGAATATTGCGGCTTTTTGGATCTTTCCCTTGACGAATACATGTTTATCCAGAAACGCCTGATGAGCGAGCAGATCGCATGCTGGTGCCGATCCGGGCTTGGGAAATCGCTGCTTCATGGGCAGACGCCCGGGAGCATCGAGAAATTCCGGGATCTGTTCCCGCTGACAAGCTATAGGGATTATGCGGATATTCTGCTTGCAAAGGATGCGGAAAAACTGCCGGCGAAGCCCATCGTTTGGATCCAGACCACATGGGAGGGCGGGATCCGACCGATCAAGGTTGCGCCTTACACGCGGGAGATGCTGAATACCTACCGCCGCAATATCGTCGCGGTAGCGCTGCTTGCCTCCTGCAGAAAATTGGGAGAATTCACGGTGGAGAGCGGGGATTCCTGCCTCTACGGCGGCGCGCCTCTGCCTTATATCACCGGGCTGCTTCCTTCCGTCCTCGACGAGGAGATCCGGATGAAATGGCTGCCGGATACCAACGAGAATTCGGGCCTCAGCTTCGGAAGCAGGATCAAAAAGGGCTTTTCCATGGGGATGCGTTATGGCGTGGATTATTTTTTTGCGATCGGCAGCGTCGCCGAATATATCACCGAGAATTTTTCCAAGATGGGGAGCTCCAAAAAAGGCAGCTCCAAAATAAAATTATCCGCTAAAATCACGTTTCGCTATCTCCGGGCAAAATATATCTGCGGCCGGGAGAACCGAGAGATGCGCCCCGGGGATATTTTTAAATTAAAAGGCTTCGTGGCAACCGGCACGGACGCCCGCTATTACAAACAGCGGCTGGCCGATGCATGGGGAGTCATGCCCATCGAAATTGCGGCGGGTACGGAATCCACCTGCCTGGCCTCGGAGACCTGTGAGCAAAAGGGCATGGTCTTTTTCCCGGATGCCTGCTTCTATGAATTCATTCCGGAGGACGAGATGCTTCAAAGCCTTGCCGATCCGGATTTCGTGCCGCGGACCTGCCTCATGAACGAGGTCCGGGCGGGCGTCAGCTATGAGCTTGTGATCAGCGTCTTACACGGCGGGGCCTTCATGCGCTACCGCATCGGCGACGTCTATCACTGCCTGAGCGCCGAGGAAGGGAAGCTGCCCCATTTTACGTATGTCGACCGGATTCCGACGGTGATCGACATCGCCGGGTTTACGCGGATCACCGAATCCTCCATCGGGGAAGTGATCCGGATGTCGGGGCTTACCGGCATCGCGGACTGGTTCGCCCGGAAGGAATATGACGAAAATACCCCGTTTATGCATATGTTTCTGGAGATGAAGCCCGAGGCTGGAATCAAGGATGCCAATATCCTCGCGGAGCACCTGACGGTTTACTTTAAACACTTCGACAGTGATTACAGCGACCTTAAAAAGATGCTGAATATCGAACCGCTGCAGATCACCGTTTTGCCTATTGGCACCATGAATGCGTTCCGGGCGGAGGCAGGGAGGATGCTTTGCCGCATCAATCCAAATCCGATGGATGTGGCACAGGTCATAAAAATCGCGTCGAAGCTTCAGACAGAATGCAGGGAGAAGGAGGGGAAAGCCGGATGAACAATGTTCCGTACTTATGGGTGAATATTCTCGCCCTCTGCTGCTACACCGTCCTTTTTGTGGTATTCCTTGCCGCTAAAAAAACGCCGGAGATTCACAGCATGATTATGGTGCTCGGCGGATTTTTCCTGTGGACTGCCGGCTCCGTCATGATGCGGCTGCAGGTCTATCCGGGGATCGCCTTCTGGTTTTATGTTTCGATCATGTCGCTGTTCGCTTTGGCGGATTTGTTATATATTTTTGTCTGCAATTTTACAAGGGAAAAAGGATACCTGCTCCGGATCATCTGGTCGATCGGAACGGCGGTCATGCTGGGCTTCACCGCGACGGGCATCTTTCTCAAACCGCCGGTTGCGAAGACTCTTGCTGACGGCGGAGTCGTCTTTGAATATTCGATGGATGGGAAGATCCTCATTCCGCTGGTCTTTATCATGTGTATTGTGGCCTCCATTGCGGAGGTCTTTATCGACGTTATCCGCCGGAAGGGGATTCATACCCCCGGCGTGCTTTCTATCCTGATCGGCTGTGTCACGGTTGCGGTGGGCAACATCATGCAAATCCTTCCGGGGAACGTATTCCCGTGGGATACGCTTTCCGGCATCATTTTTGCGGGCTTCCTCTCGTTCGCCCTTTATCGCAAACGCATGTTCCGCGTGGATCTGCTGATCTCCAGAGGGCTGTTGACGGTGATCATCGGCTCGATGTTCCTGTTTGCGTCCTCCAACGTGATGCTGCCGTTTTTTGAGCTTCTGATCGGGAAGTATAAGCTGAATACCGCCATGGCGCTGATGGTCATGTCCTTTGTATCTGCCGTCATTTTCATGATCGTCTACCAGGCCGCAAAAAGCGTACTGGATGCCCTTGCCATGAAGGGCCATGATAATCACCGTTTTATTCAGGATTTCAGTAAAGAGGTTTCCCGAAGCCTCGATATCGGGCAGACGCTTAAACTTCTCAGCGACGCCATCCTCCGGGATGTCCCGGTCCGGCAAATTTATATTTGCCTGGAGAAGGGCGGGGAATATCAGCTGCGTTACTGCTCGAACCCGCTCAATGCGGAGGAAATTTCTCTGCGTATGGACCATCCCTGCATCGAATACATAAAAAATCAGAAGGAGATCACGCAGGAGACTTGTATCTATTTTGAGGATTTCCGCGTGAGCCCGCTGTATAAATCCATGTGGCAGGAGGAGCGCCAGCTTTTTGAAAGGCTGAATATCAAGGCGTTGGCGCTGCTGATGAATCAGGACGAAGTCATCGGCATCGTGCTTCTGAGCGCAAAAGAGAAGTCCGGCCGCTATGCAAACTATGAGATGGAATACATCGAAACGGCCTGCTCCATCGCCACAATCTCCATCCGGAACTGCATCCTATATGAAAATTCTTACAATCAGGAACAGCTCTTTAAAAAGATGAGCGAATATATTCCAACAGTTATCCTGATTCGAAATAAAGATAAGGCACGCTATGATTTCGTCTCTGCGAATACCGCGGATATCCTCGGCATCAGCAGCGAAGAGATCGAGAAGGAAGGCCCCGGCTTTTTGCCGCGCTACCTGGGAAACGAGATCCCCGGGGAGATAGACGCTTTCTTTCAGAAATATCCTGTTCGGACCTTCTATAAGGAATTCCGCTACGAAAAATCCTCTCCGGAGGAAGTTTGGTACAGCATCTATGTCACCCCGGTCTTTTTCGACAACCTCATCACGCATTACGTCGCCCTGATCCGGGATGTAACGGAAGAAAAAATGAGCAGGGAGCTGCTGACAAAAGCGATGAACAGCGCCGAGAGCGCCAACCACGCCAAGTCCGACTTCCTTTCCCATATGTCCCATGAGATCCGCACGCCGATGAACGCCATCATCGGGATGACGAATATCGCGATGGATAGGGCGCAGGAAAGTGAAGATCCGGAGATGATCCGCAGCCTCGGCCAGATTGATCTGGCGGCCAAATTCCTGCTCGCCGAGCTCAACGATATCATGGATATCAGCCGCATTGAAAGCGGGAAATTCGTCATTCAGCATGAGCGGTTCGATCTTGTGGAAGCTCTGGAATCCACCGCGCAGATTTACGAGGAACAGACAAGGGAGAAGGGCCTCAGCTTTAAATATGAGGCAAAAGGAATGGAGCACCGCTTCCTGATCGGGGATGTAGTCATCCTGCGCAAGGTGCTCAACAACCTGCTTTCCAACTCTTACAAATACACAAAGAGCGGAATGGTCGGCTTTACGGCCGAGCAGCATCTCCGTAAGGATAACATCGCCGTGATGACCTTCACCGTCGAGGATACCGGCATCGGCATGACGCCGGAATTCCTGGGCCATCTGTTTGACCCGTTCGTGCAGGAGTCTGTGAAAAACAGCGGAAGCGGTCTCGGCATGGCAATCTGCAAAAACCTGGTCGATATGATGAACGGCACCATCACGGTCACGAGCCAGAAGGATGTCGGCAGCAAGTTCGTGGTGGATATCGCGTTTGAGGTTGCTCAGGAGGAGAAAGGGACCGTCCGGGAGAAGGAAGCAGATCTCTCTATTCTTAAAGGCAGAAGGATTCTGGTCGTCGAGGATGTCGAAATCAATGCGGAGATCGCCGCGAAGCTGCTGGAGAAGCAGGGGATGCTGCCGGATGTCGCCGAGAACGGAAAAGTGGCTGTCGACTATTTCCTCAATCGCCCGGTCGGCTACTATGACTGCATCCTGATGGATATTCAGATGCCGGTGATGAATGGCCTCGAGGCTGCGGATGCCATCCGCTCGCTCAGCAAATCAGACAGCACCACGGTTCCGATCCTCGCCATGACGGCGGACGCCTTCTCCGACGACGTCCGTAAATCCTTTGAGCATGGGATGAACGACCATCTGACCAAACCGATTGATCCGCACGTCCTCTACCGCGCCATTGCGTATTGGGTCAGTAAAAAAGATGTGCAAAGTGAGTCCATCGCATAATGAAAAACTTCCGGCATACCGCTTTTGCCGGATTGCCTTTTTGAATGCATGGAACCGACACATAAAATTTAAAAACAGCTCATCGGCTTGATCGTCTATGGGCTGTTTTTTTTGACCCGATGGAGTCGGTCCCCGCTTTGGATGTTTCCGGAGGCGAGCCTTATAACCCGCGAAACCGCCCGCCGCCCCATAAAAAAACAGCCCATGGGTTTTATTCCCCAGGGGCTGTTTGTGTTTTTGAAAATTAGTTTCCCATTTCGGAAACGTCAATCCTTCGGTTTCATCGTGGGGAAGAGCAAAACGTCGCGGATGGAGAAATTCCCGGTCAGCAGCTGGACCAGCCGGTCGATGCCGACGCCGAGGCCCCCGGTCGGCGGCATGCCGTATTCCATCGCCATGAGGAAGTCCTCATCCAGCATGTTCGCTTCATCGTCGCCCTGCTCCCGGAGCGCGGCCTGCGCCAGGAAGCGTTCCCTCTGGTCGATCGGGTCGTTGAGCTCGGAATAGGCATTTGCGTGCTCTCTTCCGGCGACGAACAGCTCGAAGCGCTGAGTCATGGTCGGGTCATCCGGCTCCTTCTTGGTCAGCGGGCTGATCTCGATCGGATATTCGGTGACAAAAGTCGGCTGGATCAGGTTCTCCTCGACGTACTCGTCAAAGAACAGGTTCAGGATATCGCCTTTTTTGTGGCGTTCCTCGTAAGTGATGCCATGTTCCTTGGCGGCCTTTCTCGCCTCTTCGGTATCTTTGATTTCGTGGAAATCGACGCCCGAATATTTTTTGACGGCATCCGTCATGGTGATGCGCTCAAACGGCCGGCCGAGATCGATCTCATGGCCGTCAAAGACGACGGTGGTGCAGCCGTTGACCTTTTGGGCGCAGCGGCGGATCATCCGCTCCGTGATATCCATCATGCCGTGGATGTCGGTGTAGGCTTGATAAAGCTCCAACTCGGTAAATTCCGGGTTGTGGCGCGTATCCATGCCCTCGTTGCGGAAGACACGGCCGATCTCATAGACGCGGTCGAAGCCGCCGATAATCAGGCGCTTCAAATGTAGCTCAAGCGCAATGCGCATGTACATGTCGATGTTGAGCGCATTGTGGTGCGTGACGAAAGGCCTCGCCGTGGCGCCGCCGGGGATGGTGCTGAGCACCGGCGTTTCCACTTCGAGGAAGCTCTCCTCGTCCAGCATGGCGCGGATTTCCCGGATAATCTGGGAACGTTTGACGAAAGTATCCTTGACCTCCGGGTTGACGATCAGGTCGACGTACCTCTGACGGTAGCGGAGTTCCGGATCCTTGAGTCCGTGAAATTTTTCCGGAAGGGGAAGAAGGGATTTTGCAAGCAAGGTAATCTTTTCCGCGCGGACGGAGATTTCGCCCATATGTGTGCGGAAGACGATGCCTTCCACGCCGATGATATCGCCGATATCCCATTTCTTAAAATCCGCGTAAGCATCGTCGCCCACCATATCCCTGCGAATATAGAGCTGGATGCGGCCGGTGGTATCCTGAAGGTCAGCGAAGGAGGCTTTGCCCATGCCGCGTTTGCTCATGATCCTTCCGGCGAGATGCACGCGCGGAGCATTATCATTCGTGCTCTCTTCAGAATCCTCCTGGGCATCGGCGAAGCTCGCTTTGACGGCCCCCGCATAGGCATCGACCGGGTATTTCGTCAGCACGAACGGGTCTTTTCCATCGGCACGGAGGGCCTCCAACTTGTCGCGGCGGATCTGCAGGAGCTCGGAAAGCTGTTCTTCCGTAAGTTCCTGGTTCAGCTCTTCATCCATTTCATTCTCCATCCTTTCCGGAATATTACAAAATCCAGACAATTTTTTATTTTAGCATAATCGGCTCCATATTACAACAGATACTTGCTTTTCCACCCCGATAAAGACCCCTTCAGAGGGGATTCTCTGCCCAAACAAGGCTTTTTCACCTCGTAAAAGCGGATTTCCGCCGACCGGTGGGAAGGGGCGGCTCTTTGGGGAAAAGATCCTTGTCGGCGCGAAGGTCAATCTAGAAAACGGGGCGCCTCAAAAGTAACCGCCGGAAGCAAGGCCCTTTTCGGTGTTGCGCATCTGCGAAGCGGCTAATTCACCTCGTAAAAGCGGATTCCCCCCGGTGACCGGCGACGTGATTTCCATAAAAGAATTTCCCGGAGCACGGAAGAGCGAGGATACCCACAAAAAAACGGCCCTGCGGACACGCTGCAGGGCCGTAAATCACTTTTCATGCCGAAGCAGGGTTATTTGCTGATGGAAAGAACCTCGTATCTCGTAACCTCTCCGCTCGGAAGCGATGCTTCCGCCATTTCGCCGACTTTTTTGCCCAGGAGGGATTTTCCGACCGGAGATTCATCGCTGATGACGTTGTTCATCGGATCCGCCTCGGTGGAGCCGACGACGTGAAACTCGCACTCTTCGCTGAAATCGAGGTCGAGGACGCGGACCGTGTTGCCAAGGGAAACGGTATCGGTGCCCATTTCGGACTCATCCAGAATGACGACGTTTTTCAGCATGACCTCAAGATCCGCAATGCGGGCTTCGACGATGGCCTGCTCGTTTTTGGCCTCGTCGTACTCGCTGTTTTCGGAAAGATCGCCGAAGGAACGGGCAACCCGGATTTTATCGGAGACTTCCTTTCTGCGGACGGTTTTGAGTCCTTCGAGTTCGTCTTCAAGGGCTTTCAGGCCGCTTTCAGTGACAACGACTTTTTTCTCCACGGTTTTTTTCCACCTCGTATTCATAATATTATGTATTATAACCGTAAGGGGTTCCTCTGTCAAGCGCTATGGATGTGGTTATTTTTTTAAATTAAGTTATTTATTCCAACAAAAATCACGCACCGAACGCGTGATATGTGCAGGCCCCGGAGGGACATAATGCCGGCTCGCCCCTCAAAAGGCACTGAAATTTCCGACAACTGCATCACACGCACGGTAACTGCCAAAGCAGGTGTGATATCCTTGAATTTTACATACGCTTCGCGCTATGCGGATAACGAAAGCATTTTCATTCTTGCCGTCAGAGCCGGCGGCTATTAACGCCAAAGCCACAACAAGAAAAACGGCCCGGAAAAACCAGGCCGTTTTTCACCGATTTTTTTCAGTTTTATGAAACGGATTCCGCTTCTGCGGAAACCTCTTCGCCGGATTGTTCCTCAGATTCTTCCGCAGCGGTGGTCATGGTGGAAGAGGCGATTTCGATCGCTTTGGCAAGCTGGGTATCCAGCGTGCTGTCGAGCAGCGTCACATCGGAGAAGTCGGGCACATAATCCAGCGTGACCACATGATCCGGCGTGATGCCGGTTCCCTCCCACGAAGCGCCGGAGTTGCACAGCGTGTAGCTGCCGACCGTGATCCGGATGGCGGAGCCATCCTCCAGCATAAACATCTGCTGCATGGAGCCGTAGCCCACGGTCTGCGCGCCGATGATCTTAGCCTTGTTAAAATCCTTGAGGCTGGCCGCGAAAAATTCCGCAGCGCCGGCGGTTTCCTCGTTGACGAGTACGACCATCGGAAGCCCGATCTGTCTCGCGTTGGAAGTATAGAACACCTCCGCTTCGCCGGAGGAATAGGTTACGGAGAGCAGATCCCCGGAAGGAAGCAGGCGGTCGAGCATCGTCGCGGCCGAGGAGACTAGCCCGGTCTTGACGGAGCGAACGTCGAAGATCAGCGCCGTCGCACCGGCATCCACGGCGCTTTCCACCGTTTTGACGAACTGATCCGGCGTGCTTTCGGTGAAATCGGCGATACGAATGTAGGCGAAATCCCCGAAGGTCGTGGAGAAGACGGTGTTGATCGTCAGGGTACGGCGGGTGATCTCCATCTCCGTATCCTCGTCGTCGCGGCGGACGGTCATGGTGACCTTTGTGCCGGCGTCGCCGGTCAGAAGCTCGGAGGCGGCGTCAAACGTATCGGCAGTGATGTCGATATCGCCGATCTTGACGATCAGATCGCCGGACTGAATCCCTGCGCCGGAGGCCGCAGAGCCCTCATAGACCTGCGTGACCTGCATATATCCGCTGCTTTCCATGCTCACCGAGATGCCCACGCCGGATACGGTTCCGCTCTCGGATTTGACGTATTCGGCGTACTCCTCGGCGGAGAGGTAATCCGCATATTTGTCGTTGATGCCGGTAAGATAGCCCTGCGCCACCGCATCCATCAGTGCCGTCTCGTCGATGTCGCCGCAGTAATTCTGGCGGACATAGGTGTCGATCTCCGTGAATTTTTCGTACATGCCCTCACGCTCAATGATGCTCGACACTTTGTTATTGAAATTTTTTATGGAAAAAACCATGGTCACCGAAAACACCAGCGTCACCGCAATGATCGTGATGGTCAGCGCCGCGCCGAGAGAGATTTTTCTGCCCATATCATTCTCCTTGTTGTCTTATGCGATGGAGGCGGGATCCCCGCCCTAAAAATCAGGTGATATAAGGGAGGGGATCCACGTCGTCGCCGTCGATACGCACTTCAAAATGGAGGTGAGGACCGGTGCTCCACCCGGTGGAGCCTACCGCTCCGATCGGTTCGCCTGCCGCGACAATATCGCCCTCATCGACATAAATTGCGCTCAGGTGGCCGTAAAGGGTGGAAATGCCGCCGCCGTGGTCGATGATGATGTAGGTGCCGTACCCGTAGGCATAACCGTTTTTGCTGCAGTAGTTGGTATACATGACGGTGCCGGTGGTCGCCGCGATGACGTCATGCCCGTAGATGCCGCTGCCGGTGATATCTACG
This sequence comes from uncultured Oscillospiraceae bacterium, assembly GCA_964560915.1. Lineage (GTDB taxonomy): Bacteria > Bacillota > Clostridia > Oscillospirales > Ruminococcaceae > UMGS1668. The sequence continues at coordinate 17,385 of CAZLMO010000022.1, forward strand.
CCGGTGTGAAAATCGGTATGGTTGAAGCGCCAGCCGTAGTAACTGGAGATCGACCTGAATCCCTGGACCGGCCAGTACATCTCCCCGCCGATATATTCCGAGTTGGTGGAGTGGTAGGCGGCATAGATTGCGGCAATCTCATCCTGGACCGCCTTCATCTGTGCCTCAATCGCTTCGCGGTTCGCCTCGTACTCCGCCTGCATCGCCTCGAGGTCCTCAACGGCTTCGTTTGCCGCAGCGAGGTTCGTCTGGAGGGAAGAGGTCTGCTCTTCAAGGGATTGTTCATCCTCTTCCAACCCGGCTTTTTCCTCGTTTAATTCCGCTCTTTCCGCCTCGAGCTCCGCAAGATCGTCCCGCAGCTGAATAACGATATCCTGGTCGTGCAGGGAGACGCGCCGCAGCACCTCGACGTTGGTCAGAAATTCTGCGATGCTGTCCGAGCTGAGCAGCATAATCATGCTGCTGGCGCTGTCGGAATAGCCGCCGGTCATATAGATTGCGCGGATTCTGTCACGAAAGAGCTCCATCGTATTATTGATTACCGTTTCCTTGTTGGCAATCTCGGCTTCTTTTTGCTCGATATACTTGCCGGTCAGCGCAATCTTTTCTTCCAATAAAGCGATCTGATTCTTCGTCAGGGAGATTTGGGCATCAAGGCTCTGCGCGGCCAGTTGTTTTGCCTGTTTCTGGGATTTTGCGCTGGCAATCAGGCCATCCAGCTCTTCCTGTTGGTTCTGCAGCTCATCCTGTTTCCCCTGCAGGTCGTCCAACTGTTCTTTATACTCGTCTTCCTCTTCTTCCGAGAGTCCGTCCTCGTCGGTTTCCTCGTCATCAGAGGTCTCCTCCTCGTCGGATTCATCCGTTTCTTCCTCATCGGAGTTCTCCTCATCGGAGCCCTCGTCATCGAGGCTCAGGCTTTTTTCGCTTTCCTCGCCGTTATCTGCATATGCGCAGGAAATCATCTGAAAAGGCGAAGAGGAAAGGATCAGGCACAGAACCAGACAAAGGAAAAGACGCAAAAGTTTTATGGCTTCTTTGTTTTTCATCTGTGACCTCCGTAAAAATTATCATAAAAGATCGGTGTTCCGGCGGACTAGACTTTCAGATGTTTGCTCAGGAACAGGGCGCCTCCGGCCACGCCGATGCCCACACCGCCGAGCAGGAAACCCTTCAGCAGATCCATCGAGACCGTGGAGAAAGGTACCAGGCTGGTGACGATCATGGCAAGCCAATCGTTCTGGTTGCTCTCGATCCACTGGGCGAGGTAACCGTAGCCGAAATATAAAAGCCCGTAGGCGGCGGCGGCGGAGATCAGTCCGAGCAGCACGCCCTCCACAAAAAACGGCAGGCGGATAAAGGCATCCGTCGCGCCGACATATTTCATGATATTGATTTCCTTGCGGCGGCTGAAGACGGTGATTTTAATGGTGTTGCCGATAATCATCAGCGATACCGTAATCAGAATCGCCACAACGACAAGGCCGCCGATGGCAACGATTTTTTTGAGACCGGTGATCGTTTTGGCGACCTCGGTCGGCGCGGAGACCGAATCCACGCCCTCCAGGTTTTGCAGGTAGACGACCGTATCCGAAAGCCTGGAGACGTCGTCCAGGGTGACCCGGAACGTATCCGGCAGGTTGTTGCTTTCATCCTCGGAGTAGGCTTCAAACAGCACGCCGTCGTCGCCGATGGATTCCATCATCTCTTTCAAGGCGTCCTCCTTGGAGACAAAGGTGATGGTGACGATGTTGCCGCTTTTGAGGATGGATTTGCGCGCTTCCTCAATTTGGTCGTCGGTGAGGCCGTCGTCGAGAAAAACCACGGCTTCACTTTGATCTTCCAGATATCCCATCATGCTGTTGACGTTAACCGAAGCGAGCACCGCCGCTCCGATCAGCAGCATGCAGGAGATGAGCACGCCGATGGAGGCGATGGACATCAGCCTGTTTTTCCACAGGTTTCTGACGCCCTGCCCGACGAGATAAAAAAAGCTTCCGATTCTCATAACGTCGCCGCCTCCCATCTCTCCGTATCGCCGACGATACGGCCTTTATCGATGGTGACGACCCGGCGGCTGAAGCGGGCGACCAGATCGTGCTCGTGGGTGACCATGACGACCGTGACGCCGAGTTTGTTGATCTCGTTGAGAAGATCGACGATCTCATAGGAGAGCTCGGGGTCGATATTTCCGGTCGGCTCATCCGCGATGATCAGGGAAGGCGAGTTGACTAAGGCCCTCGCCAGAGCGACGCGCTGCTGTTCGCCGCCGGAAAGCTCATCCG
>CAZLMO010000023.1:0-19560 GCA_964560915.1 uncultured Oscillospiraceae bacterium
CGATCGTGTCGATATCGTGGTGCATATAGCGAACGCGGATGCCCATCGTGCCGAGATACTCGGTCAGGTTCTCCGCCATTTTCTTCGTCAGCGTCGTGATCAGCACGCGCTCTTTCTTCTCCACGCGCTGGTTGATCTCGGAAATCAGATCGTCGATCTGCCCCGCGACCGGGCGGACGCTGATCTCCGGATCCAGCAACCCGGTCGGGCGGATAACCTGCTCCACGAGCTGGGTGCTGTGCGATTTTTCGTAATCACTCGGCGTCGCGCTCACATAGATGATCTGATTGAGCTTCGTCTGGAACTCGTCGAAGCGGAGCGGCCGGTTATCCATCGCGGAGGGCAGACGGAAGCCGAAATCCACGAGGCATTTTTTCCTCGAATAGTCGCCGCCGCTCATGCCGCGAACCTGCGGCAGCGTGACATGGCACTCGTCGATGAAGAGCAGAAAATCCTTCGGAAAATAATCCAGCAGCGTGGTCGGGCAGGAGCCCGGCTCCCTGCCGGAAAGAACCCGCGAATAGTTTTCGATGCCCTTGCAGAAGCCGATCTCCGTCAGCATCTCGACGTCGTAACGGGTGCGTTCCTCGATGCGCTGAGCCTCGATGAGCTTGCCCGTATTCTTAAAATACTCCACCCGTTCGTCGCACTCGCGCTCGACCTCGCCGATGGCGCGCTCCATCTTCTCCCTCGGCACAATATAGTGGGAGGCCGGATAGATGGCAATGTGGTTGACAACATCCTTAAGCTCGCCGGTGACGGCGTTGATCTCGGAGATGCGGTCCACCTCGTCGCCGAACCACTCAATGCGCACGACCGTATCGGTGGAATACGACGGGAAAACCTCCAGCACGTCGCCGTGGACGCGGAACTTATTGCGGATGAGGTTCATGTCGTTGCGCTCGTACTGCATGCTGACGAGCTGGCTGACGACTTCGTCCCGGTTTTTCGTCATGCCCGGGCGCAGGGAGACCACCATCGTGCGGTAGTCGATCGGGTCGCCGAGGGAGTAGATGCTGGAGACCGACGAAACGATCAGCACATCCCGCCGCTCGGAGAGCGCCGCTGTCGCGGAGTGGCGCAGTTTCTCGATCTCTTCGTTGATGGCGCTGTCCTTCTCGATATAGGTATCCGTGCTGGGGATATAGGCCTCCGGCTGATAATAGTCGTAATAGGAAACAAAATATTCCACGGCGTTCTTGGGGAAAAACTCCTTGAACTCCGAGCAGAGCTGTGCGGCCAGCGTCTTGTTATGGGATAAAACGAGCGTCGGCCGGTTCACGGCCTCGATGACCTTCGCCATTGTGAAAGTCTTGCCGCTTCCGGTGATGCCGAGAAGCGTCTGCTCCCGGTCACCGCGGCGGATCCCCTCAACCAGCTTCTCTATGGCCTGCGGCTGGTCGCCTGTCGCCACAAAAGGCGCGTGCAGCTCAAAATCCACATTTTTGCCCCCTTTTTTCCGACAAGAATATGTGAACATTTGTTCGGATCATTTCTTCTTATTGTAGCACAGATGAATTTCTATGTCAATTATGGGATACTGAAAAAGAAAAAAGACACCGCCGCAAAAAATCCGCAGCCGTGTCTCTTACTTGCCGTCATTTCATCTTTACCGGAACACGATCTCGAATTCCTCGCAGACCACCGGCATCTCCTCATCAAACTCGAGGCCGCAGTCGCCGCAGTCCGCTTCGAAGGCTTCTCTGTGCACCCTGCGCCAATAATCGAGGCTCTGGTCGCCTTCGCCTTCCTTTGCCGCAAATTCTTCGCCGACGTCTTTAAAAGGCACCCGATCGGCCTTCACGGTGCGGAGGATGCAGACGGCTTCGCCTGCGGAATCAAAAATCGCGCTGTAATCTCCGGCCTCCGGGACTTTTTCTTCCCAGACCGCGTAGCAGGGATAGGCCGAGCTTGTGGCGGTCTTGATTCCCGCCATGACGAGCGCGGCCAGCTTATCCGCCGTTTTTCCTCCTCCGCCGAATGCCCAGCAGCTGTGATATAAGGTCTCGGGCATCAGCTCGGCGTTATGCCTGCAAAAGCTCTCCCAAAGCAGTTCCGGCTTCATTTTGAAATCCTCCCGCGTCGTCAGATTCTGACTTCCGAAGTGCCCTTTTCCGAAAGATAGGTGGCCTCCAGATCGGAAATATGCAGCAAAACCGCCAGCGGGTACTGCTCATAGGCGTGGCTGATGGTGTAGCCGCCGGCCTTGGCGGATTCGTCGAAGCCACCCATGTGCCAGCGGATGGCCACGGCCTCCTCGTCGCTCAGCGTCATGTATTTGTTGATCAGGTAGACGGATTTCTCGCCGTGCCCCATCGGGAACTGGTCTTCTATGGTGTAATACGGTTTCTGCTCCCACTGGCCGTGCTCATTTTTCACGTTGCGCAGGCCGATGGAATAGAAATTCGCCTTGCAGATGTCGTGCAGCAGGCCGCAGACCGCCACCGTCTCCTCCGTGTACCCGCCGAATTCGGCGGCGTGTTTTTGCAGCAGACGATAAACGTTGATGCTGTGGGTAACAAGACCGGCATCGCAGGCGCAGTGATAGCGCGTGGAGGCCGGCGCGATGAAAAAGTCCGTGCTCAGAAGCCATTCCAGCAGCCCATCCGCTCCGGGGCGGGCAACGGTAGCCTTGTAAATGTCCAAAAACTCCTGTTTGACGCTCATGCTGTCCTCCGTTTCAATCTGCCTGATATCCTTCGGGCAGATTCCGTTTATGCTCCGTCGTGCGATGAGCACGCTCAATGACGGCCCGGGAATGCTCGTCGACCGGCTTCCCGGCAAGATAGTCGTCTATGGCGGCATAGGTGACACCCATTTCGCCCTCGTCCGTCTGGCCTTCGTATAGCCCGGCGGAGGGCGCTTTTTCGATGATCCGGGATGGTGCCCCCAGCCAGCGCAGATACTCATATACCTCGGTCACCGTCAGGTCGGCAATGGGGTTGAAATCACAGGCCCCATCCCCCCATTTGGTGAAATAGCCCATGTGGCGCTCGCTGAAATTCCCGGTGCCGGCAACCAGGCAGCCCTCCGTCTGGGCAATACTGTAAAGGGTGGTCATGCGAAGCCTGGGCGCGATGTTCGCAAGGGCCATCGGCGCCAGCTCCATGCCGATGGCCTTCGTCAGCTCCGCCCGGACGTCGGTCAGGTCGACCGTCCGCATGGGAATCCCGTACTGCTGGGCCAGCGCGGCCGCATCCCACATATCTTCGGAATAATTTCGCGCCGAGGCGCAGGGCATGGCGACGGCGATAACCTTTTCGCAGGCCCTCTTGCAAAGGATTCCGACGAGGGCGCTGTCCTTGCCCCCGCTGCTGCCGAATACGACTCCGGATGCATGCGCCTCCTCCAGCTTCCGCCGGATAAACGCCACCCTGTCTTCCGTTTCTTTTTGATAATCTCTCATGGTTCCCTCGAATTTTATCATTTCCGATTTTCGCCGCGCGGATGCTCCTCCGCCGTTGTCCCGATTGATTTTATTCCCGGAGAGCGGCAAAACTATTCCTGAATCTCGCCGAGGTATTGCGCCTCTGCACGGTTCGATCTTGTTTTCGGAATTTTGCGGAACGCAAAATTCACAGCGGCGGCCGAAGTCACTCTTGGATCTCACCTAAATATTGTGCCTCTGCACCGTCTGATCCCGTTTTCGGAATTTTGCGGAACGCAAAATTCACAGCGGCGGCCGGATTATTCCTGAATCTCGCCGAGGTATTGCGCCTCTGCACGGTTCGATCTTGTTTTCGGAATTTTGCGGAACGCAAAATTCACAGCGGCGGCCGAAGTCACTCTTGGATCTCACCTAAATATTGTGCCGCCGCGGTTGCGGCGATCGCCCCGTCGGAGGCCGCCGTCACAAGCTGACGGAGGTGTTTGGTGCGCGTATCCCCTGCCGCAAAGACGCCGGCCAGGTTGGTTTTGCAGTCCTCCCCGGCCACGACATAGCCGGACTCGTCCAATTTGAGGCCGCGGAAGATTCCGTTTTTCGGCTCCATCCCGACGGCGACAAATACGGCGGAAACCGGGAGCTCCGTAGTCTCCCCGCTCTGCGCATCAGCCAGAACAAGGGTATTTACCATCTTGTCGCCCTTGATTTCGAGCGTTTTCTGATTGATGAGAATTTTCGCATTCTCTTTTTTCTGGAATGCGTTTACGAGGATCTCCGAGGCGCGGAATGCGCTCCGGCGGCTGATGAGATACACGGTCCGGCAGATCCCGGCCAGGTAAGCCGCATCCTCAAAGGCCGTATTTCCGGCCCCTATAATGGCAACATCCTTCCCCCGGAAAAAGTTGCCGTCGCAGGTTGCGCAGTAGGATACGCCGTGCCCCGTGAATTCCCTCTCGCCGGGGATATCCAGCTTCCGCCTCTGTGCGCCGTTTGCAAGGATGACCGCTTTTCCCTGATAGTCCCCTTTCGCCGTAGAAACCGTCTTCGTCGTGCCGAAAGCCGAGATTCCCGTTACCTCGGAAAAAATGAATTCCGTTCCGAGGTTCTGTGCCTGCTGAAAGATTGCCATGGCATAGTCTGCGCCGGCCATGCCGGGCATTCCGGGGTAATTTTCCACTTCGGGGGAAGAAACGATTTGCCCACCCGGCGCCGCGGACTCGAATACCGCGCAGGTAAGGCCCGCGCGTCTCGCATAAATGGCCGCCGTCAGTCCCGCCGTACCTGCTCCGATAATCAAAATGTCATACATATCCAGGATTCCTTTCAGTTTGATGGTATTATTATATCACCGAACTGGCTTCAATACAATTTTTGTGATAGAATAGGTTAAAAATTAACAAAAGGGCGAATGAGGGGATCGGATTTGAGAATCGGGATTATCGACTTCGGGACAAATACGCTTCGTCTCAACATTTTTGAGGCGGAGGACGACGAGCGCCACATTATTTACGATGGCGTCGTCTACTCCCGCATCGTGGAAAATGCCCCCGGCAACAAACTGTCGCAGGAAGGCATCGAGCACATCATTGAGGGCATCGAAGAGCACCGGAACGTCTGCCGGCATTACCGCTGCGACCGGGTGGTCTGTTTTTCCACCGCCTCCCTGCGCTATCTGGAAAATGCCGACGACGTGGCGGAGCAGGTCGCTTTTCGCACCGGCATTTCTATCCGGCGCATCTCCGGAGACGAGGAAGCGGAATACGATTATCTCGCGCTCCGGCAGGTATCCGGCGCGGAATCCGGCATCGGCTGCGACCTCGGAGGCGGCAGTGTTCAGGTTCTTCTTTTTGGAAAGGACGGCCTGACCAAAAGCGCCTCTTTCCCGCTCGGGAGCAGCCGGATGGCGAAGGCCCACGTCGCGGGGGATTTCCCGACCGCCGAAGAGACCGCGGCGATCAAAGGGGAGATCACGGCGGCGCTGAAAAAGGAGGCATTTCCGTCGGCCGGTGGGGTGCTTTTTGCGATGGGCGGCACGGCGAAGGCCTCCCTCCACCTGTACCGTCGGGCGCTCCGCAAAGAGGGCAACACAATTTTACTTCCCGAAACGGAGGGCATCCTCGCGGCGCTTTCCGCCGAACCGGAGGAGAGCCTCGAACTGCTGGCAGACCTCGCTCCGGGGCGTGAAAGAACCCTTGCCCCAGGCATGGCGGTGCTGATCGGCATGGCGGCGTACTTCGGATGCGACCGGATTTCCGTTTTTGACGTCGGCGTCCGGGATGGCCTGCTTGAAAGCCTGCTTAAAGAAGGGGTTTCGCCCGCCGGCGGCATATTTTCCTCCCTTCTCGACACCCTCGAAAAATCCGATTCCGAATGACTTTTTCCTTTTGTTTTTAAGATGCCGCGGCAGAAACCGCGGCATTTTTTAGGATGTCAAATTGTAAAGATTCACAACGGCGTTCCAGGTGCTCTTATCCAGGGTACCGTTTTTATACAGCGTCTTTGCACGGGCCTGAATATAGATCAGCGCGTCGGTGGTGGGGCCGGCGTTGACCCCATCCGGAACAATATCGCCAAACTCCTCGAATTTCCGGCCGATGCCGAGCAGCATGACCTGCGCAAACCAGACGCTGATGTTGCTGTTTCCGGGCGGAGCCATATCAAGCTCGTCGCTGCGAAAACCGATGATGCTCTTCGCCGGTCCGCTGCAAAAAGCCCTCATCCCGTATTTATGGATGATGCTGGACCATGTTTCATAATCCGCTTCTCCGGTGGGATCGAGATCGTTGTTATGCTGATACCGGGAGACCGCGCCCGCCGTCTCCCGGCCGAAGATGCCGTCGGGAATGATTGCCGGCGGAAGATCACTCTCCTCCTGCAGCAGCGTGCGAAGATAGCTTTGAAGCTCCGCCACGTTGGGATCGTATTTATTCATCCCCGGCTTCCCCCGTTTCTTTCAGGTCGTAGCCGGGATACCTGCCGGCCGGTTTTCCGCCGTCCGCCTCTTTAAAATATTTTTGCGGCACGTTTTCTACGATGCCGGCATAAATAGAATAGATCGCATCCCAGGTTTTTTCGTCGACGATGCCGTTCGAGGCAAAACCGGTGAGCCTCTGAATCTCGACCACCTGGTCCCGGGCGGCCTTGTCGTACCCGCCGGCCATCTCCACCGGCCCGACCTCCCGGTAAAACGCCGCGATCATGTTGATATAAAACCGCAGAAGGATCACTTTTCTTCCCTTCTGGCCAAGGTAGATCGTTTTCGGGCACTGCTTCGGGATTTCCGAAAGCAGGATTCCCTCCCGGTAAAGGTCGGACAACCGCTTGACGGAGGCATACACACGGCTGATCCGGTGCCACGTCGCCGGCCCGACGATTCCATCCGGCGTCAGGTCAAAAATTTCCTGAAAGCGCCTGACCGCCTGTTCCGTATTTTTGTCAAAAAGCCCGTTTGCCGGATCGACGAGCGGGATGCACGGATAATTCTGACCGATGCGGTTGAGGCGACACTGAATACGCTCCACCGAAGGGTCGCTGCACCCCGGCTTCAGCAAACAGTCCGGGCCGACCTCTCCGCACCCCGAAACCGGCGCACTCTCAATGGCGATATCTTCCCCATAATAATATTGCAGGATCTGCCGGGGCTGGTAGCCCTCGTTTGCCAGCGTCACCGTTCCCCATAATGGCATTCTGACGGAAGAGGCCGTTTCTCCGCCGCACATGGCGCTGCATGGCTCCCGGCTGCCGCTTTTTACGGCGTATTCATGAAAAATTGCTTCGACGATCCGGCTGATCCCGACGTAATAGTTCCGGTTCCTGACAAATTTTCGGTCATACTCCGCCGTGGAAGTGACGTCGAACCCATAGCCGCGATTCCGGTACCATCCCGTGCAAACCCGGCCGAGGGTAAAGGTGACCAGCGCGCAGATGTTGGCGCGAAGCGCATTTTCCGGCCAGGTGGGGTAGAGCTCCGTGCAGGCTACATTCTTGATGTAATCCGGAAAGGGAATCTTGAGATTCCCGGCATTCTCATCCGGCGCGCCGAGATGGACGGTGAGGTGCTCCGGGATGGATACACACGCTTCATCCACCCTTTCTCACCTCCGGCGGTGTCCCGGGTCTCTCCTCCGGAAGCGGAACCATCTCAATCTCCACGAGCGAGGTTTCGCCGCTGAATACCTCCACTTCGCGGTTCACCACCGGATAATAATTGGGCGCCCAGGCGTTGATAAAACAAGTGGTATAAGGGATCACCCGGCCAGGCAGTTTGGAGAGATCCCTGCCTACCGTTTTTATTATTATTTTTGGCGTACGCCCCTCCTCGTCCGTCGTCTGCAAACCGAGCAGCACTTTTTTTCCCGCTTGCTCCGTATAAACCGCGACATTGGACCCCTCCAGCGGTATCACCCCGTCTCCGAGGTGGGTTTTCACGACGACATTGCCTTCATCCGTGAAATCGGATGGGACGGGCAGGATATCTTTAAAAAGCGGATTGCTCTTGTCCATCGTGGTAAATGTCTCCGGTTCGTATGTCCTTTCCGTCCCCTCCGGCGGGGTTTCAGGCGGCGGAAACTCAGGCACGGAGGGCGCCGCAGCTGCCGGTTCCTCCTCTTTTTCCGGTATGGGCCCCTCCGGGAGAGCGCCTGCCGTCTCTTCCTGTTCTGCTGCCGCTGCCCTCTCCGACATGGGCGCCTCCGGAAAAACTCCCGACGCCGCCGCTGCCCTCTCCGGCATGGGCGTCCGTCTGGCATAATACCGTTTCATTTCTTTTATATATTGTTCCATCACATCCGCAAAATCCGCAGATTTTTCGCCCATAGAACCGCCTCCGTTTCCCAGAATTTTATGAGACGGCACAAAAAAATATCCCTTCCCGGAAAACCGGAAAGGGATATGTATTCTTTTTCTTATTTATTGCCGCTGAAAAGCCGCATCAGGTCGTCATCCAGAAAGCTCGGTTCTTCTTCTCTCGCGGAGACGTCCTCGCCTCCGAAATTGAAATTGACGAAATCCGGAACCTTCCTGCTGCCCGGCACATCGTCGAAACCGGTGGCAATGACGGTGATGGACATCTCGTCGCTCATGGCCGGATCGAGCGCGACGCCGAAGATCAGATTGACATCCGGGCTGGCGGCATCATGTACCATGGTGGTGGCGGTGTCGATCTCCTCGAGACCGATATCCGGTGAGGCCGTGATATTGACGATGACGCGGTGCGCGCCCTCAATGGAGGTTTCGAGCAGCGGGCTGGAAATGGCCTCTTTCGTGGCTTTCTCCGCCTTATCCTCCCCTTTGGAATGGCCGAGTCCCATATGCGCGACGCCGGCATCCCTCATGATGGAGCAGATATCCGAGAAATCCAGATTGATGAGCCCGGTGACATTGATCAGATCGCTGATGCTCTGAACGCCCTGGCGCAGCACATCGTCTGCGGCGGAAAAGGCATTAAGCAGGGTAATTTTATTTTCGGAGACGGATTTGAGCCTTTCGTTGGGGATAACGATCAGGGAATCCACATGCTCACGAAACGCAACGATGCCGCTCTCAGCCTGCTCCATGCGGTGTTTGCCCTCAAACGCAAAAGGTTTGGTCACAATGCCGATAGTAAGAGCGCCCATATCGCGGGCCGCTTCGGCGATGATCGGCGCGGCCCCGGTGCCGGTGCCGCCGCCCATACCGGCCGTGACAAACACCATCTGCGCGCCTTTGAGGGCGGAGGCAATCTCATCCTTGCTCTCCTCGCCCGCTCTCTGGCCGACGGAGGGATCCCCACCCGCGCCGCGGCCTCTGGTTAGCTTCTCGCCGATGGTAATCTTCTGCGTCGCTTTGGAGGATTGAAGCGCCTGCTTATCCGTATTGACCGAAACAAACTCCACACTCTCAATGCCGCTGTCGACCATGTGGTTGACGGCATTTCCACCGCCTCCGCCCACTCCGACTACTTTTATTGAAACGACTCGCCCGGTGTCGCTGTCCATATCAAAATTATTCAGCATCCTGTTAATAACCTCCGTCCGGTTTTTAACTTCTGCGGGAACGTTCTCCCTTTTATAGAAATAGGATAACATTTTATGGGAGAGGTTGCAAGAGGCAATCCCGCTGTTTTTATGTATTTTTATTCTTCTTCGTCATCCGCGCCGTTTTGCGGCGAATTGCTCTCGAGCATTTCCTTCGGAGAGACGGTCATGGCCTTGGTCATGACCTCGCCCGCCTCCGAAGCATCCAGCATAAAGTAGCCCGTCTTTTCCAGTCGGTCGCGGGCCACCTCGTCGACAAACTGCAGCTTGTAATCCAGCTCCAGTTCGTTGCCGAGCTTGACATAAACGCGGTCCTCGTAAATGATGACAATGCCCAGCGTATCGCTGAGATCCACAAATCCGTAGCCCGTCATACCGAGATTGTCCATGTCGGCGGAAATCTCCTGCAGCAGCGCAAGTTTTTTGAGATCCTCATCACTCTGGGCCACGGTACCGATGCCTCGGCCGACGATCAGATCGTCGCCCGCGCTTTCGAGGTTGCGCTCCAGCACCTTTCCCGTCGTGCTGATCAGCGTATAGCCGTCGGCCTCCTCCAGATAGGCAAAAGGCTCGGCCTCGGTAATTTCAAGGATGATCTCATTCGGATATTTCTTCCTAACCACCGCGGTCTCAATATAATTGTATACGGAGGCGATTTTGTCGCCTATGGTCTCCCCGTCGATGCCGAAAAGAGTCTCTCCCTTTTTTATTCCGCTGGTTGCGATCACCTCCTCCGTATCGTAGCGCGTCAGCCCCTCCACGGAGATGGTATGTACCACAAAGAGCGTGGTCACGCAATAGTAGGCCGCTGCACCGCCGATCAGCAGAGCCAAAAAAACATAAAACACTTTCAGGCTTTTGCCGCTCCCTCGGCGGAGCGGTTTCTTTTTGGGCGCGGGAGACGGGCGCCTTTGGGAGACCGGCCGCTTGGCGGAGGTACCCGTTTTAGGCTTTGTTTGCTTTGCGGCAGCCGTCCGTGCCGCGGAAGAATTCCCCTCGGCCCCGGACGATCTCTGTGGTGCGGCGGAGGATTCTTCCGCATGATTCGTTTTTTCAATTTGAATGACGCGGTATTTCATGCTCCGTCTCTCCGTACTTCTTAAATAACGTGCTCGGTCTGATGCTTGAGCCGTTTTTACGAATTTATTATGTTCATCATTTCCCGAATAATCCGGTCGTTTGCATCGGCAGATGCGAGTTTTCCGGCGCTGCGGCCAAGCTCGGCCAATTTGCCGGGGTCGTCGGTCAGCATCCGGACGGTTTCGATCAGCTTCTCGCCGGTCAGATCCTTTTCCTCGATCACGACGGCCGCTCCGTGATTCTGCAGGACCATTGCGTTATGATACTGGTGGTTTTCCGCGACATTCGGCGACGGGATCAGGATCGAGGCGCGGCCCGCGGCTTTGAGCTCCGCGAGCGTCATCGCCCCGCAGCGGGAGATGACGAGATCGGCCGCCGCGAGACACCGCGGCATGTCGTCGATATATTCGCGGAGGATCAGATTGGGATGCTCGTCCGGTTCGATCCCTTTCCTGCGGAGCAGCTCCTTATAATAATCCGGGCCGTAATGTTTGCCGGAACCGTGAATATGCACGAAATCGCGCTCCCTGAGGTGCCACGCAATCAGCTCCGAAATCGCCTCGTTGAGCCGCATGGCTCCGAGGCTCCCGCCAAAGGAGAGAATGCAGATCCGATCTTCCGCGCCATAGTAGGCGCGGGCGGCCTTGCGGTCCGCGGTAAAAATTTCCTCCCGAACCGGATTTCCGGTGACGATATATTGTTTGCCTGCCGGCAGGTATTTTTCGCTCTCCGGAACGTCGAGCAGGATTTTATCGACGTATTTCGCCAGCAACTTGGTCGTCACGCCGGGCAGAGCATTGTTCTCCATGGCGATGGTCTTATAGCCCATCAGCGCCGCCTTGCGCAGTACCGGGCCGCTGACATAGCCGCCCATACCCATCACGAGATCCGGCTGAAACCCGGTCAGAATCTGCTTTGCGCGGGCGGAGCTGCCGGTGAGATACCAGATGGCTTTAAGATTATTTTTGAGATTCCGGAGGCTAAACTGCCGCTGAATGCCAAGAACCCGGATCGGCGCAAATTTGTAACCGGCTTTCTGCACGATACCGGCTTCCATGCCGCTCGGATTGCCGGCAAACAGAATCTCCGCATCCGGATAGAGCTTTTTGAAACGGTTCGCGACGGCGAGCGCCGGGTTGATATGGCCGGCGGTGCCTCCGCAGGCAAACAGAATCTTCATGGTATTCTCCCTTTTATCAACAGCGGCATGAGCCGCGATCCGACTGTTTTTATGGCGGCGGCTCTTTTCCATTAAACCGCAGCCGTTATTTTCACAAGACCGGGATTCCCGGGAGCGGCGAACCTGCGCACGGTGCCACGATCCAATTCCGCATTTTGGCCGGCGCGCCGGGCTTCCCTTCGCGGGGAAAAGCCGTTCCCCATCCTCCACAAAAACCTCTTTTTTTAAAGGCTTCCGCCTCGCTGTTCGCGGGAAAAAGCATCCCCCCATCCGCCACAAAAGCCTCTTTTTTATAAAGGCTTCCGCCTCGCTGTTCACGGGAAAAAGCATTCCCCATCCGCCACAAAAGCCTCTTTTTTTATTAAGGCTTCCGCCTTACTGTTTCTCCAGTGTGGAAGTACGCGAGACGGATAAAATCACGCCCATCTCGCCGAGGAGCATCAGCAGCGACGTACCTCCCGAGGAGAAAAACGGCAGCGATATGCCGGTATTCGGGATGGTGTTGGTGACGACGGCGATGTTGAGCGCCGCCTGGATGCCGACGTGGAAGGTGCAGCCCGCCGCCAGGAGCGAACCGAAGCGGTCGGTGGAACGGATGGCGATGATGAAGCCCCGCCAGACCAGCAGCGCAAACAGGATCACGATGATCGCGGCGCCGATGAAGCCCAGTTCCTCGCAGACGACGGCGAAGATGAAATCGTTTTGCGGCTCCGGGATATACAGATATTTTTGTTTCGAGTTGCCGAGCCCTGTTCCCCACAACCCGCCGGAACCGATGGCGATCAGGGACTGAATGGTCTGATAGCCGCTTCCGGAATAATCAAGATATGGATTTTGCCACATTTCCACGCGGACCTGCGCATATTCGAGCAGGCCCGGTGTAAAGACGACGATCGCGACGGCGGCGAATCCGACGCCCGCTATCAGCGCGAACCAGCGCCAGTTGGTGCCGCCGAACCACATCATCATGATGCCGAGCATGCCGATCAGAATCGTGCCGGAGACGTGCGGCTCCAGGATCATCAGCACGGCGACCAGACCGAGGCAGACGGCGAACGGAAGGACGCCATACTGAAAAGTTTTCATCCTGTCGGCGTTCTGTGCGGCAAAGTGCGCAAACAACACGATAATCGCAAATTTGGCGATCTCGGAGGGCTGAAAGCTGTAGCTGCCGATATAGATCCAGCGGGAATGCCCGGACTGATCCTCTACGAACAGCACCGCGACCAAAAGAAAGATGGTAACGGCAAACAGCAGCAGGGAGTATTTCTGCAGAATCTTGAAATTGATGCGGGTGCCGATAAACAGCATCGCCGCGACGCCGACGATCGCGAAGAAGAGTTGGCGCTTGATGTAATAGAAGCTGTCGCCGTCGTTGTAATAGGCATAGGCGTAGCTCGCCGAAAAGAGCATCACAAGGCCGAACGTCAGCAAAATCAAAATCAGAATCAGAAAAGTCGCGTCAATCGGGCCGCGCTCTTTTCTGCGTACAAAGAGCCGTTCCTTTGCCGCTGCGACGGGGATGAAACTCTGTAAATCAATGGTGATCGGTTTCATAGTTGCCTTTCCATTTGTTTCAGAATCAAAGCGCTTTTATTGCGAGCACGGAGACCGCCGCGCCGGCCAGCTGTACGGCGGAAAACACGATGACGATTTTCCACTCGCTCCATCCACACATTTCAAAATGGTGGTGAATCGGCGCCATTTTGAAGATGCGTCGGTGGGTCATTTTGTAATGGGCAATCTGAAGGATATCGGAGAGCGTCTCCAGCACATAGATGATGCCGACAAAGACCAGGATCACCGGGTTGTTGATGCCGAAGGCCAGCGCCGAGATCATGCCTCCGAGAAACAAGGAGCCGGTGTCGCCCATGAATACCTTCGCCGGATGATGGTTCCAGAAAAAGAAGCCGATGCAGCCGCCCGCAAGGGCCGCCGCCATGTAATTTACGCCGGTATATGAGAGCAGCGTGCTCATCACCATGAAACCGCAGGCGCTGACGAAGGTCACCGCGCTGCACAGGCCGTCGATGCCGTCGGTCAGGTTGACCGCGTTGACGGTGCCCACAATCACAAAAACCGCCAAGGGATAATAGAAAACGCCAAGATCGATCTGGCCGAAAAACGGGATCGGAACGACGGTGGAAAGCGTGCCGGTGAGGTAGACCCCGACGAGATATGCCGCAGCGAGCAGGATCTGCCCCGCGAACTTCTGCCCGGCGGAGAGGCCGAGGTTGCGCTTTTTGACCACCTTGATGTAATCATCCATGAAACCGAGGAAAGCGAACCCCAGCGCCATCAGCAGCCCGGCGGAAAAGCGGACCTTCTCCGCCGATCCGGCATCCTTGATGAGAAAAAATCCGGCGACGCAGGCGAGCGCCGTGCCCATGATGAACATCAGGCCGCCCATCGTGGGCGTGCCTTCTTTGTTTTTATGCCAGCTCGGCCCGATATCCAGAATCGTCTGGCCGAAATTGAGCTTGTGAAGCAGCGGGATGAGCCATCTCCCGGATACTGCCGTAACGGTAAAGGCAATAAATGCGATCAGCGCTGTCTGCATGACGGATTCCCCCGATCAGTTTCTTCAGTCTTCCATGGTGAGGAGCTCGGTGATGTCCTCGAATTTCATGCCGCGGCTGGCCTTCATCCAGATCACGTCGCCGGGGCGGGCCTTTTCTCTGAGCAGGGCGGCCAGCGGCTCTTTTTTTTCTTCATAATAGACTTCCGCCATGCCCGCCTCCCTCGCGCCCTGCGCGATCAGCCCCGCGAGCGGCCCCTGGCAGAAAAGCAGATCCGCAGCCGCGGCAGCCTCCCTGCCGGCCTCGAGATGGCAGCTCTCCGCCACCGCGCCGAGCTCAAGCATGTCGCCCAATACGGCGATCTTCCGCCCGCGGCACGGCATCTCCGACAGCGTCTTCATGGCCGCCCGAACGGATTCCGGGTTGGCATTATAACAGTCCTCGACGATACGGATGCCGTTCCGGTCGATCATCTTCTGGCGCATACCGGTCGCCTGGAAATCCGCGAGCGCCGCTGCCGCCCGCTCCGGCTCGACGCCGACGGCGACCCCGGCGGCCCAACCTGCCAGGGCGTTTCCGACGTTGTGAATGCCGATGCACGGGATGACCGCGGGAAAACGGCCCTCTTTCGTCACAATCGTAAACGAGGTATTGTTCTCCGAGGATACAATCCCTTCCGCAAAGATATCGGCGGCGGGATCTTCGGTGGAATAGAAAAGCGTATGGAACTGCGGGAAGGAAAGCCCCCGCAGCAGGTCGTTGTCGCGGCTCAGCAGCAGCGTGCCGCCCGGCCGGAGCCCCTCCAAAATTTCAAGCTTTGCTTTGAGGATATTTTCCCGGGAGCCAAGATTCTCGATGTGGCAGGTGCCGATACAGGTTATAACTGCGACATCCGGCTTTGCCGGGACCGTCAGTTCGCGGATCTCCCCCGGCCAGACCATCCCGAATTCGAGCACCATGGCCTCGTAGCTTTCATCCAGCTCCAGCAGCGTTTTGGGCACGCCGACCTCATTATTGAGATTGTTCTCCGTTTTGAGCGTTTTATATTTGCTTTTTACGACCACGGCGGCCATTTCGCGCGTCGTGGTCTTTCCGACGCTGCCGGTCACGGCGATGACTCTCGGATGAAAGCGACTCCGGTGCAGCCCTGCGATATCAAGAAACGCCTGCCGGGTCGTTTTTACGAACAGAAGCCGGTCGGTGCCGTAATCCCCCTCCTGCTGCACAACGGCAAAGGCGGCCCCGTTCTCCATGGCTTTTTTCACGAAGGCGTGGCCGTCGAATTGTTTGCCGCAGAGCGCGACAAACAGGGAACCGGGCTGTACATCCCGGGAATCGGTACAGATATCGGTGATCTCAATATCCGGGATCTCCGTTTTGCAGGCTGCATGCGCCGCGGCGGCGATCTCTCTGAGCTTCAGAGGAAGCATACCGGTCTCCCCTTCCTTATTTTTCAGAATCAACGGGTTTTACGGAAGCCCCGGATTCCGGAGCGGCCATTTTTTCAGTTTCAACCGGTTTCTCCGGAGCGGCGGACCGCGCGGGGATGTCGGATTCTCCGGCAGGCTTTGCGGCACCGGTCAACTCTTTGGAATCCATCTTCGCCAGCAGATCCCTTACAACGACCCGCTCGTCGAAATAGATGGTGCCGTAATCGAGCACCTGATAATCCTCGTGCCCTTTCCCGGCCAATAATAGAATATCACCCGGAAGCGAATTTTCCAAGGCCCATTTGATGGCTTTGTAGCGGTCCGGCTCCACAAAGTACGGCGTCCGGGTATCCTTGATGCCCTCAAGCGCGTCGTCGATGATGGTTTCCGGCAGCTCGTTGCGCGGGTTGTCGCTCGTCAGAATAAAGAAATCCGAGTGATCGGCGACGATTTTTGCCATCTTCGGGCGCTTTGTCTTATCCCGCTGGCCCGCGCAGCCGAATAGGGTGACGAGACGGCTCTCCCCTTTATAAGCACAGATGGATTCCAGGATTTTTTCAAGTGCGTCCGGGTCGTGGGCGTAGTCGCAGATGATGGTGAAATCCCGTCCGCTGGGGATCACCTCCGCACGGCCGCTGACGCCCTTGCTGTTGTTAAGCGCCTCCACCGTCTGATCAAAGGGGATTCCGGCACTCAGCGCAGCCGAGGCCGCCAGCATGGAATTCATGACGGAAAAATCGCCCGGCATGGCGAAATTGACCCTGCCGATGAGGCCGTTTCCGACCAGCATGTATTTGCATCCGGTCGCGGAAAGACGGATCTCGTGGGCGGTAAAGTCGGCCTCGTCGTCCTGGATGGAGACGGTCGTGACGGGGCACTGCACGGAGGCGGCAAGCCTTTTGCCATACTCGTCGTCGATGCAGACGACGGCTTTCTCGCAGAGACCAAACAATAAGCTTTTGGCGACGAAATAATTTTCCATCGTGCCGTGATAATCCAGGTGATCCTGCGTCAGGTTGGTGAAGATGGCCGTCTCAAAGCGGCAGCCCTCCACCCGGTGCTGGTCGAGCGCGTGGGAGGATACCTCCATCACGCAGTATTCGCAGCCCGCCTCCACCATGCGGCGGAACAGGATGTGCAGCTCGGCGGGATCCGGCGTAGTATGCTTCGCCGGCAGCTCCATATCGCCGATTTCATTGTGGATCGTGCCGATCAGACCGACCTTTTTGCCGGCGGATTCAAGGATATGCTTGATGAGATAGGTGATCGTCGTCTTACCGTTCGTGCCGGTGACGCCGATAAGCCGAAGCTTATCCGCCGGCCGGCCGTTAATGTTGGCGCAGAGAACGGCATAGGCCGCGCGGGCGTCCTCCACCAGCACCTGATTTGCAAGGCCGGTATCCCGCTCGGCGACGATCCAACTGGCGCCCAGACGCTTTGCGGCGTGGGCATACTCGTGCCCATCCACGGCGCCGCCTTTGATACAGACGAAGACGGAGCCCGGCTCCACCAGCCTGGAATCGCAGGTGACCGCTTTGATCTCCATGTCCTGAATCGTTCCTGTATACTTCACGTCCCTCAGCAATTCAGATAAAAGCAAGGGATCACCTCCAACAATCTCAATTAGTCCGCTCCGGAATTTTCTTCGCCGGCCGTCCCGACGGTGAACGCCACCTCCACAACGCTGTCCGGATAAACCAGGGTGCCGGCCTCCGGGAACTGGGAGTAGGCGGTTTGATTGAGGGCCGTCTCGCTGACGCCGGTAAGCTTGAGCTTGAGGCCCGCGCCTATGATGGCGTTATTGACGTCCGTAACGCTCATTCCAAGGACATCCGGCACTTCCACCTGCCCCGGGATGACGCTCTCTTCTGTATAAAGGTAGACCGTGCCGCCCGCATCCATCTCTGCGCCGGCCTCCGGCACCTGCTTGACGACCGTGGTCCCCTCACCGACAATGGTGCTGCTGTAGCCCTTCTGGCGGAGGGTGTCCATCGCATCGTGAACCATATATTCTTCCACATACGGGACCGTGCCGGTCATGAGCGCAAGCTCCTCTTCCGTATAGACCGGCTCGATGCCCATGTAGGGCAGGATATCCGCGAGCATCGCTCCGACGACCGGCGCCGCCACAACGGAACCGTACGGGTTTTCCATCTGCGCTTCATCCAGAAGCATCAGAATGACGATCTGTGGATCGTCGATCGGCGCGACCGCAAGGAAGGAAGACACATATCTCTCGACGCCGTCCACCGCCTTCTGATCGAGCTTTTCGGAGGTTCCGGTCTTGCCGCCGATGCGGTAGCCGGGGACTTTTGCCGAACGGCCGGAGCCCTCTTCGACGACGCCTGCAAGCAGCTCGCGGACGGTAGCCGAGGTGTTTTCGGAGATGACCTGCCGCACCAGCGTCGGCTCGGTCTCCGAGATCACGGTGCCGTCGGAGGAAAGCACCTCCGAAACGACATAAGGCTCATATAAATAACCGCCGTTGACCGCCGCCGAGACCGCCGTGACAAGCTGGAGCGGCGTGATTTTAAAAGTCTGCCCGAAGGAGCAGGAGGCAAGGTTGATCTCGGTCATGGTATCGGGGTCATAAAAGATGCCGGTGCCCTCGCCGGGCAGGTCGATGCCGGTCTCCTCCGTCAGGCCGAACGCTTCAAAATATTTGCAGAAGTTTTCTATGCCGAGACGCAGGCCGATGGTGATGAAAGCCGGGTTGCAGGAGTTCTTTACGGCCTCGGCAAGCGTCTGTTGGCCGTGGCCGGCGGTTTTCCAGCAGGAAATCCTGCGATCCGCCACCACGATGGATCCGCCGCAGAAAAAGGTGTCGTTGACGGTGGTGGTATTGGTGTCGAGCGCGGCCGAAAGCGTGATGATCTTAAATACGGAGCCCGGCTCATAGGCCTCTGAAATCGCCTTGTTGCTCCACTGAACGAACTGGGCCTGTTCCTTGGCATCCGTCTTTGCCTCATCCGTGGTCTGGCTGTCAATATCCGCCTGTGCTTCGTCGGAAATTTCCAGCGGATTGTTCGGATCGAAATCCCCCTTCGTCGACATAGCGAGAACCGCGCCGGTATTTACATCCATTACGATGCAGGTGCCGCGCTTCTGGACGCTGTGCTCCTTGACCGCGATCTCCAGATTCTTTTCCACAAAATGCTGAATGCCCTCATCAATGGTCAGCCGGATGCTGTTGCCGTCCTCGGATTCGTACATTTCCTCGTAGTCATAGGGCATCTCGGTGCCCCACGCATTTTTTGCGGAGACGACCTTGCCGGAAGTGCCGCTCAGGACTTTGTCATAATAGGATTCGATGCCGTAGGCGCCGGAATTATCCGAGTTGGTGAAGCCGAGCAGGTCGGAGGCGAAATTGTCGTATGGATAGTAGCGTTTGTTGTCTTCTTCAAGATAAATAGCGGTGATGCTGTTGTCTGCGGCAAATTGGGTGACCTGCTCCGCCAGCGGGCGGTCGATGTTCTTCTTGATCGTCTCATAATACGTATTGCGCTCACATTTGGCGCGAACATATTCCGCGCTGACTCCAAGCATATTTGAAAGGCCGCTGACGATCAGCTCCTTTTCCGTATCATTGGAAATATCCACCGGAGAAATGCAGACCGTCCACGCTGTGGAGCTGATGGCAAGAATATTTCCGTTGGCATCATAGATGGTGCCGCGGGTGGCGGAGAGCTCGGTGACTTTGAGCTGCTGTTTCGCCGCCTGCGCCTGATATTCCTCGGCGCTCACGATTTGCAGGTTGAAAAGTCGGAAGATCAGGCTGCCGAAGCCGATCAGCGTGACGGCGGCGGCTATGGAAAGAATCCTTTTTCTGGTGACGGCGGTGGGTGCTTTGTTCATGTTCCCTCCCGATATGTAGAGGAAAACGGAGATTTTATCCGCTCCCCAATTATGAAGACAGCGCCGTCTTCCGCGAAGCGGCCAAAACGGCGCTACT
>CAZLMO010000024.1:0-12438 GCA_964560915.1 uncultured Oscillospiraceae bacterium
TGATCTTGACAATTCCGGTAATTAGTATAACCGCCCCCAGCAGATAACATAGAGTCAACTTGGTATCAAACGGATATGCGACGCTACGCAGGATAGTATGTACGTCGTTTCCGGCATACCGGGAAGACACAGCAAACATAAAAAGCGCAGCAGCAATAGCGATATTTCTTGCCGGCAGCTGTTTGCGATCTTCAGGTGGCACGGAAGGTTCAGCTTTGTTATATCGGTATTTTTTTCTGTCATGCAGGGCGGCTGAGTCCGTCATCCATAGCTCGTTTTCTTCTATTCAAATACAAGTTGTCACTATTTCATCGGAGGTAAACAAATAAATAGGCGCACAACTGCCTAAGGAGGCGCTGATGAAAGGAACCTTATTCGGATTGCCGTACGCAGCCGCAGCAGGGCGGAAAAGACGCAGGCGAGGCGCATGAGGCGATTTCAACAGTGCTTCCCCAACAGAAGTTTATAGAAATAATTTATAGGAATATATCCTTAATTGCACAGAGAGCGATACGGTCAAATAGGAATATGCGGCGATATCTATGAAGAAATGAGGGAATTACGGGGTATAGGGGTTATTCTCGGCCTTACTGTTTTCGCGCATTTCCGAGCAGGTCATACCAAAATACTTGGTGAACATCTTATAAAATCCGCGCATATCGCTGTAGCCTACCGCAAGGGCGACATCTTTTATCTGCATATCCGTACTGATTAACAGATCCTGCGCGTGTTTCATTCTTATGTTGACTAAACATGATTGAATTGAAAAGCTTGTCTCTTTCTTAAAAAGCCTGCTGGCGTAAGCCGGAGACATATATACCAGATTTTCTATTTCCTGTATTTTAATATCCCGGTTAAAATTTTCCTCAAGATATTTGACGATTGGCGGGGAGACTGTCTTCACTCCGGGATTGCCGTAATCCACATTATAAAACTGGTATATGCGTCCAAAGGCAATATCCATCATACATTTGATATCCGCAGTGTTTTTTGCCGTCAAGAGGCTGTTCATCGTGTCAAAGGTCAGCCGGTAAAAACGAGTGTCATAAAGGTCTTTGTTATAGAATTTCAGATAGACTATGTGAAACAGCATTTCAACGCCTGTTCGTACCCAGTTGATATCGTTTTCGAGGTATGCCATTTGCATGATCTCATCGAACATGGCATAGCTTTCGTCATAACGGCCGGCCATAAGATTCATAAAGATATCGGACGCCTTTCCTTCTATCCCTTTCCAAAATGTTTCAAGCTGTTTGGAATCCAAATCGTTTTGACAAAGATAAAAGGAAAGCGGTTTTGAAACCGGTTTATTCGTTTCCTTTTCAGACTCATTTACGATAAAATTGGCCTTGGCCGTATTGGCGATGTCTGTTGCTTTTTTTTCGGTGCACCTCCCCGGCGGGATATTGAGTTTCGCTAGCGAAAAAAGCAGCTCGGCCAGAGGCACAATATCATCCTTGGCAGAGATCATCTGAGTCGTCAAAGCCTCTTCAATTTTATTGGCATCCAAATGAAAACGGTTGACCCATGAGCATTGCATTTTTTTGGCATTTGTGATATTGGTATCATCCGTATAAACAAAGCCGGAAACAAAATATCCCACAGGCTTCCCCTTGTAAAATGTTGGAGCGATCCATTCAAAAAGGCCCGCGTGACAAGTGATGATTTGATAGTTATACTCATCGAATGATTTGTTTACGGCAGCTTTACGCTGGTTAACACAGGCGATTTTACCATTGTTGGAGGTTTGGATAAGCCTGCACAAGCTACAGTTGGAACTGACCTCTTCTTCCAGATTGTCCAACGTATATATAGGACAAAAAATACATTGTAAACCCGTCAGCTTGCTATAGTTTGAAATGATAGATAAAATACCGTTTCTCAGCGTATCATCCATTGCGTATTCATCCCTTCATATTACAGAGCGGTTATCAGTGTTCCTTCCAATTCTACGGGTTATACCGGTTAGGATGCTGCGGACAGAGGTTTTGACCAATAATTTGCGGGAACTTCAATCAGAGCCATACGGTCGGCGGGCTGATCGGCGAGGGCGGTGCTGAATCAATAAGGTTTCCGGCTTAGGATACTATCCTAAACCGGGCGAGGAAGCGCCATCATGATTCGCTGGAATATTTGGAATCTGCAAATGCCATAAACAATAAAAAGAGCGTATTGAGCCCCGCCCGTATTCACTTATCCTTCAACGCTTACGGTCGTGTATCCAATATGCTCTTTTTCACATCTTCTGTTGCCGGGGAAGCGCTGGCGAAAGGAGCCTTATGAGGATTGCCGTACATATTTTTCGTTCTGCAAGGAAGAAAGTGCCATAAATGCTGTGCGTGTTTTGAGCATTTCCGACACGGCAGAGCGGAAAAGACACGGGCAAGATATGTTGGGCGATTTCATCAGTGCTTCCCTCATAGCTTGTACAGGGTCGCTCACGACAAACCGATGCTTGGGGGAATATCAGTCGGCCATGATTTCTTCGGGGGTGAGGATTTTTACGTCGGAGATGATTTCGGAAACGATGGTATAGTTGATCATCTGCTTGTAGTTGACGTTCTCATATACGCTGTTTCCGCCCCAGTATCCGCAGCCCAGAGAAACCGTCTGAGGAAGGCCGTTGTTTTGGCGGCCGCTGCCGCAGGTGGCAGGCTGATTGACCATGATGCGTCCGGCAGGAAGCCTGCCGGCAGCCATATCGATGTGCTTGGGATTGTTGCTCCAGAGGCAGCTGGAATGTCCGGCGCCTTGCGTCAGCAGATTGGTCCTCGCCCTTTCGACGGCATCTTCAAATTTATCGTAGACGTAGAGTCGGGTGGTGGGGAACAGAATCTCGCCGGCCAGCACTTCGTCCTTACCGCACTTATCGACCTTCAGCAGAAGGATGGTGGTATCCTCGGGAATCTCGATGCCGGCAAGCTGGCAGACCTTGTAGGACTGCTGGCCGACCACGTCGCGGTTAATGACCCCGTTGACAAATGCAGTTTCACGCAGTTTCTGGAGCTGGTCGGGGTCGTCGACGTAATACCCTTTTCTCTTTTTATAGGCGGCGATCACTTCGTCGGCCTTCGAAGCGGGGCAGTGGATGGTCTGCTCGCCCGTGCACGGCATGCCGAAATCGATCATACGGGTCCCGACGATCTGGTCGACGATGGCGTCCACATCCTCGTAATCCTCGTCGATGATGCACTGCGCATTGCCCGCGCCGACGCCCATGGAAGGTTTGCCGCTGGAAAGCGCGGCCTTGACCATGCCCGGGCCGCCGGTTGCGATGATCAGGTCGACGGAGGCCATCAGGTCGGTGGTATCCTGCATGGTTCCGTTGGGCACGACCTGAACCAGATCTTCAGGATGTCCGTGTTCCTTGAGGGCCTGACGCATAAGATCCACGGTAAATGCAGTTGAGACCTTGGCACCCGGATGAGGGGATACAATCATCGCGTTCCTGGTCTTAAGGATGTTGAGGCCATTTCCGATCGGGGTGGCTGCGGGGTTGGTCACAGGGCTGATGCAGGCGAGAACGCCGACCGGTTTGGCGTATTTCCACAATTTTTTCTTATCATCATGTTCGATAAGGCCTACGGACTTTCTGCCTTTAAGGTACATATAGGTGCCGGAGATGGTGTTTCTGAGTTTGGCCATTTTGAAATCATAAGTGCCCTTGCCGGTGTCATCCACGGCAATCTGAGCGATACGTTCTTTTTCATCCCAGACTTTATGTGCAACAACGTAGACCATATCATCTACCTGTTCCTGCGTATAATCTGCAACTTGAGCCTGCGCGGCTCTGGCCTTGGCCATCAATGCATCAATTTTTTCGTTTGCCATATTGGAAACCTCCTACCGTAAAATAAATAATTTATATTAAATAATGTTTACATGATAACAGGCTCTTCGACGCCGGTGAGTACCCTGTATGTACCGAGTGCCAGAGCTTCCTGTTCCATCTCTCCGGGATAGAGCGCGAAAGGGGAAAAACTTCCTACATAAGACTCGATCGTGGAGATCAGCTTCTCGCTGTTGGCCATGCCGCCGGTGAAAAGAATGGCATCCACGTTGCCACGCAGGGCAGCATAACAACTGCCGATTTCTTTGGAGATCTGGTATGCCAGAGCATTGAAAATGAGCGCGGCCTTTTTATCGCCATCAGCGATGCGTTTTTCTACTTCACGCAGATCGACTGTGCCCAGATGCCCTTTGAGACCGGCATTGCCTCGAACCATTCTGTGAGCTTCTTCTTTCGTGAGACCCAGATCATAACAGATATGCAGCATGACGCCGGTGGCTACGGTGCCGGCGCGGTCGGCGGAGAACGGACCCCAACCTTCGCTACCTTCATTGCCATCGATGGCGATACCATACTCATGGGCGCCGACGCTGATTCCTCCGCCCAGATGACAGATAATGAGCCTGAGATCCTTATAAGGCTTTCCGATGTCGCTGGCATACTTTCTGGCGACGGCCTTCTGGTTAAGGTAGTGGATGCTGGGCGTTCTTTCGACCCCAGGCATGCCGGAGACGTGAGCGAGTTCGGGGAATTCATCCACCATATCGGGATCCACCAGATAAATGGGTACTTTGCGGCCCTCCAGCAGGGCGTCAATCAGAGGCAGGACGATGCGGTTGCCATGGATAGGACGATCATCGGGGTGATAATAGTCCATGATGATCTCCCTGCATTTGCCTTCAACCAAGTATGTGCCGCCTTTTTTGACGCGGAACGGCGGAGCGCGCATGACGATGGCATCGAAGTCAACCATAGTGTACTTGTTCGTGGCAAGAAAATCAAGGACGATGTTTTTGCGGTAGGCCACCTGATCTTTCGACAGGGGATGGGCCTCCATATCTTCCACGGAATGCAGGAGGGATTTGGTCACGATGTGCTTATCGTCTTCATAAATAGAAACTTTCGATGATGTACCGCCCAAATTTAAAATTAACAGTTTATAACTCACAGGGATCTCCTTTCAACAGAATTTCATATCAAAGAACGGTTCGTCAGTTATCCTTGCTGCCCATGACGACCGCCGCCGCAAGAATGATGGACATACATTTCTCTTCCGGGGAAGAGCCGCGGCTGGATATGACAACCGGGCACTTTGCCCCGACAATGCAGCCGGCCGATCCGGCGTGGCAGGTTACGGTAAGCGCCTTGGATAAAATGTTGGCGGCGTGGATATTTGGAGCAATAAGGATGTCACAGTCTCCGGCAACAGGGCTCTCGAAGCCCTTCTGTGCGGCGCACTCGCGGCTCATGGCGCAGTCGTAAGATATTGGGCCTTCCACGATGCAGTTCGTTATCTCGCCATCAATGTTCATCTGCTTGAGGGCGGCGGCCTCCACGGTTTCCGGCATCTTCGGATTCACTTTTTCTATGCAGGCAAGAACGCCGACCTTGGGGCAGTCACAGCCGATACTGCGCATGGCGGAGACGGTATTTTTAATCAGCTCTTTTTTCTGCTCAAGCGTGGGATATGTAAGCATACCGCCGTCAACAACGGATACCAATTTGTGATAGCCGGGTATTTCTGCTATGAAGAGCGCGCTCATGAGATTGCCCTTGCCAAGGCCGGTTTCCGGATTCACAACACCTTTAAGAAGAGTGCCGGTCTCCAGCTTACCCTTCATCAGGAAGTCGGCCTTGCCGTTGCGCACAAGCTCAACAGCCTTGGCGACCGCCTCAAGAGTATCGGGGACATCGTAGATGTCCTCATCCGGCACGGATTTTCCCATTTCTGCCAGGATGCGCGTGATAATGGCCTTATCGCCCACCAGTACGGGAGCGGCCACACCCTGATCGCAGGCCAGCATGATTGCCTCCAGCGTGTGGGAGTCACCGGCTGCGGCAACTGCGACACGGAATCTTCTTCCAGATGCCAAGACCTTTTTCGTCACTTCATCAAAACTCTTTACACCCAAAACGAAATATCTCCTCTCATATAGTTGGGATTATATTGACGCAAATTAGTTGTTATTGGAACGTATTTAGGAAAGCGCTTAAAGAAGCCATATGCGGGCCGTCGTATCTGTTTTCGTTCCGCCGCGACAGCCCGTAACCGAATCATAAATTTGGACGGGCCTTGCATGGGTGCCGTTGCCCAAATCGTGGGGGCCGGGAAAGCACCCATGCAAGGAAAAGGACGCTCCGCAAATACTCTGTATTTAAGCATTTTCGACACGTCAAGGCAAAACCGACGCGGGCAAACGCATGCGGTCAGGGAACCCACGCTTTTAGCCGACACCGCAAAGGTTGCAAATAAACGGGATCAGAAAAGCTGTGGCAGGGATAAGGATCAGATAGGGCAGTATGCCGGTTTTCACCATATCCGTTGTTTTGAAATATCCATAGGAATAGGAGAGAACCAGTACGCCGTCAAACGGCAGAAGGAAGCTTACGGCAGACCAGAAAGAGGCAATCATAAGTAACGGAGCGGCGCCGACCCCGGCAGCTGCGGCGATGCCGATCAAAGGAACAGCGACCAGAGTGAGAACCGCAGAACCGGCGGGGACAAACATGTGAATGACAGCGACAAAGATCGTACAAATCAGGAAGACAGTTACCGCTGAAAGAACGGACACATCCGGAAGAACCGTGTTGACAATCCACTCAATAGAGCCGGTAGCCATCAAACCACCAACAAGAGCCGTGATGGAACCCATCATGAACAGAGTATCGTAGTTTGCGTATTTGTCGTAGGTCTTCCAATCCAGGACATTGATGCCGGGCAGGAACATGGCCGCCATGGCAAGTAGCGCAACGAGAGTGGTATTCAAAACGGGATACCATGTGCTCAGAATCCAAAGAACGACTTCCACACCGATTATGATCAGCGTCTTGATTTCCTTGGCAGTCAGCTTACCAAGTTCCGTGGAAAGGTGGTTTGCGTAGTCCATCGTCTCTTTGGTAAGGCTTTCCGGCTTAAATGTGAACGTGCAGGAAAAAGCGCAGATAAGTACGGCAATAATCATGATCGGGAAGCCCACGATCATCCAGTCGAGAAACCGGACGGTGATTCCAGCGTTTTCAAGCAGGTTTATGGCGATAATATTTGCGGGAGTACCGGCAGGGGTCGCAAAGCCGCCGATACAGCACGCGAACGGAATGCCGATCATCAGGGCTTTTGCCAAATTCGAATCTTTGCCGTTTCCGTTCATTTTAAGGACCTTAATCGCCAGGGTGGCAATGAGGGCGCATGTTGCCATGTTGGACATGATGGCACTGAGCAGCGCCGCGGTCATCATGATACCAAGGACGAAAAGCTTGGTGTTTTGTTTTGTCAGCCTGATAAAGAATGCGCAGATACGGTCAGGAATTGTTGTTTCCGCAAGGGCGGCATTGATTGCATAGGTTGCGAACACAAAGAAGAAGGCGGTGCCCGCGAAGGTCTTATAGGCATCATTTATGGTATATATCCCTACCAATACCATCAGCATGGAGAGACCCATACCGGTCAGGCTCATCGGAAGGGATTCGCAGATCCACATTACGACGGCGGAAAGAAAAATGCCTATCGACAGCAGCCCTTCCCTTGAAAGGCCGGACGGTAATGACATAAAACCGCTGGCGGCTATGATGATTACCGCCAAAACAATCCCTATCATTTTTTTGTTTTTGACTAACACTTGTCATTCCTCATTCCTTTTATACTATTGATAAACCCGCTGAAAAAAATTTCATTACTCGTTCCATACATAAAAAGAAACGCCATAATTCAATAGAATAGATCTACGCACGGAAAAGTTCATGCTGAAAAAATAGGTTCATTTTTTTTAACATTTCAATGTGCGGCGATTATGTGCAATATTCATATGAATTCTGCAGGCTGATCTGAAAACTAAGTAAATTCAACGAGCCTTGCAGTAAGAATCTTAGCCCGTATTTCGGGAGTCGTCAATGAACAAAAAATAGAATGGTGAACAAAAACGGCCAATGTTAGCATAACGACCAAAAATATCACATTTTCGCGCGAAGAAGTTCACTTAACGTGGACGAGTACATTGTCAAAACAGCCATTAAAATAATACAATTGCATTAGCAATTTAACAAAGTTGCCGAATCGCATACCAGCCCAAAATTGGTTAGCCCCCAGGATTTTCATTAGCGATCTCGAACAGTATCCAATTATAATGAGGAGGATTAAAATTATGGAAGAGTTGCGGAACAAAAGCAATGACAAGCCTCTAAATCTATGGGATCGGTTATCGTACTCAATCGGTTCAATGGGCTTCTGCGTCATGTTTATGACCATAGGCGGGTATCTGCTTTACGTCTATACGGATGTGTTTTATCTGAATCCTGTCACTGCGGCCAACATTTTCCTTTTCACCCGTTTCTGGGATGCCATTAATGACCCGATGATGGGCGCGATTGTTGATAAAAGGCCCTTCATGAAAAGCGGTAAAGGCGTCTATCGTCCTTGGATCATTCTTGCAATCCCGTTCTTGGTTCTCACCTTTGGTTTCTGTTTCACCATGCCGTCCTTCATCGTGAGCGAGACCGGCAAGACCATTTGGGCTATTACGTTCTATGTCCTTTATACGATGGCCCAGACTCTTGGCCAGGTGCCTTTCGGCAGCATGTCCAACGCGCTTACCACCAATATCCAAGAGCGTGGTTTATTGGGTTCTTACCGCAATTTTGGTGAGAACATCGGTGGCTTGGTGGTCTCTCTGGTCATCATGGGGATGGTCGGATTTTTCGGCAAGAACGGCGAAAACCCCGCTGCCGGTTTTGCTGGGGCCGCATGGGTATTTGGCATCATCACCGCTGTTTGCCTGTTTATTTGTTGGAAAAACACAAAAGAGCGTGCCATTGTTGACACTGACAGCAGCAAGGTTAACCTGAAGGATTCCTTCAAAATGCTCATGAAGAACCGCCCGACCCTCTGCATGATCTGCGGCCTCTTCGTCGCAGCTGTTGTGATTAACTTCCGTTTCGCTTATATTATGTATTATGCAAATGTCTATCTGGCAAGCGAAAGCTCCATTATCACTACCATCAACACGGTACAGACCTTTGTAGCAATCATATCCTTCTGGATCGTCAACTGGATGTTTAAGCACATGGAGAAAAGGACGATGCTTATCATCACCGGCGTGCTGTTTATCGCGGACGGTGCGATCTCGCTGATCGCGAAGCAAAACGTCTCCCTGATTCTTGCAGCCAGCGTACTTTTTGGTTTCCTGATGGCTTTGTCGTTCTCCACCATCTGGGGCTCCATTCCTGACGGCGTTGAATACGGCTTTTGGAAGAGCGGCGTCTGCGCCCCTGCTTTCATCTTCGCCATGGTGACCTTCGCTCAGAAATGCGGCATCGGCATTGCCTCGTGGCTCGCAGCCATTTCTCTTTCCTCCATCAATTATGTTGCCGGAGAGGTGGCAAGCGAAGCTACCGCCAACGGCATCTATCTCTGGAACGGCGGAGTCCTTATGGTCGGCGGTGTTTTGTTCCTGCTGGCCATTCTCCCCTACAACCTGAGCAGTAAGCGTTACTGCGAGATCGTCAAAGAGCTTGACGCTCGCAAAGCGGAAAATGCCTGATTCCTTTTTAGTGTAACAGGACAAGCTTTTCCGAGAATACCATTCCCGGTTTGCAAGAATATGCAGACCGGGAATGGTACACAGGTTATGTCCCGTATCGTTTCGTCTTTTTGAATCTATGGGGGCTGGCTGATTCATACGGACCAAATAATCAGGAAACGATTTTCTTAAAATGCGTCAGGAAAGGAGATGGATTTCATTCTCAGAGTATTTGAAATTTCACGTATGACCAATCATAATGGACCCGGGATAAGGACTCTTGTCCATTTTAAGGGCTGTCCTTTACGCTGCCGCTGGTGTTCTACTCCGGAGTCGCAGCTTCGGGAGCCAGAACTTCTTTATAAATCCACCCGCTGCATCCTGTGCGGTGCTTGTATGCGGGCGTGTCCGGCAGGTGCTATTACACCGGCAAAAGAGACGGAGAAAAAGCTGCTCATCGACAGGAATCTTTGCAGCCGCTGTTTCGCATGCGTTTCGGAATGCTGCAGCGGAGCGTTATCTAAAAGCGGAAAGGACTGGTTCGTGGAGGATCTGGTGAAAGAGATCTGCAAGGATGAAATATTCTTTGCCAACTCCGGCGGCGGAGTAACCTTTTCCGGCGGAGAACCTCTTATGTATGTGGACGAGGATATGGTTGAGCTGTACCGCCGTGTCAAAGAAAAATCCATCACCATCGGAATTGATACAACCGGATATGTTCCCTGGGAAAACATTGAGCGAATTCTTCCGTATACCGATTTTTTCCTCTGGGATTTGAAGGTCATGGATCCGGGGAAGCACAAGGAATTAACCGGTGTGGACAACAGACTGATCCTGGAAAACCTTACGAAAGTGGAAGAAAATGCGCAGAAGTATGGAATCAGAGTCTATATCCGATGCATTCAGGTTCCTGGGTTTACGGATTTTGATGAAAATCTCAAAGAAACCTGTAAAGTCCTCTCGGGTATGAAGTGTATAAAAGAATTGGATCTTATAAATTTCCACCATCTGGGATTGAAGCGATATGAGGCCTCGGGGCATCCCTACCTGATGGAAGGGACGGAGCCGCTGCCAAGAAGCATCCTGGAAGAAAAGCTGAAATTGGTGGAAAGCCTTGGGATTCCATGCAGAATTAGTTTCTAAGAATTCGAAGCGACTTCGCTCGTATTCGCTATATGAGCCGGTTTAGGCGGAACAGGCATTAATGTGAGTTGCCCCCGGAGAAGGGCATATCAACACTACTTCATAATATGGGGAGAAAAAAATGAATACAAAATGTGTCGGGAATCCGCAGGAAGTGGATACATGGCAGCACTATTTTGAAAGAACCTGCTCTCCTCGCGTCAAGCAGGCGATCAAGCGGGCGGTGCGTACGCCCGAAGTATGTCTTGAGCACGCTTTGACTGAGATTGAAATACATAAAGAAACAGACGAAAAAGTTTCTCATATCGTTCAGCGTGCAATGATATTCAAACGCTTTGAGGAGACGCGAACCCTTAATATTTATGACAATGAGCTCATCGTCGGTAATGTCAACAGCAAGGTCCGCGGCTCGCTGATCTTCGGCTATCTGCTGGGTAACCAGCTGGACGCAGAGCTCGATGATCCGGTCTACGATTATGAAATCCGTTCAAATGACCGCCATCATATCTCCGAGGAAGAGCGCAAGGTCATCCGCGAGCAAATCGTCCCGTTCTTCAAAGGCCACTGCATGGAGAATGAGATCTATGCTTCCGCCGACGGTGATGTAAAAGATAAAGCCTTCGCCGGCGGTATCTGCCCGCATCTTCCCAACTTTGCGGATCTGATGACCCGTGCCGACGCCGGACACGCTCTCTCAAATTACGAGAAGGTTCTGAAAATAGGCCTTTCCGGCATTCGCAAGCAGGTCGAATTCTACAGAGATGCCAACGTCAACGATTACAGCCACTTTTATCAGCAGAGTAAGGCGGATTTCTATAAGGCCTGCCTGATTTGCCTGGACGGAGCCGAGGCTCTTTGCAACCGCTATTCCGCGCTGGCTGCCGACATGGCCGAGACGGAAACCGACCCGAGGCGCAAGGCGGAGCTCCTTGAGATCTCCCGCATTACGAAAAAAGTTCCGATGCAGCCTGCCGAATCCTGGTATGAAGCGGTACAGGCCGTTTGGATGATCCAAGTCCTTATTCTTGGCGAGCAGATAAACTATGCGGATTCCTTCGGACGCTTCGACCAGTATATGTATCCTTACTTCAAGATGTCTGTCGAGGATAAGAAAGAGATGACGCGTGAAGAGGCCCTGGAGCTTCTGGAATGCTTCCTCGTTAAGACATCCGAATGGACTCAGCTTTATGATTACAACTCCGCTTCCGTGCAGGTGGCGTTCCCGATCACTCAAAACCTGCTTATTGGCGGACAGACCAGAGAGGGTAAAGATGCCTGCAATGAAGTGACCATGCTGGTGTTGGAAGCCGAGGAGCAGGTCGGTCTGATTCAGCCGGAGGTCTCCATGCGTATCTGGGAAGGCACCCCGACGAAGTACTTGTATAAAGCCGCGGAAGTCGTGCGTCTCGGCAGAGGAAAACCGAAATTCTTCGGGGACCGGAAAGCCATGGCCATGATGCACAACGCGTATCCGGACATGAGCGAAGAGGATCTGCGCGACTACGCCGTCATCGGGTGCGTTGAGCTCAGCATGCCTCATATCACCCAGCAGCACTCCGCTTCCGGCCACTTCAATATCGCCAAGATACTTGATCTCACGCTTCACAACGGCAAATGCTCCGTCTGCGGAAAACAGTTGGGACCGGAGACCGGCGATCCGCGCACTTTTAAGACCATGGACGAATTTTTGGCTGCCTACAAAAAGCAAAACGATTATTTCATGGATATCCTTTGCCGCGCTATTACCGTAGAGATGAAGGTTCAGGCCAAGTG
>CAZLMO010000024.1:12448-18812 GCA_964560915.1 uncultured Oscillospiraceae bacterium
GTCCGAAGCACCGTTCACCTCCTGTCTGCTGGAAGGTCCGCTGCAAAAGGGAACCGACCTGATTCAGGGCGGCTGCTGGAACACCTCATTTGGCCTGATGATGGTCGGATCCGCAAATACCGGCGACTCCATGGCTGTTATCGACACTCTGGTGTACAAAGAGAAAAAGTACACCATGGATGAACTGATGACTGCGCTGGATGCCGACTGGGTCGGTTACGAGAATATGCAGCAGACCTGCATCAACAAAGTGTCGAAATACGGAAATGACAACGATTATGCCGACGGCTGGGTCGCGACCGTGCAAAACATCTGGTATGATGCGATCGACCGCTGCAATCTAAACCGTGCCAACTTCCCGGAGTACGGCGGATATTTCCGCGGCGCTTCATGCCTTGGAAACACCGGTGTTTCCGCCGGAATGGCTGTCTGTGCTCTGCCGGACGGCTTCAAAAAGGGCACGCCTTTGGCCGACGCCATGTCTCCTACGCAGGGCCGTGATGTGAACGGTACAACTGCTGTCCTGAAATCCATGAGCAAACTTCCATCCGCCAGATTTGAGATGGGAACGCTTCTGAATCAGCGTTTCGCTCCTCAGCTCCTTGCCACTGAGGAAGACGTCAACCGCTTCGTTGATTATCTGAGAGCATTCGAGGCGCTTGGCGATTACCATATCCAGTTCAATGTGATCGACGGGAAAACGCTGCGTGCGGCTATGGATGAGCCTGATAAATATAAGGACTTATTGGTCCGCGTTGCCAGCTATGTTTCCTACTTCGTAGAAATTGATCCTGCGGGTCAGATGGATATTATCCACCGTACCGAACAGGAAGAGTGGTGATGATCGGCGGCTCTGTCCGCCGAAATCATAAATTTGATACTGATTTCCTAAAAAGACCCGGGTATTCGCACCCGGGTCTTTTGCAACTTGCTTTTCCGCTATGATCCAACGGGCTCGCTTTTCAGGCGGCTCGACGCCAATAATATGCGAAAGGAGACCGTTAAATGGAGAATTTTCAGTTTTGCCTGCCGACCAAAATCCTGTTTGGCAGGGAACAGATTGCTCATCTTCCGGAGGTAATGGCAGGATTCGGCAAAAAAGTGCTGCTTGCCTACGGCGGAGGAAGTATAAAAAAAATCGGCCTGTACGATAAGGTTAAAGAATTGCTCCCTTATTATGAAATTTATGAGCTGTCGGGAATTGCACAAAACCCGAAAATTGGCAGCATTCGGGAAGGCGTAACGCTTTGCAGGGAACATGATATTGATGTGATTCTCGCCGTCGGCGGAGGCAGCGTGATAGACTGTGCCAAAGCAATTGCGGCCGCCTGTTTTTATCCGGGAGACGCATGGGAAATGATCGCGCACCACGCAAAAATCGAGAAAGCCCTGCCGATAGTGACGGTGCCGACACTCGCGGCCTCCGGCAGCGAGGCAAATGCGGATGCCATCATTTCCAACCCCGAGACGAATGAAAAACTGGCAATGACAAGTTCGAAAATCTTTCCTGCAGTTTCGATTCTCGACCCGATATATACTTTTACAGTACCGGCTTCGCAGACAGCCGCAGGCTCCATTGATATTCTTTCGCATTTAATGGAACCATATTTTGTACCAAAATCGACCTATCTCTCCGATCTTCTGATAGAGTCGGTTATGAAAACCGTTATTCGATATACGCCGATTGCTTTCAGAGAACCGGAAAACTATGAGGCCAGAGGACAACTGATGTGGGCAAGCACCCTTGCGGACAATGCGATACTCTGCAACGGCAATCTGCCGGCGGCATTCAGCTGTCATGGGATTGAGCATGAACTATCCGCTTATTACGATGTTACACACGGTGTCGGGCTGGCCGTCATTACGCCGCATTGGATGAAATATGTTCTTCGCGTGGATACGGCGCCGCGTTTTGCCCGCTTTGGAAAAGAAGTGTGGGGAGTTTGCGGAAAAGATGATCGGGAGACGGCAAAGCTGGCAATTGAAGCCACAAGGGCTTTTTTTGAAAGTTTTCATGTACCGATGAGTCTCACTGCATTGGGTATCGGCACGGAACACTTCGATGAGATGGCATCTCATGCGGTTGATGCGGAGGGATTGACCCACGCATGGGTTCCGCTCGAAGCAAAAGATGTAAAAAATATTCTGGAAATGAGTTTGTAACTGCATGGTCGGAACCATGCCGTTCCTGAAAAATCATATTACGGCTTTACTAGTCGCCCGGTTGTGACGGAGACTTTTTTGTCGGAACATGAGGGAAAGAGCGGAGCTTTCCTTGAAAACCATGGCAGATCGTGGTATTCTGGTCTTGGAAAAAATTTGGCGCAAGATGCGCAGAAACGGGGATTATATGGCAAGGGACAACTACAATTTGAGCATGCTCACAGATTTCTACGAGATGACCATGTCAAACGGCTATCTCCGTGAAGGGATGGGCGACACGGAAGTCGTCTTCGATATGTTTTTCCGGGAGATCCCGGATCACGGCGGTTTTGCCATCTGTGCCGGGCTGGAGCAGCTGACCGCATATTATAACGGCCTTTCCTTTGACGAAGAGGATATCGTCTACCTTCGCGGGAAGGGCATTTTCAGCGAGGAGTTTCTGGATTACCTCCGGCACTTCAAGTTTGCGTGTGACGTCTGGTCGGTTCCGGAGGGCACACCGGTCTTTCCGGGCGAGCCGATCGTCGTTGTGAAGGGCCCGGTCATCCAGGCGCAGCTTGTCGAGACCATGACGCTGCTGACCCTCAACCACCAGTCCGTGATCGCAACCAAGGCCGGCCGCATTGTGCGTGCGGCGGAGGGCAGGGCAATCATGGAATTCGGTTCCCGCCGCGCCCAGAGCGCGCAGGCCGCCATTCTCGGCGCACGGGCCGCCTATATCGCCGGTGTCGGAGCAACCGCCTGTACCATCACCGACCGGGATTACGGGGTTCCCGCCGTGGGTACCATGGCTCACAGCTGGGTGCAGCTTTTTTCATCCGAGTATGAAGCGTTCAAAAAATATGCGGAGACCTACCCCACCGGCTGCGTGCTGCTGGTCGATACCTATAACGTGCTGAAATCCGGCGTACCGAACGCCATCAAGGTATTCGACGAGGTGCTGAAGCCCCTGGGCATCCGGCCTAAGGGCGTTAGGATCGACAGCGGAGACATCGCCTTCCTTTCCAAGCAGACGAGGAAGATGCTGGATGAGGCCGGTTATCCGGACTGCGGCATTGTCGCCTCCAACGCGCTGGATGAGTACCTGATCAGCGACCTGATCCATCAGGGCGCCTGCATCAACAGTTTCGGCGTCGGCGAAAACCTGATCACAGCCAAGAGCGACCCGGTCTTCGGCGGCGTCTATAAGCTGGCCGCCGTTGAGCGCGGCGGCGTGCTCGAGCCCGCCATCAAGATCAGCGAGAGCGTCGGCAAAATCACGAACCCCGGATTCAAGACGTTTTACCGCTTTTATGACAAAGAGAGCGGCAAGGCGTGCGCGGATTATGTCTGCCTCCGCGACGAGCCTGCACCGGATACTTCCGCTCCGTTTGAAATTTTCGACCCGAACGCGACCTGGAAACGCAAAAAACTGGAGAACGTCGAGGCGAAGGAGATGCTGGTGCCGATCTTCCGCCGCGGAAAGCAGGTCTATGAGTGCCCGCCGCTTCGGGAAGTGAAGAATTACTGCGCCTCCCAGCTCGACACTCTCTGGGAGGAACTCCGCCGCCTGGAGTACCCGCACAAGTATTATGTCGACCTGTCTGAGAAACTCTGGACGCTCAAGGATTCTATGCTCCACCGCGCCGAGCACTGAACCGGCCCGGAGATTCCTATCACCGGGAGCAAAACAGAAAAAGACCGGAGAAAAGAAAGAACCCCCAAAAGTCAGACAATATTATTATTTAAGCAGCCGAGAGGGCTTGCTGTCTGTGAAGAGCAGGCGGTAAGCCCTTTCGCTTTGCCTTTATGCGCCGGTTATTGGCATAAAATCACCCCAATCGTTATCCCGGTAAGCATACGGTCTAACAATTGGGGTGAAGTTTAAAAGCCCTCCGGCCTTTTTCTATGCTGTTTCTCTTCCGCCGCGCCGGGATGCCCCCTTTTTGTCGGCGCCGATGCAGGAGATACCTCGCCGGTCTGTTCCCGAAAGCGCCAAAAATTCAGAGGGAGGATTGCCTGCGGCCGGCCGGGATTCGTACCGTCTCCGCGGGGCGGAGCGGCAATACCGTCCCCGGCCACAGTGCCGCTTTCTTTATAATACTTATCTATAAATATATAATATATTGTCGCTTTTTACGGATAAAAAAAGAAATAAGGGCAAACCAGTCCATCCGGGACGACTTTTTGCGAAAGTACCGCTCTGTGAGAATCCCAAATTTCGAGAAGATAAACAGCATAAAAATTCAAAAGATTACAACATCAACGCAAAAATATGCATAAAAGAAACGCACGGATTCGTGGAGCTATTTTTATCATATGGAGCGGGAAACGGAAACTTTTCCGCCGCCGCATAACGTGGAAATTTTTGGACAAGAATCCGCAAAAGAGACGTTTCTCTTTTATTACTAAGAAATAAATAAAAAATAGGCGCAAACCCCCAAAAAGAGCTTGACACCTTTTCCTAAAAGCAATATAATAATAAAATGTACCATAATGGATAGCTGTGCCGTACAAAGATTATATTACCACAAATTGTACGGGAATGCAAGTAGTCCTAACGAAAAAGATGACGTAAATACGGATGAATGGAGTGGGCTAAATTTGGTAAATATGAAACCCGTCACGCTCGGCAAGAATGTCCGCATGAGTTTCGCAAAGATCAATGAAGTCCTCGAGATGCCAAATTTAATTGAGGTACAGAAGGCTTCCTATCGGTGGTTTCTTGACGAAGGGCTGAGAGAGGTTTTCCGCGACGTTTCCGCAATATCCGATTATTCCGGCAACCTGATCCTCGATTTCATTGATTATCATCTCGAAAAAGAGCCGAAATATTCCATCGAGGAATGCAAGGAGCGCGACGCCACCTATGCTGCGCCGCTGCGTGTCCGTGCAAGGCTCCAAAACAAAGAGACCGGCGAAATCAAGGAACAGGATATTTTTATGGGCGATTTCCCGATCATGACCGACAGCGGCACCTTTGTTATCAACGGGGCGGAGCGGGTCATCGTTTCCCAACTGGTTCGCTCCCCGGGCGTCTATTACAGTCTGGCCTACGATAAGACCGGAAAGAAGCTGTTTTCGAGCACGGTTATCCCGAACCGCGGCGCCTGGCTCGAATACGAGAGCGATCAGAACGATGTGTTTTACGTCCGCATCGATAAAAACCGCAAGCTCCCGGTTACGACTTTCATCCGTGCCCTTGGGCTCGGAAGCGACACCCAGATCCGCGATTACTTCGGCGAGGAGCCGATGATCGAGGCCACCATCGAAAAGGATGGCACCAAATCCATGGAGGAGGCCCTTCTTGAGGTCTATCGCAAGCTCCGCCCGGGCGAGCCGCCGACCCTTGAGAACAGCCAGACCCATCTTGCAAATCTGTTTTTTGACCCGAGGAGATACGATATCTCCAATGTCGGCAGATATAAATATAACAAAAAACTTTCTCTTGCGAGACGCGTCGCAGGAGCTACGCTGACGAGGCCTGCCGCCGACCCGATGACCGGTGAAGTGCTGTTTGAGATCGGTTCCACGCTCACCAGAACCGACGGCGAGCTGCTTGACCGGAAGGGCGTCAAGGAAGTTTGGGCCGATGCCGGAAACGGCCGCGAAATCAAGATCATCTCCAACAACATGGTCAATGCCGAAGATTTCCTCCCGCTGACGAAGGAGGAGCTGGAAAAGCTCTTTGTCGACGACAAGGTCCGCTTCACCGTTCTGTGCGACATCATGGAGCAGGCCGGAGACGACAGAGAGACGCTGGTTGCGCTGATTAAGGACAATATTGACGAGTTGGTCCCGAAGCACATCGTCATTGATGATATCTATGCTTCGATCAATTATATGTGCAATCTTTACTGGGGATTCGGCAATGTGGACGATATTGACCATTTGGGCAACCGCCGCGTCCGCTGCGTCGGGGAGCTCTTGCAGAATCAGTTCCGCATCGGCTTCAGCCGGGTGGAGCGCGTGATCCGGGAGCGTATGACGATCCAGGCGCAGGACAGCGAAACCATCACGCCGCAGGGCCTGATCAACATCCGTCCGGTCGTCGCCGCGATCAAGGAATTTTTCGGTTCCTCTCCGCTTTCCCAGTTCATGGATCAGACGAACCCGCTGGCCGAGCTGACGCATAAGCGCCGTCTTTCCGCACTGGGCCCCGGAGGTCTTTCCCGTGACCGCGCGGGATTCGAAGTCCGCGATGTCCACTACAGCCATTACG
>CAZLMO010000025.1:0-18540 GCA_964560915.1 uncultured Oscillospiraceae bacterium
CGACGATGCGGCGCAGGGACTGCACGGTGCTGTGGCCCGCGGAATTCTGCATGGCCCGGACATATGTACTGATGCGCTCGGCGGTGATCAGTTTCGGTGTGATAATGGATTGGATTCCGCTGCTTTCAAAGACCTCGGGGAAAGAGATGTGGTTCACCTTGACGACCACCTTCGGAACCTGTTTTGCTTTTGCGTACATGCCGAAGATGATGTTCATCTCATCAAAACCCGTCAGGGCGACAAAGGCGTCGCAGTCCATGATCCCCTCTTCGAGCAGAAGGTCCTTATTTGTGGCGTCGGCGCAGACGATATCCGCTTTCGGCAGATCCTCGGCGAGCTCGGCGCAGCGCTCCTCGCGCGCCTCGATGATCTTGACGCGGGCGCCCATGCTCAGCATGATGTGCGCAAGATGGTACGCCATCATGCTGCCGCCGACGATAATCACATTGCGGACAGGCTGGCGCAGGCTGCCGATCGCCTTGAAAAAGGAAGAGATATTTTCCGGCGAGGCGGTAATACTGATCTTGTCACCGCCATGAAGAACAAAGTCGCCGTTTGGGATGACGATCTCCTCCCCACGGCGCACCACACAGATAAGAATTCTGATGTTATATTTTTCATAGAGTCTGCAGAGCTGCAGGCCATCCAGGGGGCTTCCCTCCTCGATGTAGGATTCCACGAGCTCCACATGGCCGCGGCAAAACGACTCGATATCGTTTGCGGACGGGAAGCGCAGAATTCGGGAGGCCTCGAGCGCTGCGGCACGCTCCGGGTTGACGATCATGGAAAGTCCAAGTTCATCCTTTATCATCTCGAGCTGGTTGCGGTATTCCGGATTGCGGACCCGGGCAATGGTCTTGGGAGCGCCGATCTGATGAGCCACAAAGCAGCATAGGATGTTGACTTCATCACTGGAAGTAACCGAAATCACCAGATCGCTTGCCTGCACGTCGGCCTCACGCTGGATGCCTTCGCCGGCGCCGTTTCCAACCACGCCAATGACATCGAAAGAATTTTGAATGGTTGCAATAACTTCCGGATTACTGTCCACTACTACAATGTCGTGGCCTTCTTTTACAAGCTGCTCCATGAGAGCACGGCCGACCTTGCCTGCTCCGATGACAACGATTTTCATAAAAAAGTCCTTCCCAGATATTAGTAGAAACAATTATATCACATTTCAATTAAAACGCAATGATATCCATTTATAGACCTTTGCGGCGAAAATGTCAACCGTACGGGAGAGAATTTTACCGTTTCTAAACCATGGCCAAGCTTGCTTTTCTTTTATAAAGGTAGTAAAATGTTGCATTATAATGATCCGGGATACCGCAAATACTTTTCAGGATGGTGGACGAATGGTTTTCTCAAGCCTGCTTTTTTTATACGCATTTATTCCTTTAAATCTGATCCTCTATTTTCTCACGAAGAAACGTGAAATCCGCAATGCGGTGCTGATTCTTTTCTCTCTGATCTTTTATTCCTGGGGTGAGCCGGTCTGGGTGACGCTGCTGATTTTCAGCGCGACCATCGACTATTTTCAC
The DNA here is from genome assembly GCA_964560915.1 of uncultured Oscillospiraceae bacterium. Lineage (GTDB taxonomy): Bacteria > Bacillota > Clostridia > Oscillospirales > Ruminococcaceae > UMGS1668. The sequence continues at coordinate 1,545 of CAZLMO010000025.1, forward strand.
GGCCTGATTGCCGAAAAATACCGCGGCCGCCTCGGCGCGAAGCTGGCGTTGGCTTCCTCTTTGATTCTGAATCTCTCGCTTCTCGGCGCGTTTAAATACAGCGGTTTCATCGTCGAAAATATCAATGCCCTCGCGGGGCTCTCGCTGCCGGTGCCGAGTTTCTCCCTGCCGATCGGCATCAGCTTCTACACCTTCCAGACCATCAGCTATGTCATCGACGTCTACCGGGGCGATGTGAAGCCGCAGCATGACTACGCCAAATTTTTCATGTATGTCTCCCTTTATTCCCAGCTTGTCGCGGGCCCGATCGTCCGCTACGCGGATGTGGCGAAGGAAGTGGATTACCGGGAGGAGAATCTGCATGATATCAGCGCCGGGATCAGCCGCTTCTTGGTAGGCCTGACCAAAAAGGTTCTGATCGCCAACACGGCGGGCGCCTTTGCGGAGGAATACCTGGCCGGGGATCTCACAAAAAGTACGACCGCGGCCGTCTGGTTTGGCATCCTGATGTTTTCCATTCAGATTTATTATGATTTTTCGGGCTACTCCGATATGGCCATCGGCCTTGGGTGGATCTTCGGATTTCATTTCCTTGAGAACTTTAATTACCCATATATCGCAAAAAGCGCGACGGATTTCTGGCGCCGGTGGCATATGTCTCTGGGCCAGTTCTTCCGCGATTACGTCTATATCCCAATGGGCGGCAACCGGAAACACCAGTACCTTAACTTGTTTGTCGTCTGGTTCCTGACCGGACTCTGGCACGGAGCCTCGTGGAACTTTATCCTCTGGGGGCTCTGGTTCGGCGTCCTCATCATGATCGAGCACCTGTTCCTGCGGAAGGTGTTGGAGAAGCTCCCGACCGTTTTTGGGCACATTTATCTGCTGCTTGCGGCGGTGCTCGGATGGGTGCTGTTTTACTTCACCGATCTTGGCAAGGCGTGGGACTGCATCCGGGTGATGTTTGGAGCGGCGGGCACCGGTTTCTGGGATATCACGCTGGAGATCACGCTGGAGAACAATATCTTCTGGCTGATCGCGGCGGTCGCGTTCTGCATGCCGATCTATCCGAAGGTCCGGGCGTTCATCGAGAGCCGTCCGGCCCTGTCGAATCTTGCCGGCTGGATCAAAACCCCGGCCAACATTTTGATGCTCGCCACCAACACGGCGCTTTTGGTCGGATCGAGCTACAATCCATTTCTTTATTACAGATTCTGATAGGAAGGAGGCGCTGTTATGGAAAATTTTGAAGGATTTACCGACCGTGAATACTATCCGCGAAAACGCAAAAAAATTCATACCTCCAGCAATCACAGCCAGCTGCAGGAGCTTTTGAATATGCTGTTCTGCTTCGCGGCGGTTCTGGCATTCGGCATTCTGGCATGGGCGCTTCCGCAGCCGACCTATTCGGAATATGAGCGCCGGGATCTCACACAGATGCCTGATTTTAGCTGGCAGGATTATTTCAGCGGCGCTTATACGTCGGGGATCGACAGCGCCTATTCCGATACGTTTACGTTTCGCGAGAGCCTGGTGCGGTTTTCCGCGCTGATTTCGGAAGGCTACGGAATTCGGGTCGGAGGCGTCACCATCCACGGCGGCGTCCCGGCTGTGGACGAGGGAGACGAATCCGAATCCGAATCCGAACCGGAGATCTCGGTCAATCCGAACAGCGAAGTCACCCCGCCCGGAACCTCGGAATCGGAGACAAGCTCCGAGGCCTCTTCCGAAGAGGAGGATGACGAAAACGCCACCGGGGAACAGGTCAACTCCGTGTTTATTCTGGATAAAGGCGACGGCAAGTGCATCGCACTGGAGCTTTTCGGAGGAAACCGTAAGGCTGCGGATTATTATGCCGAGGTGCTCAACGAGTACCGCAGTGCGCTTCCGGATTCGGTGAATATCTATGACATGGTCGTGCCGACGCACTGTGAATTCGCCCTGCCGAGTAAATATAAGAGCTTTGCCGCCTCCGAAAAGGATAATATCGACTATATCTATTCCATGCTGGGCGACGGCATCACCACGATCGATGCCTATTCCGTCCTTCAGGCGCACAAGAGCGAGTATATCTATTTCAACACCGACCATCACTGGACCGGCCTCGGCGCCTATTACGGCTATACGGCCTTTGCCAAAACCGCCGGGTTCATGCCCTACAACTACGACACCTATACAAAACATGTGATCGAGCCGTTCCGCGGCTCGCTCTACAGCGCCACGCAGGACAACAGCATCTACAACAACCCGGATCAGGTGGAGTGGTGCGAAATCCCGATCAGCTATTCCGCCTACTATATCTATAAAGGCGACCCATATACCAAACATGAGACCGACACCGTCATGGCCGACTACGCCACCGGAAGCAACAGCTACTCCGTCTATCTCGGCGGGGATTTCCCGCTGATCTGCGCGCAGAGCAGCCTGCACAACGGCCGCAAGGCGGTCATCATCAAGGAATCCTACGGAAACTCCATCTCGACCTATATCCTCTCGCATTTTGAAGAGACCTATATCGTCGACGAGCGGTACTATACGGGCAACATCCTTGACCTCATTAACGAAAACGGCATCACCGACGTCATCATCATCAACAACGCCTTTGCCGCCAACACCTACTATCATATCGAAAATATCGAGGCCCTGCTGACCAACAATTCGACCGCCGCGATCCCAGCCTCCACGGAGACGGCCTCTTCCGCGGCTGAAACTTCCGCGGAGACGGATTCCGGAGAGGCGGAGGAGATCGGCGGCACCGGAGAAGAGACGGGCGGCGGGATACAGGTGGTCGGATGAGCGGCCTGATCCCGGAAGGAGACGCCCTGATCGAGGCGGAGATCGTCTCTCTGGCGGACGACGGCTGCGGCGTCGCAAAACCGGAGGGTATGGTTCTCTTTGCTCCCGGCGCAGTTCCGGGCGACCGGGCGCTTATTCGCATCGAAAAGGTAGGAAAGAGCTGCCTCTATGGGAAGCTCGAAAAGATTCTGAAGCCCTCCCCGGAGAGGATCGAACCGGATTGCCCCTATTTCCCGGAGTGCGGCGGCTGCTCCTTCCGGAATATGACGTATTCCGCCGAGCTGCGTTGGAAGACGCAGTGGGTGGCGGATCATTTCAGACGGATCGGCGGCTTTTCGCTGGAGCCGGAGCCGGCGCTCGCCTCTCCGGAGATCCTTCGCTGCCGAAACAAAGCGATCTATCCCGCCGGGAGGGATACCTCCGGGAGGGCCGTCTTCGGCTTTTACCGGCAGAAAAGCCACGACCTCATCGCCTGCCGGGACTGCCTGCTTCAGCCTGCGGAATTTGCAAAAATCTTGGAAGCCGTCGCCTTTTGGGCGAACGGCTTTAAAATTTCTGTATATGACGAAAAAACAGGCACGGGATTCCTCCGCGCCGTCTATCTGCGAAAGGGCTGGGCGAGCGGGGAGATTCTGCTGACCGTCGTTGCGAACGGCAAAAAGCTCCCGCACGCGCAGGAGCTGGTTTCGCTGATGAGCACGCATATTCCACAGGTTTCCGGAGTCGTGCTCAACACCAACGAGGCACGCACCAACGTCGTGCTCGGGAGGGAATCCGCCTGCATCTGGGGAAAAGATACGCTCTGCGATACCCTTTCCGGCGTGAAGGCGGAGCTTGCGCCCGGAGCTTTTTACCAGGTGAATCATGACGCGGCGGAGCTGCTTTATGCGAAGGCCGCGGAACTGGCCGCCCTCACCGGCGGCGAAACCGTACTCGATCTTTACTGCGGCGCCGGAACAATCGGCCTCTCGATGGCGGCGAAGGCAAAGCGCCTGATCGGCGTGGAGATCGTGCCGGAGGCGGTGGAGAATGCGAAACGGAATGCCGCGGCAAACGGCGTGACGAACGCGGAGTTCCTCTGCGCCGACGCCGGGAAGGCCGCCGCCGAGCTGCAAAGCCGGGGCCTTTGGCCGGATGTGGTGATCCTTGATCCGCCGCGGAAAGGATGCTCGGCGGAGACGCTCGACGCCGTCGCCGCGATGGCTCCCGCCCGCATCGTAATGGTCGCCTGCGATACGGCGACGCTCGCCCGCGATCTGAAAATTCTGTCCGCAAAGGGCTACCGGCTTCAAAAGGCGCAGCCGGTCGACCTGTTCCCGCGCACCGCGAACGTCGAGTGCGTGGCGCTGATGACAAAATAAAGGACGGCGCCCGCACAGGAACGCCGCTTTTTTTTGAAATCCCGGCGCGGCAAGATCAGCTTCATAAAGGTTTGCAGACTCCGCTTTCGCGCAGCAGGGACCAAAGAGAAAGACAAGGTTGTGGATTTTTTCCACACATACCGCGTTTCCTGCCGCCGGAAGAGAATTATATAAAAAAACAGGCGCTTTTGCGCCGAGAGACCCCATAAAAGGAGACAACATCATGACGGAACGCGAAAAATGCGACGCCGGGCTGCTCTACCGCCCGGGGGATGAGGAGATCCTTGCGGAGATGTTCCGCGCCCACGAGCTCTGCATGAAGCTCGACACGATTTCCTTCCGCGATTTTAAAGGCAGGGAGGCCGTTCTCCGCGAACTGTTCGGTTCCGCAGGGAAGGATCCCGTCGTGGAGATGGGCTTCAAATGCGACCTCGGCGGCAACATCCATGTGGGGGATGGGTTTTACTGCAATTTTAACTGCGTGATCTACGACTCTACCCGCGTCGATATCGGCAATTTTGTCTGGATCGGCCCGAACGTCACCCTCTGCACCGCCACCCATCCGGTGGAAGCGGACGCGCGCGTCAACGAAAAAGGGGAGGAGCTTGCTTTCCCGATTAAAATAGGAAACCGTGTCTGGATCGGCGGCGGCGCCTTTATCAATCCGGGCGTGACCATCGGCGACGATGCGGTCGTCGCGAGCGGCGCGGTCGTCATCCACGACATCCCGGCGGGAGCCCTGGTCGCCGGCGTCCCCGCAGAGATTAAAAAGATCATCGGCGAGGGCCGGACGGAATGATTTTCCGCGAAGCGGCTAAAATAAAACAACAGCCCCCGGGCCCGCAAAAGCAGCGGATCCGGGGGCTGTTGTTAGAATTATAAAAGAAGCGGAGAAGACGGTCTTATTCCTCCACCAGCAGCCTCGCGACATCGGCGGTGCGCTTGGAGAGCTTTTTGATGCTGAGCTGCTTCATGCCGCGCATGTAGGTATCCAGCCGGTCGCCGATCGGCTCGGTCCAATAAGGGGGAATGTTACCGGCCCCAAAGGCGGTGCCCCACACCGTCAGGATCTGGGCGGCGTTGCAGTCCACATCCCGGCCACAGCGCCCGCAGATCTCCAGCATATCGGTGAAGTCTCCGTTTCCGAACCAGAGCGCGATGACCTCAATGGCCGCGTTCGGGAAGGAATGAACCCAGTTGTAGCGCTCAAGCTTCTTTTCGCAGGGGCGCCACGCTTCCAGCCAGCAGGAGGAAGCTTTGCAGCGCTCCAGCGCGAAGCGGACGACGCTGCCGTATTGACTGTCTTCCGGCATCAGCGCGACGGCGGCCTCCGTGAGCTTCCGCATATCCGTCTCATAAAAGGCCATCGAGCAGAGGAGGGCGTTGAAGACCTCGCCCAGTATGCCGCTGTTGTAATGGGAGATCTCCGCATCCTGCCAGGCGGCTTCGGCGGCTTTTTGGGGGCTGCCGGGATAGATCTGGCCGAGGATCACGCCGCGCATCTGGGCGCCGATCCACTCGCGGAACGGGTTGTTGAAGCGTCCGCTTTCGGGCGGCAGAATCCCACAGCGCAGGTTGCGCAGAGCCATATCCTCCGCGGACCAGCCGAAGCTGATCCGGGAGAGCCATTCATAAGCGATGTCGCGGGAGGAGGTGGCCTTTCCGCAGCGCTCGTAGGCGCAGAGCAGGGCGAGCTCGTAGGTCACGTCGTCGTTGTAGGTATTCGGCTTCCGGACGTATCTGCGCACGTCGTTGTAAGCTTTTTCAATATTATCGGTCGTGTAGCCCTCCATGCAGGTGCCGTAGGCGCCGCCGACGATCTGGGAAAGCCATCCGGCGTGGATTTTTTCCTCCAGAGCCTTGCCCATATCGACGGGTACGGGTGCGGGGAAGGAGACCGCCCGCGCGTACTGCGCGAAGCTTTCATACTGCGTATAGCTCCAAAAATCGGATTCGGGGTCTTTTTCCGCATTCCGGCAGGCCTCAAAGAGCTCGTAGGTCGCCCTCTGCAGCGCGGCGCTGTCGTCCTCCGTCACGGCACGGAAACCGGAAAGAAGCAGCCTTTCCACGTCTTTGACCCGATATCCGCGGTTTTCCTGTGCCTGGATGGCGGCGACGGCCATGGTATCTCTGGCGAGAGAGCCCGGGACGCGGCTGCCCCAGTAAATCTTGACGGCGTCGTCCCAGTATTTTTCCGTGTCGTCGGTCTGCTCCTCCCAGAGTTCCTTCGTGTCGTCCTCAAAATGGGCGGGGATCTGACTCTCGATCGAGAGCTTTTCGATTTCCCAGGCTTTCATGCCGGCACCTCCATCATTTTATTCCTTATATCCTTATAACACAGAGCGTGAAAACGATTTTATGGCGGGCGGCGGAGGGAATATTTTCCGCGGGCCGACCCTTTCCAGAAAAAAGATACCATATTGTAGCCAAAATTTCAATAAAAAGTAGAAAAATACTTGACGCAACTGACGGTATTTACTATAATCAAGACAGAAAAAAGCTTTAGCCGGAAATGTAATCGTTTACATGAGAGGTTTTTATGGTTACGATCAAAGACATTGCGAGGGAATCCGGCGTCTCCGTTGCGACGGTATCCCGTTATATCAACGGGAACGCACATATCGGGAGTTTCGCATCCGAGCGGATTGCGGAGGTCATCGACCGGCTGGGTTACCGCCCCAGCCGCACGGCACGGAGCCTGAAAACGCATAACAGCCGCAATATTATGTTGGTCGTGCCGGATATCAACAACCCGTTTTATTCCAAAATGGCGGAGGTCGTGAACCAACGCTGCCGTGCGAAGGGCTACACGATGACGCTGTACAACACCACGGAGGAGATCCACGAGGAGCTCCAGGCAATCCGGCTCGCGAGCGATATTTTTGCGGATGGAATCATTTTCGCATCGGTCACCGCGCAGGAGCTGGTGCTCGAGGAGCTCAGACAGAGCCGCTGCCAGGCCGTGCTGGTCAATTCCTACGACGGCTGTCCGTTCGATACGGTGCACGGGGACCGCACCCGGGAGGGCACCTATCTTTCTACGAAGTACCTGATTGAGAACGGCCACACCCGGATCGGTTTTGCGGGAGGGCTTTCCGGCACCGCGATTGCGGAAAACAGAAAAAAAGGCTATTGCAGGGCGCTGGCGGAGGCCGGCATCGAGCCGGATGACGAGCTGATTTTCGAAATGGGGTTCAATCTGGAATCCGGGAAAAAGGCCGGGCGTTATTTTACGGCGCTGGATCCGCGCCCGAGTGCGATCTGCTGCGCCAACGACATGATCGCGCTCGGCGTGATCAGCGTCTTCGGCGAGATGGGGATCAAAATTCCCAACGATTTCTCCGTCACCGGAATGGACGACGTCCCATATTCCTCCCGCAGTTTCGCAAGCCTGACCACGGTCACCAACGACAGCGCCGAGTTTGCGAACGACGCCATGGATGCGCTCTTTGACAGAATCACCGGAAAATACGCCGGCGCGCCCAGGGAATCCATCATCGACAGACAGCTGATTGTTCGCACTTCCGTAAAAAATCTGTTAAAATAAGTTTTTGGAGGCAAAATGATGTTTACTGTCGGACTCGCCACCGTGGCCATGGATGTGATCATGCAGACTCAGGAGCTGCCCAAGGAGGATGGCTTTGCTGTGATCGAAAAAAGCAGTTATCTGCCGGGCGGCAGCGGCACAAACGTGATCTCCCAACTTGCGCGGCTGGGGGATCCGTGCGGATTTGTCGCCCAGATCGGGGATGATACGGTCGGCGCGCAGATCCGGCAGAGCCTGCTCGACGAAGGGATCGACGACGCGGGCCTCAAGGTGCGCAAGGGCGGTTCCTCGCTGCACACAAAGATTCTTGTCGACGCCTCCGGCAAAAAATTCATCCTTCTCGATATGGGCGACGCTTTCCTGAGCCTTGATCCCGAAGAGAAGGATCTGGAATATTGCCTGAAGAGCGACATCTTCTATACGGACCTTCTTCCCGGGAAAGCCGCGATTGCCGCGGTAAAAGCCGCATTTGAGCACGGAAAGAAAATCGTCTTCAACCTTCAGGTCGGCCTTCCGCTGATGGAGGGCATGGGCGTTTCCAGAGAGGATATCCTCGGCGTGCTCAAATATGTCGACGTGTTTGCGCCATGCCGGGAGGGCCTCTTTGCGCTTACCGGCACGGAAAATCTGCGGGAAGCCCTGAATTTTCTGCGCGGGTATTTTTTCGGCATTTTGCTTGTCACGCTCGGCGGGGAGGGCTCGGCTGCCTTTGACGAAGCGGACCGGGAGACGAGGGTCTCCGTTCCGAAGGCGGAGGTCGTCGATACCACCGGCGCGGGCGATTCCTATCTTGGAGCGTTTATCCATGCCTATCTGATTGAGGGGATGCCGCTTTGGGAAGCAATGAAGTTCGCCGCCTGCTGCGCCGCGATTACCTGCGGAAAGATCGGGGCGCGTTCCGGGCCCAATCTCACGGAAGCGGAGGAGTTTCTGCGGCACGCCGAATGGAAAGCGTAACCATATGAAAAAAAGAACGATGAACGGCTCCCCGGTTTCGCTGAGATCCGCGGTACGGGGCGTACTCTGGGGTGTTTCGCTCGGCGACGCATACGGCATGCCGATGGAGATGTGGTCCCGGGAGAAGAGCCGCTCCGTCTTCGGAAAGGTGAAGGAGCTTCTGCCCGGTCATCCCGAAAATGCAATCTCCCACGGGAGACTGGCCGGGGAGACGACCGACGACAGCGCTTTCACGCGGCTCATCTGCGATCTGATTATCCGGGACGGCGACGTCGACCCGATGAAATTTGTCTCCGGCGTCTATGAATGGCTGGAGAGGGGCGGGGAGAAGAACGACCTTGTTCTCGGCCCCAGCACAAGAAAGGCGCTGGAGGCGATCCGGAACGGCCTGCCCCCCGAGGAGGCGGGAAAATCCGGCCGGACCGACGGCGCCGCAATGCGGATCCTCCCGGTCGGCATCGTGTGGAACTGGGAAAACAGCGGAGCTTTGATCAGCGCCGTTTACCGCGCCTCGATTGCGACACACAATACGAACGTGGCCATCAGCTCGGCGGCCGCGATCGCGGCGGCGGTCTCCTGCGCGGTGCGCACCGGGGACCTCGACGCCGCCGTCAACGCCGCCGCCATTGCGGCGGACCGGGCGGAAATCTACGGGTACAAAGTCTCCGACGTGCGGATCTCCCTGCAGATCGAGCGCGCTGTGGAGCTTCTTTCGCGGGTGCCGGATGAGGAGAGCGCGCTCACGCTGCTCAGCGCACGGATCGGGACCGGGCTTCCCGCCGAGGAGGCGGTTCCGGCGGCGATCGGGCTCTGCTTTTATGCAAAAGGCGACGCGCTGACCTGCGCGAGGCTCTGCGCGAACGTCGGCGGAGACACGGATACGATCGGGGCCATGGCCTGCGGGATCTGCGGCGGCCTTCGCGGATACGATTCCCTGCCGGTAAGGGAGATCACGCAGATCCGGGAGGCGTCCGGCATCGACTGGGACCCGGTTGCGGATGCTTTGGCCAAACGTTTGAAATAACCTACATGGGAAGGGCGAACCGATGATTTCACTGAAACACATCAAAAAAACCTATCCGAACGGCCTGACGGTCATGGAGGACATGAGCCTCGATATCGAGGACGGATCGTTCACGGTGCTGGTCGGACCTTCCGGCTGCGGAAAGACGACGACGCTCCGGATGATCGCCGGCCTTGAGTCGTGCACAAGAGGCGAGATCTGGATCGACGACGTCAACATCACCGATATGGATCCGGGCGACCGAGGCATCGCAATGGTGTTTCAGAACTATGCGCTCTATCCGCATATGACGGTCGCAAAAAACATCTCCTTCGGCCTCAAAAATTTCGGCTACGGCAAAGAGGAGATCAAAAAGATCACCGCCGAAGTGCTGGAGCTGGTGGGCCTCACCGAGTACGCGGACGTCAAGCCGGGGAACCTCTCCGGTGGCCAGCGCCAGCGGGTGGCGCTCGCGCGGGCAATCTCCAAGAAGCCGAAGGTCTTTCTGATGGACGAGCCGCTCTCGAACCTCGACGCCAAACTTCGCGTCAACATGCGCAGCGAGCTGATCCGCATGCACCAGAAACTGAAATCCACTTTCATCTATATCACGCACGACCAGATTGAAGCGATGACCATGGGGGATTATATTGCGGTCATGAACGACGGGAAGATCATGCAGTACGGCACGCCGGATGAGATCTATTCGGATCCGCAAAATATCTTTACCGCAAAATTCATCGGCGACCCCGGCATGAATATCGTTCCCCAGCCGGACGGCACCTCCCTCGGCTTTCGTTCCTCCAAGGCAAAATTTCACCGGCCGGAAAACTTTGACGGCGCGGTGTTCCGCGGGAAAATTTCCACGCGGGAGCGCCTCGGCGACATCAATCACTACACAATCCTCTCCGACGACGGCTGCGAATTCGCGGTGCGCAACGAGGAGTTTTTTGACTTCGGCGAGGAAATCCGCCTCTATATCGAGAAAAAAGACCTTTACGCCTTCGACCGGGAGGGCAGCCGGGCCGAGGTCGGCGCTTTGCCCGCAGAGGAGGCCGGGGCATGAAACAGGACCATCCGAGCGTTCTCTACCGGCTCCGGCAGTTCTTCATGAAATTTATCAACCCGATTCTGCGCTGCCCGTATGTGCTGATCGCGCCGGCGGTGCTTCTTGCAATTACCTTCAGCATCATCCCGACCCTGATGTCCATCCGCAACAGTTTTTATAAGGTGGACTATGTGTTTCATGTCGACACGTTCGTGGGGCTCGGCAATTACAAGACGATCTTCCACGACCCGACGTTCCTTCTGGTTTTTAAGAATACGCTGATCTTCACCGGCGTCACCGTGATTTTTGCGATTCCACTCGCGGTGCTGGTGGCGATCTTCCTCAATAAAAATACGGCGATTCACAACTTTACGCAGAGCGTCGTCTTCACCCCGCACATCATCTCATGGGTCTCGATTGCGGCGCTGTGGATGTTCCTGATGGACCCGCAGTTCGGCATTCTGAACGCCGTGCTCACGGCGCTCGGCTTCGATCCGCTCGACTGGATGCTCAGCGAGAAGACCTCCCTGATGTCCATCATCCTCGTCTCCATCTGGAAATCGCTCGGCTACAACGTGCTCATCGTCACCTCCGGGCTGCAGAATATCCCGCGGGATATCTACGAATCCGCGAAGCTCGACCGCTCCAACTGGTTTCGCACCTTCTTCAAGATCACGGTGCCGATGCTTTCGCCGACCTTCGTTTTTTTGGTCACCACCACGATCATCAGCACTTTCAGCACCTACGACCTCATCAAGCTAATGACGCAGGGCGGGCCCCGGAATTCCTCCAACCTGCTGGTCTACTGGATCTACGAGACCGGCTATCTGCAATTCAACGTCGGCAAGGCGATGGCCGGCGGCGTCATTCTGCTCCTGTTTATCGGCACGGTTTCCATCGCGAATTTCACGCTGATGAACAAGCGAGCACATTATCAGTGAGGAGGGGAGCCTATGAAACGGATCGAGGAAAGAAAAAAGAAGCTCACGCCGAAGCATGTGATCTTTCTTATCCTTGAGACAATCGTCATTCTGCTGCTGCTGACCGCCTATATTTTCCCGATGTTTTACATGATCTCGACTTCGCTCAAGACCATGCGGGAGGTCAACGTGTCGCCGCCGACGCTCTGGCCGGAGATTTTGCAGTGGGAGAACTACGCCGAAGCGTGGCAGAAGATGAATTTCTTCCACTACTTCAAAAACTCCGTCTTCATCTCCGTGATGACGATCATCGGCCAGCTTTTCGTCTGCGTGCCCTGCGCGTATGCCTTGGCGAAAAAACAGTTCGTCGGCCGGAAATTTTTCAACACGCTGGTGCTGTTCGACCTGATCGTCCCCTCTCAGATCATTTTCCTCTCCATTTATCTTATTGAGAGCAAGATCAACTGGATCAATACCTATCAGGGCCTGATCGTGCCGTTTATCTATTCGGCGTTTTCGATTTTCTTCCTGCTCCAGACCTTCAAGACGCTCCCGGACGACGTGCTCGACGCGGCGAAGCTCGACAGATGCTCGGAGATCCAGATCATCGGCAATATCATTCTCCCGATGGCGAGGCCTACGATCATCACGACCGTCATGTTCACGTTTGTCTACAAATGGAACGACTATTTCTGGGCCAGCATCCTGACCACCGACGACGCGGTGCGCACGCTGCCGCTTGCGATCCAGAACCTGATGCCGGTGGGCAACGCGGCTAACGAGTGGCATACGATCATGGCCGGGAACCTGATGCTGTTTGCCCCGATGTTTCTTCTTTACCTGCTGGCCAACAAGAGCATCAAGCAGATGTTCGTTTACGGCGGAATCAAATGAGCGCTTTGCCGGCGGAGGCCGGTGCCATAAAATTCGTTCATAACTTTAAAGGAGGAAAAAACATGAAAAAATTCCTTGCGATGATTCTTGTTCTTTGCCTGGTTCTCGCGGGCTGCTCCGGCACAAACGAAGAAGCTCCGGAATCCGAAACCGGCGAGTCTTCGTCCGAAGCGGAAGCCCCGGCCGAGACGGAACCGGTGGAAATTGTATTCTGGAACGTCTTTGCCGACGACTCCGACACCGGTGTCTTCCTTGCCGATGCGGCAAACAAATTCATGGTCGATAACCCCGACATCAAAGTGACGATCGTGGGCCAGGGCGGCTACGACGATATCGTCGAGCGCCTCGAAGCGGCCGCCGCTTCCAAATCCCTGCCGACCATGGCGATCATCGAAGAGACCTTCCTCGGCCGCTTCTATCCGCTGACCGTCGATCTTTCCCAGTACCTGGATCCGGCCGCCATTGAGAACTATCAGGACGGCCTAATGGTCTCGTGCTACTATGACGGCGTGCTCCGCGCAGTGCCATTTAACCGCTCCATGCCGAACCTCTATATCAACAAGACCCTCTTTGACGCGGCCGGCATCACCGAGATCCCGGACACTTGGGATGAGGTCTATACGACCGCCGAGGCGCTGACCGATAAGGAAAAGGGCGTTTACGGCTTCGGCGTCTGCTGGGATACCGACGCATGGATCTATGAATCCATCCTTTACTCCTTCGGCGGCGAGATCATCAGCGAAGACAACAAGACCATCCTGCTGGGCCAGGACAGCAAGGCCTCCGACATCCTCACGAAATTCCAGGATGAGGCGGACGCCGGCGTCTTCTTCAACCCCTATATCTATCAGGATAACGTCTGGTCCACCATCGGCTCCGCCTTCCTTGACGGAAAAGTCGCCATGTTCCTCGGCTCCAACGGCGTCTATTCCATGTATAAAGGCTGGATGGCCGACGCGGGCTATGAGATGGAAATCTATCCGCACCCCGGCTTTGAAAACGGCATCGCCACCGGCGCGGGCAACATCGTGATGTTTGCCGACGCGACCGAAGAGCAGCGCGCCGCAGCCGCGAAGTTTATCGAATACCTCGCCACCGACGACGTCGCCGGCGCTTACACCGTTCTGACCGGATACCTCCCGACCACGGAAACCTGCGTCAACCAGGCCGACCTCGCCGCCTTTATCGAAGCAAATCCGGACTATGTGAACGCGATCAACCAGATGCAGTATGCCCACAGACGCCCGCTGACCTCCGCATGGAAGAGCATCTATACCGCTCTCACCGATGAGATCGCTTACTGCATGACCTACACGGATACCGACGCCGCCGCTTCCATCGCCACCGTTTCGGATCAGGCTCAGGTTCTGCTGAACGACGCCACCGCGCTTGCTGCCGGCTGATTGTTTTTCCGGCAGGGCAAATTCCCCGAACTGAAAGGAAACGAGCTTTGAAAAAAACGACATTCATTCAGGATGGAAATTTCTATAAAGGAAATATCCATACCCATACCACCCGTTCCGACGGGCAGCTTTCACCGGAAGTGGTGATCTCGGAGTACCGCAAGCGCGGATACAACTTCCTGATCCTGACGGAGCACAACCGCTATACGAACATGAAAGGGTACGACTCCGACAATTTCATTCTGCTGCCCGGCATGGAGATCAACCCGCCGCCGGATATCCACGCGACCCGGGACTATCACTTCCTCTGCATCCCCGGCACCAAAGAGATGCGGGAAAAGGCCATGCTGCCGCCCTACGAGCACGATCATGTGCTGGATCTCAAAACCTTCCACACCTACGAGGATCTCCAGGAGATGATCGACGACGCCTACAACCGCGGCAACATGATCACGATCAACCATCCCTTCTGGTCGAAGGTGGAGTATGACGAAATCCTTCCCCTGAAGCACCTCTTTGCGATGGAAGTTTTCAACTACTGCTCTTATATGCTCGAGAACGTGGGCACCGCCTTCTCCCACTGGGATGCGGTGCTGCGCAATGGCATGCGGCTCTGGGGCACCGCCGTGGACGACGGCCATAATTTCTATCCGTTCGAATCCGGCGGCAACGATTCCTTCGGCGGCTGGATCACGGTAAAAGCGAAGAGCCTCTGTCAGGACGACCTGATGGAAGCCATCGCGGCCGGAAGTTTTTATGGCTCCGCAGGCCCGGAGATCTATGATTTCTATGTGGAGGACGGGATGATCCATTTCTCCTGCTCCCCGGTATCGAGGATCTTTGTGAACGGCCACCAGCGCGAGCTCCGCGTGAAATGGCACGATCCGGGTGATCCGCCGCTGACCGAGCTTGTCTGCCCGCTCTGGGGCGACTGCCAGTGGTGCGAGGCGGAAAAATACGTCCGCATCGAGTGCATCGACCAGTTCGGCCGGAAGGCGTTCACCAACCCGATCTGGCTCGACGACTGACGCCGCCGATAACCGGAACCAAATTTACCCTCTCTTAATCAGATCCTCATTTAAAAACAGACCGGGCGGAAAAACTCCAAAGGAGCCCTCCGCCCGATCTGTACGAGGGTCTATTCTTTTGCATTTCCTTTTGCAAAAATTGCTGAAAAGAGGAAAAAAATGAACGATGCAGTGACCAAATGGTCCGATAAACTGGATGCGTTCCATATCGGCCTTATCTGCGGCGTACTGGGGATCATCCCGCAGGAGATCGACGATATTTATACCAACCCCGGCCGGGGCATCAACAACGATACCTTTGTGATTGCCGCGAAAGGAAAGACCTATCTCTACCGCCTTCCCGGGAAGGGCACGGAGCTTTTCTGCGACCGGGATCGGGAATATGACGCCTATATGCGGCTCAGGGAGTACGCCATCACCGACGAGCTCGTCTATTTCGAGCCGCGCCTCGGCATCAAGATGTCTGTCTACTATCCGGGCAGCCACGTCACCGACGTCACAAATGACGAGGAGCTTCGCCTCTCCATGGAGCTCATTCACCGGTTCCATAACCTGCCGGTCGAGTTCCCGGTCGTCGACACGCCCTATATGCGCCTCGGACGCTACAACAAAATCGCCGAGGAATCCGCCGGAAAGGAACATTATCCGGAGGGCTTCGAGGGATTTTTACAGGAGGTGCTGGCTTTTAAGCCGACGCTCGACCGCTTCTCGCAGATGCTTTGCCCCTGCCACGGCGACTGCCTGCCGAACAACGTGCTTTTCCCCTGCGGGAAGCCGGAGCCGATCCTGATTGATTTTGAATTCCCGGCCATGAGCGACCCCTACGGGGATCTCGCGGCTTTCTGCCACGACGGCGAGCTGAAAGAAGATGCCTGCCTCAGATGCCTTGACGATTATCTCGGCCGCCCGGCCGGGGATCTTGAAAAATTCAAGCTCTTCGGTTACATCGCGGTCGTCGCGGCGATGTGGTGCTGCTGGTCCTCCTATAAGGCCGCGGTGGAGAAAAACGTCGAATTCTATGACGGGTATTCCCTGATGTCCTATCACTATGCGGAATTCGGGATAAAGCTCGCCAAAGACTTTTTGCCCGGAGCCGAAAAAGAGCTCTCCCCGAAATCATAAAACTCCCGGGGCCTGCCAAAGCGGCGGGCCCGTTTTTTATATGCCTGTAAAAATATTCCGAGCCGTTTTTCCCGCCCTCGGATAGGAAAAATGCCTGTTACACGGCGGATAAAGGCGCTTTTTCTACGAGACAAGACCAGTGATCATTTGACCGATTCGCAGAGCATGGGAATTCTTTCCGCCCGGCGGTTCGTACGAAATAAAAAAACCGCAGCCGTTTCCGGCGCGGTTTTGCACGATTCTTAAAGGAGATTCTTGTCTTTCCGCTCCCTCGTATTTCTATAACCGGAAAAGCAGCTTTACAATGCCCTTTGCGGAGAAAGGGATGACCGGCCAGAGATATCCCTTGGTGCCTGGGCTTTTTGTGGTGAGGATCAGCAGCAGCGTAACCCCCATGGCCACGGCGAATCCCCAGATGCCGAAGAGGGCCGTCAGGGATACCGCGAGGATCCGCATATATTTGATGGCATACCCGAGCTCATAGCCCGGCTGGCTGTAATTCGCCATGGCGACAAAGGACATATAAAGCAGCGTGTCGGAGCAAAACCAGCCGGATTCCACGGCGTAGTTCCCGAAGACAATGGCCCCGATGATGCTGAAAGAGGTGGTCAGCGTCTCCGGCGTGCTCAGAGAGGAAAGCTTGAGGCCGTCGATGATGAATTCGAGCAGCAGCAGCTGGATCGCCGGGTGCAGGTAGGGCGTCTCATCCAGCAGGACGAATTGAAATGTCTCCGGCAAATACTGGGGGTATCGCATTGCCAGCAGCCACAGCGGCGTCATCACGAGCGTCAGCAGCGTGACGATCAGCCGCGTCAGCCGGAGATACGCGCCGGTCATCGGCGGAAAGTAGTAGTCGTTCGCGTCCTCGGAGATGGCAAAGAGCGTCGCCGGCAGGATGATCGCCGAAGGGGAGTTAT
>CAZLMO010000026.1:0-8636 GCA_964560915.1 uncultured Oscillospiraceae bacterium
CAGCTTTTCCAGGGCAAGCTCCCGTTCGCCCATCGCCTCCAGCGCCGCAGCCATACAGGAGAGGGCGTCGATATGGTCGAGCACGCGGCTGTCCCGGGAGATGATCTGACAAAGCTGCTCCAGCAAAGAAACGGCCTCCTGATAACGGCCAACGCTCAGATAGGCATATGCCTTGGTTGTCATTCGGTAAAAATTTTCCGGCGTGATCCCATCCCACTCGCTTTCCGCGGCATCCAGCCAGAGTCTCACCGCCTCCATGTTCCCGAAAAGCGCCTCCATGCGAACCTGAAATGCCTCAAAATTCGGAAGGAGCCACTCCGCGCGTTTTTCTTTCAGAATACGGGCGAGATGCGCCACGGCATCCCGCCAGTCCGGGCCGTCCGGCTCGAGCGCGCGCAGACGGGCCATCAAAGCATAAGTGGCAAAAAGGATTTCCGGCTCCTCTGCGTGAAGCGCCGAGGCGATTTCCAAAGAAGCCGAAGTGAGGTCGTTTTTTTCATAGAAGAGCTCCGCTCGTGCGCACTCGACAAGCCCGTTTCCTTCCCCGCAGGAAAGCGCCGGCAACATCGGGCGGATGATCGCGCTTACCGCTCCGGCATAGATCGTCAGATCGGAAAAATCCCTGCTGCCGCGCAAAACACTTGGCATACGTCCGGTCGGCAAAATCGGATAGGGCGAGCTTCCCCGGCCACCGTTATACAAAATTCCAAGAATCAGCAGCAGGCGGGTATTCTCTCTTGGCATGCGAAGCAGGTTTGCGGCACAGATATACCTTTCAAGTTGCGCCCTCCCCGGAGATTCCTCGCGGAATTTGCTCCTCCGGGCAACCAGGGCGTCATACCAGGCATCCATATCGGAAAAACGGCCTTCCAACCAATCGAGTTCCATCTCTTGAAGGCAGTGGGCCATGGAATTTTTTTGCTCCTGCTCCGGGATCCCGTCAAAAAAATCCCGTAGCTGTTCGAGCTCCCGCTTCGTAAGGCGATTCACACAGACAGATTCCAGTATGGTAACCGCGGCGCCGTTTTTACCGGAATCACGCAGTTTCTCCGCTTTTTTCAGATCATCGGCAAACGCCACACGGCCACCTCCCGGAAAAATCGATTATCTTCTGAACTTTATTATAAAGGATTTTCAGATAATATCAATCGTTTATCCTCGGAATCAGGCCTCAAAAAAGAAAAAAGTCTCGGCCGGAGAGACGGAAGCTCCTGTGAAACCCAGAGAAATCATAAAAAAATGGAGCCGGCATCCACCCGGCTCCGCGATCCGTCAAACGACGAATACGTCATGCATTCATGCTGTTTTCGTAGGACTCGATCATTCTTTTGACCATCTGGCCACCGACGGAACCGGCCTGACGGGAAGTGAGATCGCCATTGTACCCCTGTTTCAGATTGACGCCGACTTCGCTCGCAGCTTCCTGTTTGAACTGCTCGAGAGAATTTTTAGCCTGCTTGTTAGCCATTGATTTTTCACTCCTTGTTTTGCTGTTGATTTGCGTTTGCAAGAATAGTGTTTTCCTGCCGTTAAATTTTATGATTGGTAATTTTCAGCGATAAAGGAAAGCCTTCTCTTTCTCAAAAAATCAAATTCAAATACCATAAAGCAATTCGCCTTTCATTTAGCATTTTTTCTTATATATAATGGACTTGTTGGGGGATTAATGATAAAATATTCTTTTGTAGGAAGATGTTTACATCTTTCGCAGTAAATAATATAAAGGGATTTTTAAATGAAAAAAGGTTTTGCTCTTCTCCTCGTATGCCTGATGATGTTTTCTCTCGCTGCCTGCGGAAACGAAAAGACAGATGAGCCTGAGCCTCAGGAATCTCAGGGAGAAACCGAAGAAACAAACAACTCCCAAGAATCTCCGGCGGAATCCGAAGCCGCTCCGGAAACGATCGATAACCGTGAATGGTATGAGATGGTTGACAACGACTGGGACGAATACTTTGTCGATCTTGACACCGGCATCAAAATGTGCTATCTGACCATGGGGCCGGAAGACGGTACGCCGCTTCTTCTCATTCATGGCGCAACCGACAGCAGACTCTCTTGGGCGCAGGTTGCTCCGATTCTTGCCGATCAGGGATACAAGGTCTATATTCCCGAACTTCGCGGTCATGGTAAAACCGACAAGCCTGAAGAGGAGGATGAAGCCTATACCGTTCAGGAACATACCGCCGACATCGTGAATTTCATGGATAAAGTCGGCCTTGACAAGGTTAATATTACCGGCCACAGCCTCGGTTCCCTAATTGCGCAGGAGATTGCCATTTCTTATCCGGAAAGGGCCGCTTCCATTACGCTGATCGCTTCCGGTGCCAAATCCTGCGACAACGAAGCCTTGACTTGGTGCTATTATGGCGATAAAACCGATTATCTCGGCGTCCACGGCTATGATGAAGAACAAACCATGCCTGAGGATTTTGTCCGGGACTGGACTGCATGCACCAACGAGGATGCGGATTTTGATGAGGGCATCTATAAACATGCCGCCCAGCTTCCGTATTATGCGTGGGCGCATATTTTCGGCGGATTGCTGACCTATGACAACAGAGACAGGCTGGACGCGATCACCTGCCCCGTTCAGATCATTTGGGGATCGGAAGACGTCATCTTCCTTGAAGCCGATCAGGAAGAATTGCAGAGCGGCCTCACCCATGCGGCCAATGTGGAATTTGTCAAAATTGAAGGCGCTTCCCATAACACGCATTGGGACAGTAAAGCAAATGCTGCTCAGGTTTCCGGTCTGATCTCGGATTCTGCCGTTACAGAATAATAAATTCCCGTATTTTTGAAATATACCGGTATCAGGTTAACCCGATACCGGTATATTTATATTCTCTAAATGATTTACCCATCGAAAACAAATGGATAAAAATTTTATCTGACGTCCCCGTCGTTGAAGGGATCGCCGCACTGCGGGCAGAATTTCGGCGGGTGAGCAGGATCTTCCGGCTCCCAGCCGCATTTGTCGCATTTATAAAGAGGTTCGCCCGCCGGCTTTTTCGTGCCGCACTCCAGGCAGAATTTGCCTTTATTGACGGCTCCGCACTGTGGGCAGATCCAGCCCTCCGGTTTTGCCTCCGGTTTCTTCGCGCCGCACTCCAGACAGAATTTCCCCGGGTTGCCCTTGTGCCCGCAGGCGGGGCAATCCCAGCTTTCGCCGGCGGGTTTCGGCTCCGGTTTCTTCGCGCCGCACTCCAGGCAGAATTTCCCCAGATTGCCCTTGTGCCCGCAGGCGGGGCAATCCCAACCCTCCGCAGCGGGCTCCGGCTGCTGGCCCATCCCGTAAAGGGTATTGGCGTTGACGCCGCCCGCGTTCGCGGCCATATTCATGCCCGCAAAAGCCATGAAAGCGCCGCCGCTGCTTTGATTCTTCGCGGCATCCTGCATTGCCTGCGCCTGCGCGCCCGCGAGATTCGCCGCCGCCATGGTCGGATTACGAAACGCCGCGTTCCGCTGCAGTTCCTTGATCATCGCCTCATCCTCTTCGGAGGCCTTGACCGAGCTGACGCCGAAGCTCACGACCCGAAGGCCGCGCAGCTTCTCCCACTTTTCGGAAAGGACGTCGTTGAGGGCCTTTGCCAAATCGTCCGTATGGCCCGGAAGCGCACTGTAGCGGATCCCCATCTCGCTGATCTTCGCAAATGCCGGCTGCAGGGCCGTCATCAATTCGGTTTTGAGCTGGCTGTCGATGGTGCTGCGGAGGAAATCCTCGCTCACGTTGCCGCAGACATTGGTGTAGAATAGCATCGGGTCGGAGACCCGGTAGGAATATTCGCCGAAACATTTGATCGCAATATCGATGTCGAGCCCGACATTTTGATCCACAACGCGGAACGGCACGGCGTTCGCGGTGCCGTATTTATTTCCGACAATCTCTTTGGTATTGAAATAATAAATGCGCTGATCTTTTCCGGTGTCGCCGCCGAACGTAAACCGTTTGCCGATGGTTTTGAAGGTGTTTACGATGCCGTCGCCGAGCTTGCCGTAGAAAAGGCTCGGCTCCGTAGAGGTATCATATGTAAATTCGCCCGGCTCGGCGCAGAAATCCACAACCTTGCCCTGCTCCACGATAATCATGCACTGGCCGTCGTTCACCGCAATGAGGGAACCGTTGGAAATGATGTTGTCTTCACCCTTGGTGTTGGAGCTTCTGCCACTGGTGCGTTTTTTGCCTTTTGTTGCCAAAATATCTTCCTCGAGCGAATCGCAATAGAAATACTCACGCCACTGATCCGCCAGCGTACCGCCCGTTGCGCCAAAAAATGCCTTAATCAATCCCATCCTGCATTCTCCTTTATCGTTTTATGGTGTGGTATGCAATTTTTTTGTGTTTCATAAGAAAACAAAGCATCAAATCCCGAAAACAGGTTTCCTTGGCTCCCGCCGCGCCACACAGGCAAAGCATTCCAAAGAGGACCGGCCATATTCCATGTTTCAAAACGGAGCGCCCGGAGCCCATTCTCTTTTCCTGTCCCGAATACGATCCATCGCCGCAAATTCCATACGATGGACGCAAAATCGTTTTCTCCCCATGATCCGGGGTGCCGTTCATGCCCGGAGAGACGCGCTTTTTGCGTGCGGCTGTTCCATATCAAATGCGTAAAACCAAGATTATGATTATTATACCCCCAAAAAGCCGGTCTGTACATACCGAACTTCATATCATTCGTTTCCCGGGTTTCCAAAAAAAGGCCCCGCCCCGCAAATCAGATAAAGCGTTTAACCGGGTGTGAATCCGATTTTGTCAACGGGTATCTCCCCCACAAAAACAGGATTCCCCTTGATTTTTCCGGCAGCCCTGTCCAGTTGATAAATAAAACCAATTTCTTTATCTATTTTATTGAAATTTATGAGAAAAAATAAGGATCATCCCGAAAAGCAAGGGGTAAAACCGGCGAAATCCGCATTGACGAAACGAAATGGGTGCAATATAATTGTGGCATATGATAAATATTTACCTTAGGAGGCCGCCAACATGAAAGTGACCATCAAGGATATTGCCGAGAAACTCGGCGTCTCCACCACCGCGGTGTCTCTGGTGCTCAATAACCGGGAAAACCGGATCTCCTCGGAGAAAAAGGAGCTGATCGTCCGCACCGCCAAGGAGATGAATTACCATCCCAATCAGGCCACGGTCACCCTCGTGAAAAAAAACAGCCGGACGATCGGGCTGATCATCCCCGACCCCAGCAACCTGTTTTTTGCCGATCTCTCGAAGGGCGTCGGCGACGTGGTTGCGGGGAATAAAATGAGCCTGATCATTGCGGACACAAACGACATCGCAAAAAACGACCTGAGCTATCTGGATATGTTTATTTCCGCCGGTGCCGACGCGATCATACTCACAATCGCCTCGGACTCCACCTCTGGGCTGCTCCCTCTGTATCAGAGCGCGATTGAGGCCTACGGCAAGCCCGTCGTCATGGTCGACCGCTATGTGATGTCGATCGGCTGTTCGGCCGTCACCCTCAACCACCGCAAGGGCGCCTATGTCGCACTGCAGCACCTCTTCTCTCTGGGGCACCGCAAAATTGCCTGCCTGACCGGCCCGCGGTATCTGCTCAACACTTCGGAACTGCTGGAGGGCGTGCATGCCGCTTACCGTGACAACAACCTCCCGTTTGACGAGAGATCGGTGATCGAGGGGAATTATCAGGTTTCGGGTGGAATAAAGGCTGCGGAGCAAATCATAAAAGAGGGCTATACCGCGGTTTTTTCTTTCAATGACATGATGGCCTACGGTCTCTATAAAAAATTCGCGGAATCCGGCGTCCGGATCCCGGAGGATATCTCCGTCGTGGGTTTCGACGACATCTTCTTCTCCGACCTGCTGGATCCGCCTCTGACCACGATCAAACAGCCCGCGTATGCGATCGGCGAGGGCGCCGCGATGCGTGCGCTTTATGAAATTCAGCATCCCGATGAGGAAAAACAGACCACCTTCTTTGAGCCCGCTTTGAAAATCAGGAAAAGCACCCGGGCCCTGTGAATTTCGGTTGGCACAATGAACAACGCTTTGAGGTGAACATCCTATGAGATTGCTGAGTTTTGGCTCCATAAACAGAGATATCGTCTATCACGTCGACCATATTGTTCGTGAAAAGGAGACGATCTCCTGCCGGGATGTGACGGCGGGAATCGGTGGAAAGGGGCTTAATCAGTCCATTGCGCTGAGCCGGGCGGCCGGCGGCGCCTGTCTTGCGGCAAGAATCGGCGAAAAGAACGGCGATATTTTGGATTTTCTCCATAGGCAGAACGTCGACACCCACTTTATGGAGGTCTGCCCGCAGGAGACCGGCCATGCGATCATTCAGGTGGATCAGGCCGGGCAGAACAGCATCATCGTGGTTCCCGGCGCAAACGCCGGCTTCACGCCGGAATACATTGGCCGCGTTTTCGCCGAATTCCGGGGCGGGGCCGTCGTCCTCCAAAATGAGATCAACCTGATCCCGGAAATCATCAAAAAGGCCCATGAGGCCAACAACCTGATTCTGTTTAACCCCTCCCCTTTTTCTGATGAAATCCTGAAAAGCTATCCTCTGGAGCTCGTGGATCTTTTTGTGGTCAACGAAGTGGAGGGCTGCGCGATGACCGGTGAAAGGGATCCGGAAAAAATTTTGCGGGTTCTGCGAAAAAATTATCCCTCCTCCGGGATCGTGCTCACACTCGGAGCGGACGGCTCCTGGTTCTCGGACCGGAAGAACACGGTATTCCAGCCGATTTTCCAGGTCGAGGTGGTGGACACGACTGCGGCCGGAGATACGTTTCTCGGATATTTTCTCAGCAAATATGTGGAGACAGCCGACCCGAAACTTGCTTTAAAAATCGCGACCCGGGCCGCCGCGATTGCCGTTTCGAGGCCGGGCGCCGCAGCATCGATTCCTTTCCCCGAGGAACTGGTCTGATCTTCCGGGCCGCGCGGCTTTCTTCCCTTTACTACACAAAAAAGATATGACCCCCCGCATCCATACATGCAGAACCTCCGCTCGAGCGGAACCCGCACCGGCTCTGAAAGGGCCTTGTGCCTGTTCGAGCTCGAGCGGGATTCTCTTTTATATTCCCCCATTCATGCCTGCCCGGGCAGTGATTTTTCCCAAGTCCCGGTCGGCGCTTCCTGTAAAAGGCCGCGGATTTGTTTCATTCCATAGATAAAAAGAGAAGGAAGACGAGCATAACCCGTCCCCCTTCTCTATTTTTATATACAAAGAAATCGGCATTCTATCCGCCACCCGGTGGGCGTCTCTTCTTTTTCACTGTGTCGGCGGCCGAAAATCACCTGTTTTCGGTTCTCCCGGCCCATCAGCCCAGACTCTCGTAAACAGCAACTCCACCTTTTAAGATCCATCGATAAAGGAGCCAGCAAACCAGAATCAGTGCCGCGGTTACGATCCCTATCGCCGCGCTCATGGGCATCAGGAGGGCCAGCCCATATCCGGCGGCAATCATCACCATGACGGCGAGCATGCTCACGCCCAACGCAACCAGGACGGAAACTCCGTTTTTTACCGCCTGCATCTCGTTGATCCAATCCAGATTCGGGTGCCGCAGGTTTGCCACCAATCCGGCCAGCGCCGTGAATCCTGTGAATACGAGCGGGGTAAGCAGGCACCAAACGAGATCCTGCCAGGATGGCCTGAGTGCAAAGATCAGGCCCGCCTCCGCAAGTATGGTTGCGGGGCCGGCAAGGCTCAGATGTACCAGCAGTTTCGCTTTAAGAAGATCCGCGGTACTGACCGGGCTGGAGCGGGCAATCCAGAGCGTGTTGCCTTCGATGGAGACCGAAGCCGCCGTGATGGTCGTCATCCCGGAGATCATGCAGATCGCAAGGATCAGCACCGGGCCGTAAAGGTTATCCGGAAGCGGAACTTTTTCCCGAATGTCCAGAAACGGCAGTGCCACGCCGCCGACCGCAAGGACGATTGCGCCGAATCCCGCGTTGATAATATAGGCGGAGCTGGAAAGAAACCGACGCATCTCCCTTTGATACAGCGCGAAAAAAGCGCCTGATACTTTTTGCATTTTTTCCTTATAAACGATCGTCGCGAAGCCGGATTTTGCGGTCACGGTGCGGATGAACGTTTTGGAGACCAGCCAATAGGCCATCACAAACGGAAGCACCAGGCACACTGCGGAAAGAAGCAGCAACAGCAGGTTCCCATCTGCGATTGCCGTCCCGATCCAGTAGAGAAGGGCGACGCCTCCGAGCTGCGCGGCAATGGTACTCCCGCTCTGTGCCAGTTCGGAAATCAGGGTCTGCGCCTGAGAGATCAGAACAAAATAGGCCCCCAGAAACGCCAGGGAAAAGACCGTGGAGAACAGGGCCTTCCTCCGGATCCTGCGGGTCAGGAGCGAAAGCAGCCACGCGAAAAGAACGGATACCGCCAGCGAAAACAGCGGCAGCAGCAGCATGACCACGATAAACGCCGCAACGCCTGCCGCATGAACCGGGCAAAACTGAACCCACGCGATGCCTGCCGGAACCGCGGTAAGTACATTGAAAGCAAAGTCGATCAGCAGCAGAGTCAGCATCCGGCTGGCCAGGATGCTGGACGGAGGGATCGGCATCGAGAGGAGCAACTCGTTATCCTTTGCTTCATAGAGCTGGGCCTTCGCTGCGAAAA
>CAZLMO010000026.1:8646-18237 GCA_964560915.1 uncultured Oscillospiraceae bacterium
CCGATGAACATCAGCGCAAAATCCGTCACCGCAAACATGGCAAAATATACCCAACTGAGCCCCGCTTCATAATAGGGGCGGCTCAGCATGGAAAAATAGCCGTAAAACATAACGGCATAGGTCGCAAAGGCATAAAGAATAATAAAAAGAAAACCGATCGTTTTGGCTTTCGTCCGCTTCTGTTTGTTGCGCGACGCACCGGTCAGCGAGCTGAGCAGCGCGGCGAAGCGAACCCGCATCAGTGCTTTAAGCATGGTCTCCCTCCAGTTCCAGGAACACATCCTCCAGCGAGGTGTCGCCCTTCACTTCTTCCATACTTCCGCTGACGACGAGCTTGCCGTTCCGTATAATGGCAACCTTATCACAAAGCTTCTCGGCCACTTCCAGCACATGCGTCGAAAAAAAGATGGCGCCGCCCGTGTCGCAGTGTGCGCGCATCATCTCTTTGAGCAAATGGGAGGCGATCGGATCCAGCCCGACGAACGGCTCATCCATGATGATCATCTTCGGCGTATGCAGCCACGCGGCAACAATCGCGAGCTTCTGCTTCATGCCGTGAGAATAGGCGGAAACCGGCTGAGCGAGATCCTTCGTCAGGTCGAATTTTTCAGCATATTCATGGATGCGTTCTTTCCTATCGGCGGCACTCACGTCATAGACGTCGGCAATAAAATTCAGATACTGGATCCCGGACAGATAGTCGTAAAGATCCGGGTTATCCGGAATATAGGCAAGCATCCGCTTGCAGGCGAGCGGATCATCCTTGATGGAATTTCCGCCGATCCGGATCTCACCCGCGTCAAACTGCAAAATTCCGCAGCAAGCCTTGATTGTCGTCGTTTTACCGGCACCGTTATGACCGATAAAGCCGTAGATTTCCCCCGGCGCGATCGAAAGGGAGAGGTCGTCCACCGCGGTTTTGTTTCCGAATTTTTTGGTAAGATGTTCAATTTCCAGCATAGTTTTTCTCCTGACCAATTTGATTTTTTCTGCCGACACCGTTCTTGCTCCCTTTTGGAGCTCATGTGCCGGAGAAACCCGCAAAATTCCCGGCGATCGTCTCTTTACATCCGGCGCCGGCAACTATTCTGTGCAGACAGATAAAAAAGATATTTTTTATAGGAGATATTATACTCCGATCTGCAAAAGTATCAATGCCCGTGACGGAAATTTCCAGTTTTCCCCTCCGCTCCGGCCCGAAAGAGGGCTCCTATCGGCATGAAAAAAGCAGCAGAAAAACCAGAAGCCCTGTTTCGGCGCAATGAATTCCGAGGCCGCTTGGAGCGCCTTAAAAATCTTTCTCGCGCGGTATTATTCAAACAGCATGTCCTCCACATAGCGATCCATGAAAAAAGCGTCCGAGGAGAGATCGACCGTCCCGGCAGCGGAGGCAATCTCCTCCGAGCGGCGGCGCTCCATGGCCGAGAGCAGCATCATGGAAGCGCCGGAACCGGCCGCGTTGCCGATTGCCTTTGCCTTTTCCGCGCAGCCCGCCGGAAGAAGCCCGGTCGCCGCCGCGTTTTTAACGGGCAGAAAGCTGCCGAAGCCGCCGGCCAGCAAAATTTCCGACAACTCTCCCGCCGAAAGGCCCGAATGGTGCAGAAGCGTCTCCGCGCCCGCGCAGACCGCAGCCTTTGCGAGCTGATATTTTCGCAGATCCTTCTGCGTGAGCACGATCTTATCTTTGAGCACGACAGCGGGAACTCCTTCCGCCTCCGTGAGCACGCCGAGCAATTCCGCGCGGTCCTCGTCGATCCTGCCGGTCTCATCCATGATCCCGGCGGCAAGCATGGCGGCGACCGCGTCGATCAGCCCGGAGCCGCAGAGCCCGCACGGCTCCGCATCGGCGATCGTGCGAACAAAAAAGCCGCCATCCCGAAATTCCACGCCGGAGACCGCGCCCGGAACCGCCTGCACGCCGCAATAAATACCGGCGCCCTCAAATGCCGGACCCGCCGCGGTGGAGCAGACGCGAATGGTTCCCTCTTTCGCCAGCGCCATCTCGCCGTTTGTGCCGATATCCATCAGCAAAACAGGCTGCTTTGCCGCATCCAGCCGCGAAGCCAGCATTGCCGCCGTGATATCCGCCCCGACAAATGCGGAAACGCACCTTCCGAGATAGACCTCCGCCTCCCGCAAAAAGCCCGTGAGGCCGAGCGAAGCGGCGGAAACCGTCTCTCCAAAGAGGCTTTCCGGCAGAAACGGCGAGGCACAGAGCCTGGAAGCGTCCCCCTCCGTCAGCAGGCAGAGCATAACTGTATTCCCAACAAACGTGGCTTTTCTGATCGTTTTCCCGGGGAAATCGTCCCCCTCGCGAAGACCGGCCTCCTCCCCGATCCGGTCCGCAAGGCCGGAAACGGCGGCGCGGACGGCTTTCGCGAGATCCCCGGAATGCCCGTCCCGTGAGGCGCCGAGCCGCGTCATCACATCCGCGCCGAAAGCGGCCTGCGAATTGGGCGCCGTTCCGGAAGAAAGAAGTCTTCCTTCCGCAAGATCCCAGAGATAGGCGGCCAGCGTCGTCGTTCCGATATCAACGGCAAGGCCGTATCCCTCTCTCCGATCCGGCAGAAAATCCGGAAGAATACCGGCGGAAAGCGCCTCCAATTTTGAGGTTTCCGGAAGGGAGATGACGACATCCCCCAGGGCCTCCGCTTCGCAGGCAAGGCGCACCCCGGAATCCAACTCCTCTTCTGTCAGCAGCAGCCGCTCCTGCGCCGTCACCGGAGAGAGCTTTCCTTCCGCCCGGACGCGGCATTTCCCGCAGCGCCCGCAGCCGCCGCACGGCATCGGAACGGAATATCCCGCCTGCCGGATCAGATCGGAAAGCTTTTTGTCGGAGGGAAATTCTCGGCTGCGGATCTCTTCGCCGCAAAGAACCGTCAGTTTCATGCGCCTGCCTCCTTTTTTTGAAGAATAAGGAAATGATAGCGCGGAAATCCTCTTCTGTCAAACACGCTCGCTCTTTTTTTCTTTTCGTCATTCAGGCTCCCAAAAACGGGGCCCGTCTTAAAACAGGCCCCGTCTCTTTCTTCTGTCACGCGTTTAAGTTGCAGCCGCAATTATCGTTGCCGTTTCCGTTTCCCTATTCCCGTCCGGGCGGGAATATAAACGAATCGGCCTCATAATCTTTTTTCTTGCCCTTCCGAGTTCTATCTGTCCTCAAACGGGAATCCGGATTTTCCTCCGATGATCGGGTTGGTCATACGTGCTCCCCCGGCAATGAGATCGAGATCTGATCCCGTCCATCTTCTTTAGCGCGGTACAGCGCCTCATCGACTTTTTTGATCATTTGCTCCATGCCGAGCTTTCCGTTGATCTCCGAAATTCCCATGCTGATCGTCACGCGGTAACGTTCATCCTTTTCCTCATTTTTCAGTGAATCCATATACCGGCCCAAAATCCGTTCGGCTTCCTCAGGCTCAAGCGCCAATACGCCGAGGAATTCGTCCCCTCCCCATCGGGCCGCTATCCCAAATCCGTTTATTGCGCTTTGCAGTTTCTCCCCAACCATTTCAAGAATTGCGTTTCCAAACATGTGGCCGTAGGTGTCGTTCGTATTTTTAAAATGGTCGATGTCAAACATAAATAAGGTACTTTTCTGTCCCCGGTGTTTCCGTACAAACTTCGGATACTGCTTGGCAAACAGCTTCCTGTTTGGAAGCCCGGTCAGTTCGTCTATATTCTCCATCGTTACGATACGTTGATTATAACGGGTAAAAACGGTTGTGATGACCGCAATACAGGCCGTAAGGGAAATGAGCATAAAGATCACATTGCTTTTTACCCTTTCCTGAAACGCGCTGCTGATCGAGCTGGTATCCTTCTCCAGAATCAAATACCATCCCAGAGTTTCATCATACTCCGTGATCAGGCATTTTCGCTCGTCACCGGAGGTAAACCACTGCATCTTCGGCTCGTCGGATTTATTCAGCTCTATGTTTTCCGTAACTCCGGTGTGCTCCGCCAGTTCGTCTTCCTCAATGAAAGTATCGGTGTTGCCGGTGAAGGAATTCTCGGAGCTGCCCACATTGATAATATAGACCGACAGGTCATAATCCCTCTCATAAGAATGAATCGTATCTTCTATTATATCGACCTGAAGCCCGACCCCGATCACGCCCAGAAGCTTTCCGTTGTCGTCCTCCATACGGAAGTTTATGAATACCGTGACGAAATTGCCGTCGGTCTCGTTTGTATCGACCTCCAGATCGTATTCATGACCGGATTTCGTAAAATTATAATACCAGATATCATGCTCGTCACGTGTCGAAAGCGTCTTGTTCAAGCCGTCCTGATAATAGTAGTTGCCGGTCCGCGCCGAAACGCAGAATACCGTTGTATAATCGTATTTCTCCTGGTAGACTTTCAGGTAATTATATAGCTGCTCCAGGTATGTATCGTCTTTGACGTTTTCCGGCTCCTGCAAAAGCCATTCTTTAAGGAATTCGTCGTTTGCCATCGTCTTGGAAACCATCACCGGTTTTGTCATGGAGTTTTCAATATGATTGGAAATATCCGTATCTGCAAGGCTTAAAATATTTTCCAAATGTTTTTCCGCCAGATCCTGATATGCTTTTGTGTCTTTATAGACCATCCCGATGAATCCGATCATAATCGAAAGGATAATAATCAAATTGCTGAAGAGCAGCATATGTTTTTTCACGTTCTAATCTCCCTTGGGTTTTCCCTCTTGTCGTATACTTCCATGGCCGGTCAAACGGATCCTATTTATTTATATCGTCGATATCCATCTTTTGTTAATGTCTTTTTCCAACCAATTTTTATCATTCAAAACAGTTTGTCCCATAATCGTCTTCCATTTACAGTTAAAAAAATTATACTACCAGCGCGGTAGAAAATCCATATAATTGTCGGATAATAAGATTTCGTGGTGCGCCGATCGCATCCCGCGGCTATCTCTATCGGCAAAAAGCAAAATCGGCCCCGGATATTTTGATCCGGGGCCGATTTTAGACTGTCGTCTGCCTTTCGGGGGAGGAATAATCCGGTTTCGTGGTCGTCAAATAAGTCCCGCATCCGTGAGCATCTTGGTTGCCACTTCGCGGACGTCTCCACCCTCGTCCACTTCAAGGTTATACTGCTGCATGTCCTCATCGGACCACAGGCCCCCAAGCTCTTTGAGCGCCTCCACGACTTCGGGGTTTTCGTCGGCAAATTCCTGTTTCATGATCGGTGCGCAGTAATAAGGCGGAAAGAAGTGATTGTCGTCTTCCAGATTGACGAGGTCGAATTTTGCAATACGCCCATCGGTTGCGAAGGAGACGGCGACTTTCAGCTCGTCGTTGGTCAGTGCCTGATAGACCAGTCCCTGATCCATAGTTTTAATCTCTTCAAACGTCAGCCCGGGGTATGCCTCGAGCATGCCCGGATAACCGTCCGTGCGGTTTGCGAATTCCGCATCGCTGCCGATGATCCATTCATCCGAGAGCCCGATCAAATCCGAGGTTTTTTCAAGGTTATAGGTCTGCGCCGTCTCGGCGGTTACGGAGAGGATGTAGGTATTGTTAAATCCCATCGGTTCGAGCCATGTGACACCGTATTCGTCGGCGAAATGGGACTCGACATAATCGTACGTCTCCCCTGTGGAGAGGATCTCCGTCTGACTCAGGATGGCGCAGTAGCCGGTTCCGGTATATTCGGCATACACGTCCGCGTTATCGTTCTGGATGGCGTTAAAGCAAAGCATGGTGCCGCCGAGCTCGGAGACCTCCGTCTCATATCCCTTGGATTCCAGATAGACCGAGAGCATTTCTCCGAGCAGGCGCTGTTCCGTAAAGTTCTTATGTACGATCCGGATGGCCTGTGTTTCAGTCTTGGCACAGCCGGCGACCGGCAGAATCAGGGAAAAAGCCAAAACTGTAAGCATCAAAAATTTCGTGATTTTCTTCATAATTTTTCTCTTTCATGTGTGATTACTTGGTCGATTGATTGATGGCGATCCCTTTTGAAGTCAATGCGCGCTCCAGCAGTCCGAGCAGGAAATCCACAAAAAGCGCCAGCAGGGCGGAAAAGATCGCGCCCGTCATAATCATAGGCAGGTCATACATGCTCAGGCCGCGGTAGATAAAATCTCCAAGCCCGCCTGCTGCGATCAGTGTCGCAATGGTGGTGATTCCGATACCGGTCACCGCCGCGATTCGGATTCCGCCCATGATGACAGAGATGGCCAGCGGCACCTCGACCTTAAACATGACCTGAAAGCGCGACATCCCCATGCCAACGGCGGCCTTGATGATCGCCGGGTTGACATTCCGGATGCCGATAAGCGTATTTTTAATAATCGGCAGCAGCGCATATAGAAACAGCGCAAAAATGGCCGGCTTCGTGCCGATCCCGAAAAGGGGCATGGCAAAGGCAAAAAGAGCCAGCGATGGTACGGTCTGGATCACGTTGGCGATATTGAGCACGACTGCGGCAACCCTTCTGTGGTTGACAATCAGAAAGCCGACCGGGATGCCGACCAGGCATGCAAGACCCACCGCCGCGAAGGAAAGCGTGATATGCTGGGCCGTTTTCTCAAGGATTTCGTCCCAGTGAGAGAGAATAAACGGTATTAACTGTCCCAAAGTTTCCATATCAGTAATCCTCCTTTCCGGGCATGATCTGGCTGAGGACGTTGAGAATGCTCGTGTTGGTAATGATGCCCACCAGCTTGTCCTCTTTATCAACCACCGGGCTAAAGAGGATGCCTTTCTGTTCCCTGATAGAGATGACCTCGGTCAGGGACATATCGGCAG
Organism: uncultured Oscillospiraceae bacterium; assembly: GCA_964560915.1. Lineage (GTDB taxonomy): Bacteria > Bacillota > Clostridia > Oscillospirales > Ruminococcaceae > UMGS1668. The sequence continues at coordinate 15,405 of CAZLMO010000026.1, forward strand.
GTATTTTCATGAAGTCGGTCTTCATAATTTCTTTTATTTTAACCGCCCCGTCCGAGACATTGTGGATGCGGTTGGCGCCGACCAATCCCCGGATTCGTTCTTCTCCGGAATCCGTTTTTTCCATGACCACAAGCACGGGTGCGTTGCGTTTTTTCATGGTTTCTATGGCCTGGATCACGGAGCGGTTGGAATCCACCTTTATTACATCTTTGGACATAACGTCCTGCGCTCTGAGCAGATCGGGCGTCTTCCAGATTCGTTTCTGGCCGATGAAAGCCGCAACGAATTCATTGGCGGGGTTTTTCAGGAGGTTTTCCGGGGTATCGCACTGAACAATTTTTCCGTTTTGCATAATCGCAATTTTGTCCCCCAGTTTAATGGCCTCGTCCATATCGTGGGTCACGAAGACGATGGTTTTCCCCATCTCGTCATGCAGGCGCAGCAGCTCGTCCTGAAGCTGCTCGCGCGTGATCGGATCCAAAGCGGAAAAAGGCTCGTCCATCAGGATGACATGCTGGTCGTTCGCCAGAGCCCGAGCGACGCCTACACGTTGCTGCTGTCCGCCGGAAAGCTCGCTCGGATACCGGTGGGCATATGTTTCATAAGAAAGACCCACCGTCTCCATCAGTTCCCGCACCCTCCGATCCACCTGCGCGGGATCCTTTTTGCATAAAAGCGGAACGGTGGCAATGTTTTGCGCAATCGTTCTGTGCGGAAAAAGGCCGATATCCTGAATCACATACCCGATGTTCCTGCGCAGGGTGTTTTTATCGATGGTTTCGGCATCCTTACCATCGATAAAGATCTTCCCACCCGTGGGTTCGATCAGGCGGTTAATCATCTGCATCGTCGTTGTTTTGCCGCAGCCGCTCTCGCCGATCAACACCATGAGTTCTCCGTCCTGAATAACAAGATTCAGACTCTTCACAATGTCCGTCTTCCGGTCGTATGATTTGCAGAGATCTTTTAGTTCAATCATAGCTCGCTATGCCGACGGAAAAATCTTTCTTTCCTCCCCCGGGCCCTTTTCCGCTTCTGCGCTTCTCTTCATCCGCGGTCTCTTGCCGGCTTTCTTTTGTACCTTTTCGTTTCGTGCGCGCTCTTTTTTTCACACCTTCTTTGTTTTTCCGCCGCCCTGCCTCCGCGTCCCCCTCTTTTCTTCCGGGGCTTTCGTTTTTTTCTTCCGGCACGGGGATGCCCTCTCTCCGGCTGCCGGGATATTCCCCGTTCCTTTACCGCGGCTTCCGTTTCACCCTTCGCGGCTTGGAGGGTAAAATTTTCCGGCCGCGGATTTTCCGGCGGCGCCCGCCATCGCCGGCAAAAAGTTTTCCTGAATTCGGAATTTTTGAATTTTTTTTGAAGTTTCCAAAAAGGTATTGACCATAGAATTTTTCATGATAGAATATGTCCATAATTCATGCTGTGGGCGGGTCCTCTGCGGGCCCGTTCGGGCAGAAAGAAGGATGCATATGGAAGATGATTCCGCCATCCAGAACGATGAAGCGGTTTTTCAAGGCGACGGCGAAGATGATTATGATTTTCCTTCCCATCGAGCGGATGATGATGATTCTCAATGCGTGTCGGAGCTGAGACGGGTGGATTTAAATGAATCATCCACCTCCGCGCGTGAGAAGAAAGAGGCTGTTTCGATCTGGCAGCGCGAGCTTGATACGTTCCGCCGCTCGATAGAGCGGGAGAATACCCATTCTTGCCACACGAAAACAGACGCATAACCTGTTGCCATACAAGCAGAGGCACCCGGCCGAAAAGTCGGGTGCCTCTGCTTTTTCCGCTTCGATATACATTATTTCTCGTTCCCGCGCTGCCCCTCTTTGTAACCAAGTTACGGAACTTTGTCCAAAATTCCTGTATCATAAAGTCATATCAAACGAAGGGAGTTTTGGATATGTTAAAATACATTATCGGCGGTCTTGTCGGCGCCGCCGCGGGTTTCCTGTATTACCGTTTCGTCGGCTGCCCCTCCGGTTCTTGCCCAATCACTTCCCATCCGATTTCGTCCACGATTTACGGGGCCGTTCTGGGCCTGCTCATCGCGTCCGCGTTTTCCGCCTGAGCGGTTTTTGTACCGCCCCGTCGCCTTAAATTTTTCGCCCCTTCTTCGGTTCCGTTTGTCATTTTTTCCGTTCTGCGCACCTCTGCCTCCGCTGCCCCGGCTCGCCCGCCGGGGTATTTTTTGCCCTTCCCGTCTCTCTGCCCCTGCGCTTTCCGTCTCTTTTCCTCATCCTCTGCGTTCCCCTTCCCTCATTTCTCGCTTCTCTCCGCCTTTGTGATTTCCATCTTTTTCTGCCCAGTGGATATTCCTTCTTCTCTCCGTCCCCGGGCGCCTCTGCCGGAGCATAAAAAAGAACCGGTCTCCCGGTCCTTTTTTCGTTTATGAATTTTGTTTCAGATATTCGGAAAACGTTTTTGCGCCAAGCTTCCGGCGCCTTTTGTGCATATAAGCCCACAGATTATTTCCTTCGGCTTCCGTAAGGAGCCCCTGGCGGAGAGCCTCCACAAAAATATCCCCGGTTTTAAGAAGTGGGAGGCCGTATTCTTTTATATAATCCGTAACGTCGCTTAGGTTGTTGCTGACCACAATGCCGCCCCGTTCCTTTGCCAGCGCGATCGCCGCCGCCTCTCCATCGCCGATGATTCTGTGCCCGGCATCCGGAGCCTGCGTCAATTTGAAATAAAGGTCATATTCATGGGTTCCGGCTTCCATCTCCATGAGGATGGCCTGCCCGGCGGCAAGCATGGCATCCGCGCGAGCTTTCAGATAGGAGGTGCCCGGATAGGAGAGTTCCCCATAAACGGCTTGAGGTATCACGAT
>CAZLMO010000027.1:0-18063 GCA_964560915.1 uncultured Oscillospiraceae bacterium
CCTGACCTCGCTCGGCGGCTATTACGTTTACAGCGAATACGCCTCCGCCCTGAAACTCCGCGGAAGACCGATTTCCGATTTTAACGTCGCATATGCCGCCCACGGTTTCAAGGGTTCGCTGGCATCCGGCGCCCTCAAAGAGTATGCGAGCGGCGATTTCATCTCCCTGTACGCCTATACGCAGTACAACCGCGAGTACACCGTAACCCATACGACCACGGACGGCACCCGGACCGAGCAGGAAAGTCTGTATGACCGGCAGACTGCTTGGAACGACCCGACGGACATCCTGCTCGGCGGGCTTACGCCGATCACGGAAATCGAAACAAATGGCCCATATGAGGAATGGCTGCTCGTCTTCGGCGACAAAACGGCGAAAAGCTGGCTGCCGTTTTTAGCAAATCACTATGCTCATATCACCCTCGTCGACCTCGGCGCCGCCACGGATGACATGCTTGCCGCGATCCGGGTATCCGATTACCAGCAGGTTCTTTTTGCCTACAGCGCGGACACCTTCCTGAACGGAGCCGGCCTGGACCGCCTGACGCTGCTGGCCGAATAAGCTTTTTTGGAATAAGAAACTGCCCGGAGCATCCGCTCCGGGCAGTTTCTTTTATGGCTCTTATAGAAAACAATAAATTTCTCCGGGATGAGGGCTCCCAACCCGGCACACCCTTAAAAGACGCGCCGGATGGATTTTATCTCCGGAGGAAAGGCGGCGCTCCAAAAAAACTTTCCACCCGCAGAGAAAAGCGGTTTCTCCGTTTTTTCAGATCATAACCCGCGTCTTTTTATTCATCGCACCCGCGAGTTGGGCGTATTTCAGCGCAGAATAGGGGATCCCGGGCAGGACTTCGTAATAGGCTCCGGCACAGCAGAATTCCAGCCGGCACCGCATCAGGACCGAGATGTCGCTGAGCCCGGAAAACGGAAAGGAAAAGACCCCGCCGCTTTCCGTTATAAATTCCATTCGGTCCGGGTGAAGCGAAAGCGTTCCCGATCCGAGCAGGCGGCTCTGAGGAGCGCCGGGCAGATAAGTATAGAGCAGGATGCCGGAGTCCGAGGTGAGGCAGGTCTCCGGAGGCAGTTTTGCAAGCACCGGTCCGATCTCCTCCGTGCGGGATTTCTGCCGGCGCACCCATTCCCCAATGTCGGGAAACGGCGGATTTTCCCCATCCGTCATCCGGAATTTCATCTGTTCGTCGAGGATCAGATCGAGGCCGCAGGCCCGGCAAGTGAGCCGGTCGCCTTTCGTGCGGAAGGTACCGATCTTTCCGCAGACCGGGCAAAGATAGAGAGCCGTCTCCAGCGATTCTGCCCGGCGGCCGCATTTCCGCGCGCAGGGGTGCGCCGCCTCATAGGCATATCCGTCGGCGACGAGGTGCCCGGCGATCAGCCGGTCGATTTCCTCATCCGTCATGGCGGCGAGCTCCCCGGCGGAATACTGCGCCGCGAGCGCTCCCTCCAGGTTGCCCTTCCGGACAAAAGCCGTCCACCGGGGCATGCTGAAATAGCCGCCCTCGATGCGGTAAATATACAGAGGAACGCCGCATTTCCGGATCAGCCGGCCGGTTCCGGGGTAGGCGGCGGCGGTGCGCCCATCCCAGGTGCAGCTTCCTTCAGGGAAGATGCAGACGCTGTAGCCTGCGCGGATACAGTGCAGGATTTCAGCCGCGGAATGGGCTTCGGTCCGGGCCTTTATCCGGAAGATCGGGCTGACCAGAAACCGGATAAGCCGGCTTTTGAGCCCCATCCGGGAGAGCTGATCCCCGGCGACAAAGTACATCTGCTGCCGGAAAGCCGCGGCTACCAACAGCGGATCCCAGTTGCAGGTGTGGTTGCAGACGACAAAACACGCCGCCGGAGGATTATCGACCTTCTCACAGCGGTAGCCGAGCCGAAGTTTCAAAAGCAGGCGAAGCGGCAGTTTCAGCAGTTCCCAGATCAGAAGGTGCAGCCTTCGGTTTTCCTTTTTGAATTCTTCCCGCATCCGAGGGCCCCCTTTTTCCGAATCTGACCCTACCTTACCGCCGTTTCGTGAACCGAGCATGAACTGAGAGATCGCGACAGAGATAAAAAAATACCCGGGTAAGAACCCCCGGGCATTTTTATCTTTTCCTTACTGCTGTTGGCCTTTCATTTTGGCGAAGCATTCGCTGCAATAGACCGGACGGTCCTCGCGGGGTTTAAACGGGACTTTCGCTTCTCCGCCGCAGGCGGCACAGGTTGTGGTGTACATCTCTTTTTGGGCCTTCAGTTTGTTCTTACGGGTATCACGGCACTCCTTGCAGCGCTGGGGTTCGTTGACGAATCCACGCTCCGCATAGAATTCCTGCTCACCGGCGGTGAAGATGAACTCTTTTCCACACTCTTTGCATATTAAGGTCTTGTCTTGGTACATGTCTTTACCTCTTTCATGGATTTGTATTTGCCCTTGGTTCACCACAACCGCTAGGTGTTCCATAGATGTTGCCTGTTTGCCCCGGGGCATGCGTATATCCAGCCCTCCCTGAAGGCCGCATACCAAAAAGGTCACCTCCGGCTATTTTCCGACCGGAGTTTTTGCCGGACGCGCTCCATGGCGTTGCCGGCGGATTTTGCCGAAACAGAGAGTTTTGCGCCAATCTCTTCATAGGAACTTCCGGAGAGATAGAACCGCAGGACGGAACCTTCCAGCTTTGAAAGCCGAGAGAGCATCCGCAGCACCGCCGCGGAGGAATCCTCCTTCTCGATCCATGCGGTTTCCGGGTCGGCGCCCGGATCCGACAGGAGATTTCCGTCGAGCGGAAGATATCCGATCATCGGCAGGTTCTTCTGCCGCAGACCGGAGCGAATTACTGAAGCGAGCCTTCGCCGGATACAGACGGCGGAATAGGTCCGGAATGATGCGGCATCCGCCGCAGCGCTATAGGAGTGGAGCGCCTTGAGCAGGGCAATGACGGCCTCCTGATGGAGATCGTCGTATTCGAGCCCCAGCCCGGCGCCGGCCTCAACGGTTCTCGGGGGAATGTAGACGCAGCGGCGAATCAGTGTTTCGAGGCCCTCCTCTTCGCCAAAGCGGGCGGAACGGACCGCTTCTTCGATGGAAGCATCTTTTTCATCGGCCGCCATCTGCCTCACCCCTTTGGAACTTGAAAACCAGCCGCTATCATTTTAGCATATTATTTTTACCTGTCAAGCAAACTACCTGTCATTTGATGAGGAATTTTTCACACAGAGACGGTTTCCGCATCGTCGGTCACCGTCACCGTCACGTCACGGATCCACTTGCCGCGCTGAATACGAACGGTTGTGACGAAAAATTTGATGAGTTCATCGGAACGCAGCGCCAGAAGAACGAGCGGCGGAGCCCATTTAAAAAGGAAGCCGGCACAGAGACCGAACGGGATCGAAACCGTCCAGAGAAAAAAGGTATCCACAAACATGGCGAACCGGGTATCGCCGCCGCCGCGCAGGATGCCGATGATCGACTGGCAGGTCGCACCCTGGCTGATCATCAGGATCGCGCGGATGACCAGCAGATCCATGGCAAGCTTTTTCGTCTCCTCGGAGACCGCAAAAAGCTGAACGGCAAACGGCCGGATCAGCAGCATCAGCAGGCCGGAGAGAAGCCCCATCCCCAGCGCAAGATAGGTGACGGTGTCGGCCTTGCGCTGGATGAGTTCCTTGCTGTCCCCCTCGCCGATCGCGTTGCCGATCACGACGGCGGTGGCGTTGGCCATGCCGGACATGGCGACCCAGAAAAACTGCCAGACCACGGTGGCGATGCTGTTGGCGGCAACAAACTGCGTGCTGATGTGGCCGATAATCATGGTAAGCACCGTGGCGCCGACACTCCACAGGGACTCGTTGATCACCACAGGCGCGCCGATTTTCAGAAACGCCTCGGAATAACCCTTGACGGAGCCGAAAAATTCACGGAAGCGGTAACGGATTTTGTTTTCTTTAAAACGGATGTAAACGATCGAAATGACAAATTCGGTGAAGCGGGCAATGACGGTAGCAATCGCCGCGCCGCGGACGCCCATCGCCGGGAAACCGAGGTGCCCGAAGATGAGGACCCAGTTGAGCGTAATATTGACGAGCAGAGAGATCAAATAGGTGATCACCGAGATCCTGACGGTGTGCACCGTACGCAGGATGCTGAAAAGCGCGTTGGCAATGCTGAAGAAGATATAGCCGAAGGCCATGACGCGCAGATATTCGGCGCCCTGCTCAATTACAGCCTCATCTTCGCTGTACCAGCGCATGAACGTCTCCGGGAGAAACGCCGCGACGCAGGTTGCCAGGATGGAAAAGACCAGCGTAATGCGCAGCATGATGGTGATGATTTTACGGATCGAGGCGGTATCGCGCTTGCCCCAGTATTGGGCGGCGAAAACCGTGGATCCGGATGTGATCCCGAATCCGATGATCATCAGCATGAAATAGAGCTCGTTGGCAAGATTGGCCGCGGAGAGCGCAGTTTCACTCACCCGCCCCAGCATAATAGTGTCCATCATGGAGACGGTGAACGTAATCATATTCTGCGCCGCCAGCGGGACGGCGATGGAGAGCAGGGCTTTGTAAAAGGTTTTTTCCTTGATGGGTGCGCGCATAGTTCCTCCCAAAAAAACGGAATGGAACCATTCTAGCCTTTTTTAAAAACAAAAGCAAGTGGGGAACGTGGGTGTTGGGGGCCACAACGACAGGACAAAACAGCACCATAAAAGAACAACTGTTCGTTTTTTTTGTCAAACCCCTTGCATTTTGCAAAAGAAGCGGTATAATAAAACCAGAAACGAGAACGAATGTTCGATCTATTGGCAGCGAGTCGGGGGACCCCCCGCTATTAGGAAAAGGATGGAAAAAAGAAATGAAAAGAACATATGTTTTTAAACTTTTATTTACCGCGTTGGCGATTGTCGGGATTCTGATGATTTTCGGCTGTGCCGGGGCCAGCGATCTTGGCCTGATCGATAACGGAGAGCTTTTTCTCCGGGGAGGAGCCGGCGCCCTCTTTGCCTTTGCCGGAATCCGCGGAGCCATCGCCTGCGACCGGGCGCTCCGGGTTTCCAAAGGGGCCGAGCTTCGTTCCGTTCGCTGCGCATCGAAGGCCTGCCGCACCGCCGCGTAACGGGTTCAGAGCGTTCGGACGAAGTCCGGCCATTGCCCACTCCATTTGCCGCCTTCCGGATTTCATCTCCGGGGAGCGGCTTTTTTTATCGTTTTCCCATCGGCAAAAAGAGGCGGCGCCTTCTGCTGAAACGGAATTTCCCCGCATAGAATTTGCGGGGGGTGACGCCGTGTCCAAAATCCGTACCTTTGCGGTCAACGCCGGCGTATTGACGCTGACTTCGCTCTCCCTCGGAGCCGTCGGCGTGGTATATAATGCCTGGCTTACGCGGAATCTTGGCTCCGCAGGCATGGGCCTTTTTTCTTTGATGATAGCGGTCTACCGGCTCGCGGTAACGTTTGCCTCCTCCGGCTCGGGGCTCGCCGCCACGCGCATCGTCGCGGAGGAGACGGAGATCGGGCACGGCGGAGGCGCGGCCGCCGCCATGCGAAAGGTTATTCTCTATGCGCTGCTGTTTGGAGCGGGCGGCATGGTGCTGCTTTATCAGTTCAGCAGCGCGGCGGCCGGCGGCTGGGTCGGCGATATGCGTGCGGAGGAGCCGTTCCGCATTTTGGCGCTGAGTTTGCCGTTTGTGGGGCTCTCCGCGGCTTTCACCGGCTATTTCACCGCAGTCATGCGGGTGACGCCTGCCGCGGTCGTGCAGGTTTTTGAGCAGCTTTCGCAGATGGCATTTACCATCGCCGTATTTGCCGTGCTCAGGCCGGATACCCTGGCCAAGGGGTGCGTGCTCGTCGCAGCCGGGAGCACCGTTTCCGAAGTGGCATCCTTTTTGCTTTTCTGGCTTTTGTATTGCGCCGACCGGAAGCGGCACCTGCTCTCCGGGGGCCTTCTGCCGCGGCGTTTGGAAATGTGGAAACGTGTCGTCGGAATTGCGATGCCGGTAGGGGCGGCGGCGGTGCTGCGCTCCGCTCTGAGCACGGTGAAACACCTGCTGGTTCCGGCCTCTCTTCAGAAATTCGGTCTGACGGAGGAAGAGGCGCTCTCTTCCTACGGCATTGTCGGCGGCATGGTGCTTCCGGTGCTCATCTCTCCCTGCGCTTTTTTGCTGGGGTTTTCCAATCTGTTGGTGCCGGAAATTGCTCGTTACAAAGAGCTCGGCCGGAGGGCCTCCATCTTTTTTGTGATCCGTTATACGATCCGGCTGACCCTGATCTTCTCCGTCGCCATCGCGGCGCTCCTGACCGTCTTTTCTAAGGAGCTCGCCCTTTTGCTCTATGGCAGCGAGGAATCGGCAGCCTATATCCGGGCGCTCGGGCCGCTGGTGATCGTCATGTATCTCGACAGCTCCGTGGATGGGGTGCTGAAGGGGCTCGGCGAGCAGGTAGCGGTGGTTCGGATCAATGTGCTGGATACAGCTCTGTGTGTCGTGCTGGTGTGGCTGCTGGTTCCGCATTTCGGGCTCCGGGGATATCTGATGATGATTGTCATCAGCGAGATCTTCAATATGATCCTCAGCACCGGCCGTCTGATTTATGTCACCGGGTTTCGCGCGGATATGCCGCATTGGGCGGTTGTACCGTTTTTTGGCGCGTTTGGGGCAGTGTTTGCCGCAAAATACGGTGTCATTCTGCTGGGGTTTGATGTTGCGAAGGCAGGGGGAATCCTGATGGCCTGCGCGGCTTTTCTGCTTCTGTATTATGCGGTCCTCCGTCTGACGGGCTGCCTGAATCGGAAGGACCTCGCGCTGTTCGCGAAGGTCTTTCGGAAGTAAGCCATGTTTTTTTTAATATCCGGAATGTCGCCCGGGCGGTGGCTTTCGTATCTCACAGACCGTCGGGCCGAAAGTTTTGAGCGTTGCGGGGCGAAAAGAGGGTCAGGCGGGTTTTCCGGAAACCGACAAAAAAGACCTCCGTCATATTGCGGAGGCCTTTTGAAAGTGGTTTATTCTTCTCTTTGATATTCCAGAATGTCGCCCGGCTGGCAGTCAAGCGTTTCGCAGATCGCCGAGAGGGTCGAAAACCGGATGGCACTGATTTTTCCGGTTTTGATGTTGGAAAGGTTGACGTTGGAGATGCCGACTTTTTCGGCAAGTTCGTTGAGGGAGATTTTTCGATCCGCCATCACGCGGTCAAGCCGCAGTACGATTGCCATACGAATGCCCCCTTAAAGGGTCTCGTCGGCCTGCTGCTGGAGCCGGCACCCGTAATCGAAAACGAGCGCGATGCACCAGAAGGCCGCACCGAGGGCGATCGTGGAGGAATTGAGCATCAGAACCGCCAGCAGGGCAACGACTTTCAGTCTGCGGACGTTCTTTTCCTCAAAGGGGGTTTCCCCTCTCCGAATGTCGCGGAACATCCGGAGAAGAACCGCGAAAACACCGCCCATCATCGCAAGGATCCAGGCGAGCAGCGCCGCGGCTGCGGCGGTCCCGCCGGAAGTTCCGGTGTCGAATCCGGCCCCGAGGGGATTGAAGCCGAACTCCACCTTCAGCGTACCCGGCAGGGCAAGGGAAAGCACCGCAATTACGGCGCAGACCAAAAATGCCGCGGCCACAAGGGTCAGCGCGACCGTCAAAATGATGGAGACGGTACGGCTGCTTTTTATCATTCTTTTTTGAATCTCATTCATAAAAATACCTCCTTTACACCTATCAGTATAGAGGAGGAATTATCCTTTGTCAAGAAAAAATTAATGATAAACAATAAAAAATTAATGAAGGCAAATATGTAAGGGCTTCCGCCCTAAAAAAATTACCCGTTAGGATTTACGGATGAAGGAACGGCAGTCGGTGCATTCGCAGACGGTCGGATCGGCTTCGTGGCAGCCGACCTCGATCTTATCGAGGGAGCAGTAGTTTTCATCCTTGCAGTGATAGGCGCATTCGGCGACGGTGCAGCCGATGCATTTGTTGGTGCGAGCGTTCATTTTTATACCTCCTGATTGGTTTGCTATAAGTTTACCCGAAACGGCCGGGAATATGTCCGCAGCGTTCTGAAAAAAAATTCTTTGCATATATTTTTATGAGAAATTTAAAAAACGGAGGAAGGGGAGATCCGTATGGCGGAAAAGAGCAGCGCGGTCTATGCGGATATTGCGAAGCGGACCGACGGCAGTATCTATATCGGTGTGGTCGGTCCGGTGCGCACGGGCAAATCGACCTTTATCAAAAAATTTATGGAAACGCTTGTCCTGCCGAAGATCCCGGGGGAATTCCGGAAGGCGCGTGCCACCGACGAACTGCCGCAGTCCGCCGCCGGGAAAACCATCATGACGACGGAGCCGAAATTTGTCCCGGAGGAGGCGGCGGAAATCAGCCCGGAGGAAGGGGTAAAGCTGAAAGTCCGCTTGATTGACTGCGTCGGCTATATTGTGCCTTCCTCCATCGGATATTTTGAAAACGACGCGCCCCGCATGGTGATGACGCCATGGTATAAGGAAGAGATTCCTTTCAACATGGCGGCGGAGATCGGCACGCAGAAGGTCATCACCGAACATTCCACGATCGGCGTCGTTGTCACAAGCGACGGCTCCTTCACCGAGATTCCCCGTCCGGAATACGAGGAGGCCGAGGAGCGCGTCATCAACGAACTTAAAAAGATCGACAAGCCCTTCGCCGTCGTACTCAACTGCGCGGATCCGGATACGAAGGCTGCCCGCCAGCTCCGCGACCGGCTGCAGGAGAAGTACGGCGTGCCGGTGGCTGCGGTCAACTGCCTCAAGATGGGCGAGGAGGAGATCAAAGAAATCCTCGGGATGATGCTGAACGAATTCCCGGTGCGCGAGGTGGGCGTCGACCTGCCGGGGTGGCTGGTCGGGCTGGAGAAGGAACATCCCGTTCGCTGCGCCGTGATGGGGTGCATCCGGGATTTTGCCGGAAACCTCGGAAGGATGGGCGACATCGGCAGAGAAATCGGCCGGCTTTCCGGGACCGATTATGTAGAGAACGTGTTCCGGGGCGAAACGGATCTGGGCAAAGGGAGCACCTCCGTTGCGATCGTACTGCCGCAGAAGCTGTTCTATAAAATTCTGGAAGAGAAGACCGGCCTTGGCATCACCGGAGAGGACGGCCTGCTTCCGTGCATGGTCGAGCTGGCCGCCGTCCGGCAGAAATACGAACGTATTAAGAACGCCCTCGATCAGGTGGAGGCAACGGGATACGGCATCGTGATGCCCACCATAGAGGAGCTGTCCCTGCAGGAGCCGGAGATCGTACACAGGGGCGGAAAGTACGGCATCCGGCTTCGGGCGTCCGCCCCGTCCATCCATATGATGCGGGCGGATATCACGACGGAAGTTTCCCCGATTGTCGGCAGCGAGAAGCAGAGCGAGGAGTTGGTCAGCTATCTGCTGAAAGAGTTCGAAGAGGACCCGACGAAGATCTGGCAATCCAATATTTTTGGGAAATCCCTGCACGAGCTGGTAAACGAGGGCCTTCGCAACAAGTTGAGCCGGATGCCGCAGGAGGCGAGGCTCCGGCTGCAGGAGACCATCGAGCGTATCATCAACGAAGGCTGTTCCGGGTTAATCTGTATCATTCTTTAGCGATCCAAACAACAAGAAAGCGGCGGATCTCATGAGGTCCGCCGCTTTCTTGTTGTGGGAAGAGAGAAAACAAAAATGGAAAAAGTACCAAATACCCTTTGCTCGATTATTAGCATATCCTATTTTTACGAAGATTTTATGAAGTCTCCATGAACATTCGCAAAGGATTTTGTGTCGATTTCGTGAAAGCCGGCGTCAAAGCCCTACGGTGAACACCAACACCGCCGTCACAAGGCCGAGGCCGAGGAAAAGAAAGAGGCCGGCCTTCGCGGGTTTCGGAATGCGGAATTTCAAAACGAACAGAGTGCCGAAAATGAAAAGCGCGATCTGATAAATCACCGGGGCCGCGGCGCCGAGCAGACCGGAAAGGCCGTAGATCAGCGGAAATACCAAAGCCGACGCCGTGACCGGGCAGCCGCAGTAATACTTGCGGCGGCCGGTCTCCACGCGCTGACGGAGCGTCTCATCCACGTTAAAATAGGCGAGCCGAATAATCGCATTCATGATGAAAAGGAGCGCGGAAAGGGAGAAGATCACGCCGCGCAACCCTAGCGACCAGCCGATTGCCGTCGGCAGCACACCGAAGCCCACAAGATCGCACAGGGAATCGATCTGAATCCCAAAGAGCTTTTCTTTTTCATTCCGATCCATCGTGGAGGCGATTTTCCCGTCGAACATGTCGGAAAGCCCGGCAAACTGGAGGCAGACGACCGCCCAAAAGCTGTTGCCGGAGACGGCAAAATAGATCCCCAGTACGGAGGCCATTGCTCCGGCGTAAGTCAGGATGACGGTGTAGTTGTAGTATCCGATGAACATCATCGAATGCACTCCTTTCGGTTCGGTTGAAAAGTTCATATTTTGTCCTTATACTGAGGGCTCAATCAGCGGTGCTTTTTCTCCGGAATATGCGAAAAACAGGCAGCATTCATGGGAAAAAATTCCCATGAGGGAGGCTATCCCGGCCGCCCCCGGACGAATGCTGAATTTTGGAGGTTTCAGACGGAAGAGCGTTCTTTTCCGTCCAATATTTTTATATTTTATCACTTTTTCTCAACAAATTCAATCTATTCCATATGGAGGATGATCATGGGCAGTTTTGTCGAACTTCGGAATGTCTGCAAGCGCTATCGGATGGGCGAGGTGACGATCACCGCTTCGGATCACGTCGGCTTCACCATCGAAAAAGGGGAATTCGCGGTGATTGTCGGTCCTTCCGGCGCGGGCAAGACCACGATCCTGAATATTCTGGGCGGCATGGATACCTGCGACGAGGGCAGCATCCTTGTGGACGGTCAGGATGTGAGCACCTATAAAGGTAAGCGACTGATCGACTACCGCCGCCATGACATCGGCTTCGTCTTTCAGTTTTATAACCTGATCCAAAATCTGACCGCGGAGGAGAATGTCGAGCTTGCCTCGCAAATCTGCCGGGATCCGATGGATCCGGCCTCCGTGCTGGAAAAAGTCGGCCTCGCGGATCGGGCGGACAACTTTCCCTCCCAGCTCTCCGGCGGCGAGCAGCAGCGGGTCGCCATCGCGCGGGCGCTCGCCAAAAATCCGAAGCTGCTGCTTTGCGACGAGCCGACCGGCGCGCTGGATTACGTCACCGGCAAGAGCATCCTCACGCTGCTGCAGGATTGCTGCCGAAAAGAGGGGATGACCGTCGTGCTGATTACCCACAACCTCGCCATTGCGCCGATGGCCGACCGCGTCATCCATATCAACAGCAGCAGGGTGACCAATATCGAGCAAAACGCGCATCCCACCCCGGTGGAAAAGATCGAGTGGTGAACGGCGGCCGAAAAGCCGGTCGGTAAGTTTATGGGAAAGGAGGCGGTTCCATGAAATCCGCGGCCGTAAAAGATATTCTGCGGGAGATCTGGCGTACCCGGAACCGCTTTCTCTCCATCTTTGCCATCGTCGCCCTCGGGGCGGGATTTTTTTCCGGGCTGAAAGCGGTTTGCCCGGATATGCTTGCTACCGGAGACAGCTATTTTGCCGGGCAGAATCTTCTGGATATCCGCCTCGTCTCCACCTACGGTTTTAGTGAAAACGATATGGAGGCCATCCACAGCATGGAAGGTGTGCAAAGCGTGCTGCCCTCTTATTCGAAAGATATTTTTGTAAAGAACAGCAATAATGCCAATATCCTTGCAAAGATCATGGCCCTGCCGGACGACACGCTGCCGGATTATGCCGATCCCTCCGTCAACCAGGTTGTTTTGTTGGAGGGTCGCCTGCCGGAATCGGCCGACGAGTGCGTAATCGAAAGAAACGCCCAGATGCCCGTGGATTTTGAGATCGGCGACGTCATATCGGTCTATACGGACGACCCGGACGATCCACTGGAAGACAGCCTTGCCCGTTCGAGCTGGACGGTCGTCGGCGTGGTCCGTTCGCCGCGCTATATCAGCTTTGAGCGCGGAAACACGGATATCGGCAACGGCAACCTCGACACCTATCTTATGGTGAACACGGAGAACTTCACCACCGACGTCTTCACCGAGGTCAGTGTCACGCTGGAGGATACGGCGGGTGTCTCCGCGTTTTCCGATGCCTATGAGGATGCGGTGGAGCAGGCCGAGGATCGGTTTGAAGCCCTCGCGGAGATCCGCGAGGAGGGACGCTATGAGGAAGTTCAGGAGGAAGCCGACGAGAAAATCGCCGACGCCGAGCGGGAGCTGGAAGGCGGGGAGCTCACGGCGAATGAGGAACTTCGCGACGCGCGGGTCGAGCTCTACGATGCAAAACGGGAGCTTGCCGACGCGCGGACGGAACTGGACGACGGCTGGGCCAAGTACGACGACGGAGAAGAGGAGCTTGCCGACGCAAAAGAGGAATTCGCCGAGAAAATCGCCGATGCCGAAAAAGAGCTCGCCGACGGGCAGCAAAAAATCGACGACGGCTGGGACGAATACCACGACGGCCTGGACGAATATAAAGAGGGCCTTAAAAAGCTCGAGCGGTCGAAAGCAAAACTTGAGGACGCCGAGGAGGAGCTGGATGCAGGCCTCGCTGCGGCCGGTTTTTCGAGCCTCGCCAAGTTTGAGGCCTACCTGAATGCCCAACAGGGCTCTCTGGATGCCGGGCGGCAGCAGCTGGATATGCAGGAGACGCAGGTCAATCAGGCCTACGCCGCCGGGCTTATCGGCGAGGAGGAACGGGATGCCTCTCTTGCGGAGATCGCGGGTTACCGCCAGCAACTCGACGCGGCACAGATCGAGCTCTCCGGCTATTTTGCAAACCTTGATACGATGAAATCCGCGCAAGCCCAGATCGACGCCGGCTGGGAGGAATATCACGACGGGGAGATCAAGCTGGAGGACGCGAAGGATGAGCTTGCGGAAGCGCGAAGAGAGCTTTATGACGCGGAGGAAGAGCTCGCGCAGGGAAAGCTTGATCTGGAGGAGGCCCGCGCCGACGGCCAAAAGGAGATCGACGACGCGGAGCGGGAACTTGCGGATTCCTATCAGGAACTGATCGACGGCGAGGAAGACTATGCCGACGGCCTGAAACAGTATGAGGACGGCAGACAGGAATATGAAGACGCCGAAGCGGACGCCGACGAAGAGCTTGCCGACGCGAGGCAAAAGATCGATGATGCAAAAGAGGAGCTTGCGGATCTCAAAAAACCGGTCTGGTACATCTTCGACCGGAACGACGACCCGGGCTACAGCACCTATGACGGCGACGCCCACCGCATTGAGGCGGTCGCGAAGATCTTTCCGCTCTTCTTCTTCCTCGTTGCCATATTGGTTTGCCTTACCACTATGACGAGGATGGTCGAGGAGAAGCGCACGGAGATCGGCACCTATAAGGCGCTGGGCTATCGCCGGGCGCAGATCGCCTCGAAATTCCTGATCTATGCCTCGGCGGCCAGCATCACCGGCGCGGCAGCGGGCATCGCGGGGGGAACGGTGGCATTCCCGGAGGTCATCTACAACGCCTATTCGCTGATGTATATCATGCCCGGGCTGAAACTGGTACCGGACTTAAGCCTCTGGGCCGGGGTCACGGCGGTCTGCGTCGCCTGCACGGCACTCGCGGCAATCGGGGCATGTGATCTGGAGCTTCGGGCACAGCCCGCGGAGCTGATGCGCCCAAAGGCGCCGAAGCCCGGACGGCGCGTCCTTCTTGAATCCGTCGGTTTCCTCTGGAAACGCCTGAGTTTTCTCAAAAAGGTCACCATCCGAAACCTCTTCCGCTATAAAAAACGCATGTTTATGACGGTGATCGGCATCGCCGGCTGCACGGCGCTGACGTTGACCGGCTTTGGGCTTTATTCCTCCATCAGCCGGATCATGGACCGTCAGTATTCCGGCGTCTTTTTCTACGACCTGACCACCACGCTGGATGAAAACGCGGCGGAGACGGAAAAAGCGGAGCTCTATCACGCGCTTGAGGAAAACCCGATCGCAGAGAAGAATCTTCCGGTCTATGAAAAGAGCGCGGAGGTCGACGGCGTTTCGGAAGTCTATTTCCTCATCTTTGAGGATGGAACCGCGGCACCGCAGTTTATCAGTTTTCATGAGCGCGTGTCCGGGAAGGAGCTTGCCCTCCCGGACGACGGCGTGCTCATCACGGAGAAACTCTCCGAGCAGCTCGGCCTCTCTGTCGGAGATCCGATCATTTTTACCGCAAACGGCAGGCAGATCACCGCCCCGGTTGTCGGTATCACGGAAAATTATATACTCCATTTCATTTATATGACGAGGGCCTGCTGGGAATACTATGCCGGGGAGGCGCCGGAACCGAATGCCGTGCTCACGATCATGAGCGATACGGGCGAAGAGGCGCAGAATACGCTCGCCTCGGAACTGATTCAGAAGAATGCGGTGCTCGCGCTGACCTTCGCAAGGAATTCGAGGGCCTCCTTTGCCGATACGGTGGGGAACCTCAACTATGTGGTGGCGCTGATTATTCTTTCGGCGGCCATGCTCGCTCTTACGGTGCTTTATGACCTGACAAACATCAACATCACGGAGCGCATCCGCGAGATCGCCACCATTAAAGTGCTCGGCTTCTACGACCGGGAGACCTCGGCCTATGTGTTCCGTGAGGGCCTTTTGCTGACGCTGATCGGCGACGCGGCCGGTCTCTGGCTCGGCGTCTATCTCCATAAGTTTGTCATCAGTGTCGCCGAGACCGATGCCGTCATGTTTGGCCGGGATCTGCCTGCATGGTGCTTTTTCGCCGCCTTCACGATGACGATTCTGTTTATGCTGCTGGTTGATTGGATCATGTATTTCCGGCTGAAAAAAATCAGCATGGTTGAATCCATGAAATCGGTGGAATAAAAGTAAAATCCACGAAAAATTTATAAAGAATCCCTTTTAATTGGGGATTTTATGTGTTATAATCACTCTATAACAAACCGGGGAGGCCATAATTATGCTTAGTATTGAAGATCAGATCAACAATTCCACCGTTATGATAAAAACTGCCGATTATATCGAGTCCCAGATCCATAAGGTCAAAAGTGACGGCGGCGCCGCCGACGAATTCTCCACGATGGCTGCCGATATGGTCGAGAAACTCCGCGATATGATGAAGCAGTACGGCATCATTCGCTGAACAGGATTCAAGCATGAAAAAAAGAACGGCGCTGCCCCTTTTCGGGCGGCGCTGTTTTCGTGTTGTGAAAAAGACAACCACCAGCTCTGCTGGTGGAGCCCCAACTGCTTTAGCTTCAAGCTACGAGCGAAGCGAGTTGACAACGAAACATTTGCCGGTTATGGCGAAGGTTGAGTAGAAGAAAACTCGCTATTTCAATAGCTGTAGGGCAAGTGATGCAAGCGAAAGAAGTTTCAGCGCGTCTTGAGACGCATGCCGGTAATAAGCCCTTCCAGGGCTTACACAAGCCCCCGACTTGCCGGGGGTCCTGACTCGGAATTTTTGGGGCGTGCTCCGGAAAGCACCCGTTCGGGGGGTGTCTTCGATTGTCAGTGTGTTCCAGGGAGCCGAAGCTTCGCCGATTGGTAGTTTCGCGGTTCCCCCGACATGCGGGGTGGCTCCGGTGACCGGGGATTCTGTAAAAGAGACGGTTCGGGTCCCCATTTCTATCGATATGCAGTACCGAGGGGCACCGGATCTAAAAAAAGGCCGTGCCGGGATCGGTTTCGGGTGGTCCACGGTTTCGTGGGGACACCGATATCGGAAGTGTGCGTAGGGCTCCCGATGTCGGCGCACAAAAATATTCCGGAGGATCCGGAATTCCACATCCGGAGAGTGGAGCGACGGCACAAGATCCTCGTTCAGACAAAAAAAGAGGGCGGTTTAAACCGCCCTCTTTTTTTGATGCTCAAAATCCCAACATACCCGCGCCGATGATGCCGGCGTCGTTGCCGAGAAACGCGCGGATGACCTTCGGGGTGGGGATGTCGCCGGCCGCGTAACAAAGCGCCGCGACTTTTTTCTCCAGCGGGATCAGCAGGGAATCGCCCTGGTTGCTGACGCCGCCCCCGATGACAACCGCCTGTGGACGAAAGATATTCACGAAGCCGCTGATCCCGTCGGCCAGATAGTCAAGATACTGCTCGACCACCGCTTGGCCGGTCTCGTCCCCCTGTTCGGCCGCGTCGAACGCCGTTCTGCCGCCGACCTTACTGAGATCCCCCTCACAGAGTTTCCAGATCAGGGATTCGGGGTGTGCTTCGGCGGCCTGCCGGGTCTCGCGCTTGAGCGCGACGGCGGAGGCATAACACTCGAAGCAGCCCTTTTTTCCACAGCTGCAGGGCAATCCGCCGTGGACCAGCGTAACGTGGCCGTACTCCCCGCCCAGAGGCGCGGCGAAAAGCTTCCGGTTGAGGATTACGCCGCCGCCAATGCCGGTGCCGATCGTCAGCATCACCAGGCTGTCGTATTTGATGCCGGCCCCCGCCTTTGCCTCTCCGAGCGCGGCGCAGTCGGCGTCGTTTTCGAGATAGACCGGCATGCCGAGAAAAGCTTCCAACGCGGGGACGCAGTCGATATTCTTCCAGCCGATGTTCGGCGCGAGGATGACCGGCCCCCTCCTGGATTTACAGACGCCGGGGATGCCGACGCCGGCGAACAGAATCTCCTGCGGCTCCATACGTGCCTCAAAGATCGCCGCTCTGGCCGTGTCCCCAATCTGACGGATCAGACCGTCCGGGTCGCTTCCAGCAGCGATCGGCACGCTGACCTTGGAGATCAGGCGGCCGTTTTCCCGGACGACGCCGGCGCCGATGTTTGTGCCGCCGAGGTCGACGGCTACGGAATATTTCACATGAAACCCTCCATTCCGTTTTATATCCGGATTTTCCGGAAAAAAATCAGTCGTAAAACAGCGCTTTTCGCCGATGGGTCCAGACGCTCAGCACCAGGCCTATTCCGAGATATGTGATCAGGACGGATGATCCACCAGAGCTCAGCAGCGGCAGCGTAACGCCGACCACCGGCAGCACGCTGAGGCACATGCCGATATTCAGCGCACACTGGAAGAAAAACATGGCAAAGAAGCCGTAGCAAATATAGGTGCCCAGCGGATCCAGCGCGGTGACGGCGGTGTGGATCGAGCGGATACAGATCGCGAGCAGCAGCCCGACTACCGCAAGCGCACCGATGAATCCCAGCGCCTGGCCGATGAACGAGAAGATAAAGTCGTTGTGCATTTTTGGGACGTACCAGTAATCATCCTGAAACAGCCCCCTGCCGGTCAGCTGGCCGGAGCCGATGGAGATACGGCTCAGACGCTGCTGATAATCCGAGCCGACCGGGTCGGCGTAGGCGGAAAAATATACGGAGAGAAAGCGTTTCCGCTGATCCTCCGAGAAGACATATTGCCAGACGATCGGCACCGCAACGGCAACGCATCCCGCGGCGGGGAGCAGGTATTTCCACGAGACCCCGGCCAGAAACACCACGGTCACGAAAATAAACAGGAAAATCAAAGCCGTTCCGTCGTCGCCCTGCAGGTGGACGAGCAAAATCGGGAGGGCGCCGTGCAGGCAGAGCAAAAAAATATTGATCGGCCGGTTGACGCCGCCTCTCATTTTGGAAAGATGATACGCGAGGCTCAGGATGAAGCAGATTTTCATGAGTTCGGCCGGCTGAAACGTCATGCCGAAGGGCAGGCGGAGCCACGCCTTGTCGTCAATGGTCTCGTCGACCTGGACCCCATAAAAGAAAGTCAGCCCGACCAGGAACAGGGCAAGCGGCACATAGATCTTCCAGAGCTTGGCGAAAACATGGTAATCCAGCAGGGAAATGAAGATGGCACCGATCATGCCCATACCGATGGAGCCGATCTGGACGATGACATTTCTTTCATATGCGCCAAGCTTGGGGCCGATTCCGGAATGAACAATGGAATAAAGACAGACGACGCTGATGCCGGAGGCCAAAAGGAATAAAAGGAGCATCAGTTTGTCGGTAAAACGGATATATCTCAGAACGGAAGCCCGGAATCTTTTCATGAAGAGAGGCCTCCTTTCCGGGGTACCTTT
>CAZLMO010000028.1:0-15990 GCA_964560915.1 uncultured Oscillospiraceae bacterium
CAAAAGATCCGCACAGGTAAGCCGTTACAGGCCCGCCCGTGCGGATCTTTTTTTGCTCCGTTTTGAGTTTTGGCAGCAACCCGGAAGCAACATTTGTACGTTAAAGTATCAATATGCTTTTCTCTATCAAACAAAAAAGCGGCCGGGGTTTCCCTGCCGTATTTTTTCGTGTCCTCACGCTTTTTTTGCAAAGTCCGTCAGCGCATCCGCGATGCGCCGGAGTACCAGCCTTGCGTGTTCGTCCTCCACATAGCAGCCGTGGACGATGCGCAGATAGTCCCGGCCCTGCTCGCCGTAATTCCGGCCGGCATTCACGAGCACATGCGCCGTATCCAGCAGCCGGTCCGCGACCTCCAGCCCGGTGCCGATTGCGCCGACGTAGACCCACGAAAGGATTCCGCTCTGCGGCATCTGCATTCGCACTCCGGGAACCGAGGTAAAGATCTCATAGGCCATCCTGCGGCGCCTTTCAAGGATCTCCGTGTAGGCCGGCAGGATCGTGCGGTCCCTGAGCGCGGCCTCCGCGCCGATCTGGGCGAGCGTATTGGGCGCGCCGAGAACGTTGACCGCCGCGCCGTAATAGATATCCATCAGATGGTCGTCCGCGACCAGATACCCGATCCGCAGTCCGGAGAGCCCAAAGCCCTTGCTGAGGGAAAACACCGTGACGGTTCTCTCCCACATACCGGGCAAGGCGGCCGGCGTGATCATTTCCCTGCCGTCGAAAACATGGTCTTCAAAGGCCTGATCGCAGATGAGCACCAGATCGTGCTCAACAATAAATCGGCTGAGCATCTCCCACGATTCCCTTGTAAAAACCGTTCCGGTCGGGTTGTTGGGGTTTGTGACGAGGATCATTTTGGTCCGCGGCGTCAGGGCTTCCTCAAAGGATTCCCGCTCAAACTGGAACCCTGCCTCCTCCCGCAGCGGAACATGCACCGCCTTTGCCCCGCAAAGTTGGCAGTTGAGAAAATTCGACGGATAGCTCGGGTCCGGCACCAGCACCTCGTCCCCCTCGGAGAGAAACGGCTCCATCGCAAAGAGCAGCCCGGAATCGGAGCCGGGCGTAATCAGCACGTTGCGGGAGGGATTGATGTCCAGCCCGTTGACGCGGGCGCACTTCTCCGCGACGGCGCGGCGCAGGCTTGTGCTGCCGATGGGCATCGTATAATGCCCGGGCAATCCGGAGGAAACCGCCTCCAGCATCGCCTTTTTGACGCTTTCCGGCAGGGACGGGTCCGGCAAAAACGGGTCCGCCCAGGCGAGAACGTCATATCCGTTTTCGATCAGGGTCCCGGCCGCGTCGCCGACATCCGCCTTCCTCACATCGGAAAACAGGCCGCCTTCTATGCCCCGGAACCTATCGTTAATTTTATCGGTAATCATGGTCAACCCTCCCAGTAATGGCATGCGCAGAGATGGCCTCCGCCGAGATCCATGATGGGCGGAACTTCCGTTTTGCATCGCTCCGTCGCGCGCGGGCAGCGCGTATGAAAGCGGCATCCGGTCGGCAGATGGATCGGGCTCGGGATGTCTCCCTGAAGAATGACCCTCTCTCCGGTATCCCCGCCGACCTCCGGCACGGCCGAGAGCAGCGCCTTCGTGTACGGGTGCGCCGGATGGGCATAGATATCCTCCTTGCTTCCGCATTCCACGATGCTCCCGAGATACATGACGATGATGCGGTCGCTCAGGTGCTTGACCACCCGGAGGTCATGAGAAATAAACAGATAAGTGAGATTCCGTTCCCGCTGCAGCTTTTGAATCAGGTTCAGCACCTGCGCCTGAACGGAGACATCGAGCGCGGAGACCGGTTCGTCGCAGACGATGAATTCCGGGTCCGCCGCGATCGCACGTGCGATGCCTACCCTTTGCCGCTGGCCGCCGGAGAATTCGTGCGGAAAGCGGTCGACATAATCGGAACGAAGGCCGACCTCCTCCATCAGCTCGAGCGCGTGCTTTTGCAGTTCGCTTTCCTTTGTGATCCCCTGCAGGCGCAGCGGCTCCGTGATGATCTCCCCGATCCGTTTGCGCGGGTTCAGGCAGCCGTATGGGTCCTGAAAGATGATCTGCATTTTATGGCGCAGAGGGCGGAGTTCGCTCTCGGAGGCATGGGTGATATCCTGCCCCTCAAAAAGGATCTCCCCGTCCGTCACGTCGATCAGCCGGAGAATTGCGCGGCCGGCGGTGGTTTTGCCGCAGCCGGATTCCCCCACGAGGCCGACCGTCTCGCCGCGGTAGATATCGAAGGAGATGTCGTCAAGCGCCTTGACGGTCTCCTCTTTGCCTTTGAAACCGCTTCCGTTGACTTTGTAATATTTTTTCAGGTGATGGACTTCCACGATTTTATCCGGCCCCATGAGTCACTCCTCCTTCCATTCCGGCGTATCCCGCAGGCAGCGGCTGAAATGACCGGGTTCCGCCTCGACGAATGCAGGATCGATCTTTGAACAGATCGGTTTTGCGTACGGGCAGCGCGGATGGAACCGGCAGCCCTTCGGCAGATTGTAGAGGCTCGGCACCATGCCCTGAATCGTTTCGAGTTCTTCTCCCGGCCGGTCGCACAGCGTCGGAATCGAGTGCATCAGGCCCTCCGTATAGGGATGCAGGATGTGGCGGAACACATCCTCCCGTCTCCCCTGCTCGACGATCTGGCCGCAGTACATCACCGCCACGTCGTCGGCCATCTCGCTGACGACGCCGAGGTCATGGGTGATCAGGATGATGGCGGTGTTGAGCCTTTTCTGTAAACCGCGCATCAGGTCGAGGATCTGCGCCTGGATCGTGACGTCGAGCGCCGTGGTCGGCTCGTCCGCAATCAGCAGTTCCGGGTTGCAGGCGAGCGCAATGGCGATGACGACGCGCTGCCGCATCCCGCCGGAGAGCTGGTGCGGATAGTCCATGACCCGGGTCTCCGGGCTGGGGATCCCCACAAGCCGGAGCATCTCGACGGCCTTTTCCATCGCCTGTTTTTTCTTCATGCCCTGATGGACGATAAATACTTCCGCAATCTGTGTCCCGATCGTATAGACCGGGTTCAGCGCCGTCATCGGCTCCTGAAAAATCATCGCGATATGGCTGCCGCGAATCCCCTGCATCTCTTTTTCGCTCTTCTTTACGAGGTCTTCCCCATTAAATAGGATCTCGCCGCCCATGATACGGCCGGCGGGTTTCTGCAGAAGCCCCATAATCGACAGCGAGGTGACGCTCTTTCCGCAGCCGGATTCTCCGACGATCCCAAGCGTCTTTCCGGCTTCCAGTGAGAAGCTGATGCCGTCAACCGCCGGAGCGACGCCGCGTTCCGTAAAGAAACAGGTCTTCAGATTCCGGATTTCCAAAAGTTTTTCGCTCATGAAACCGACTCCTTTTAGTCTACGACAACAAGTTCTTTCGTGGTGGCATTGAGGTTCTCGCATCCGTTTTCGGTGACGAGCACAACGTCTTCCAGCCGCACGCAGCAGCGGCGCACAAAAATGATGCTCGGCTCGTCGGTAAACGTCATCCCCGGCATCGTGACCGTCTTCTCGCCCATTGCGAGGAACGGGCGCTCGTGGACGTCCTTGCCGATTCCGTGGCCGAGGCGGTGGATAAAGTTTGCGCCATACCCCGCCTCCTCAATGACCCGCCGCGCCGCAAGGTTGATCTCCTCGCAGGTGGAGACCCCCGGGCGGAAAGCCTCCAGACCGGCTTTCTGCGCGGCCACGACCAGCTCATAATAACGCACGATCTCCGGATCCGGCTCGCCGACGAAGACCGTCCGGCCGAAATCGGAGCAATATCCCTGATAGACGCCGCCGAAATCGAAGGCGAAGGAATAGCCCTTTTCAACGCGGTCGTAATTCATACCGAAAACCGGCCCGCTCGCCGGCCCGAGGACGATCGCTTCCGCCGGGAAGGAAGGCATGGAGCAGCCGTATTTTTCAAATAATTTTTCAATTTCATATTCGATCTCCCGAACCATCGTGCCGGGGCGGACCATCGGCATGATGTCGGAATAGACCTGATCCGCGATTGCGCTGTTCTTGCGCATCAGCGCGATCTCCTCCGCGTCCTTGACGGCACGCATGCCGTCAAGGAGATCCGAGGCCTCCGTAACGCGGCAGCCGAGGCGGTTTTGCAGGCAGAGCGTCTCCGTGGCGGTGATGTCGCGGTTGACGCCGACCGCCTTTCCGGAGAGCCCAAGCTCCCGGACGGTCTCCACGAACGTCTCTCCGGTCAGGTCCTCGTCCTGATAAACCACCTGTTTTGTGACGGCGTTATTTTCCGGCAAAAACGGCAGGATGCCGAGGCTGGTCAGCCGCGGAACGAACAAAACGACGTCCTTTTCCATGACGAGCAGGCAGGCGTATTCGAGGCTGTTCTGGCGCTGGCAGGTCTTGTCGCGGCCGATGCGCTTCGCGCCCGAGAGGTACTCCCACGAGGCATCCGCGCCCACAAACATACCGCTGATACCGCGCTCCTCCATCCGGCCGCGCAGGGTCTCTATTCGTCTTTTATAATTCATTCCGTTTCACCTCAAAGTTCATATTTCATGCGGGGATCCATGATGTCACGGACCGCGTCGCCGATAAAGTTCGCGCCGATGGAAACCAAAAAGATTGCGGCTCCCGGGAAAAAGCTGATCCACCAGTATTTGAGGATCGCCACGCCGTCGGAGACCATATAGCCCCACTCCGCAACCGGCGGAGAGACGCCGAGCCCCAGGAAGCTTAAGCCCGCGAAGGTCAGGATCGCGGTTCCGACATCGGTCGAAGCGAGCACCAGTTGGGAGGAAACGCTGTTGGGAATGACCGTATGCAGCAAAATCGGGAACTTTTTCTGCCCGATCGCCCGCTCGCTGGTAACATATTCCGCTTCGCGGATGCTGAGCACCATGCCGCGCATCAGACGCGCGTATTTCGGCCACGAGACCACGGCGATGGCAATCACCGCGTTGACGACGCCGGTGCCCATCGCGGCCGCGAGCGCCATCGCCAGCAGGATTGCCGGGAAGGACATCACCATATCGGCAAACCGCATGAGCACCTCGTCAGCCACCTTGCCGAAGTATCCGGCGACCGCACCGTATAGGGTGCCGAACGTGCAGGAAAGCAGCACGACCAGAATGCCGCACGGAATGGAGATGCGCGCGCCGTAGATGACGCGGCTCAGAATGTCGCGCCCGTAGGAATCAGCGCCGAAGAGATGGGCGGCGCCCGGCTTCGCGAAGCGCTGCGTCAGATCCTGTAAATATGGGTTATAAGGCGCAACCAGCGGGGCAAAAATCGCGCAGATGATAAAGATCGCCCAGATCAGGATTCCAAGGAAGGCGAGGGGGTTTTTGCGGATGAATTTTTTGATCGCCTTTTTCATTTTCGTCTCCTCCCTCAGTACCGAATTCTTGGGTCAATAAAGGCGTACAGGATGTCCACGAAGAAATTCATCAGCACGTTGACCGCAGCGATGAAGAGCGTGGTGCCCATGATGGCCGGAAAATCCAGCGTGGTGGCCGCCTTATATGCGTAAAGCCCGACGCCGGGATAGTTAAAAATCGTTTCCACCAATACCGTTCCGCCGAGGAGCGACCCATAGCAGAGGCCGAACATCGTCACGGAAGGGATCAGGCCGTTTTTGAGGACGTGATGGAACATGATACGGTTTTCGGAGAGGCCCTTCGCCTTCGCGGTGCGCAGGTAGTCCTGCTGCAGCACCTCCAGCATGCTGGAGCGAACCGTCCTCGTCAGGATACCGACCGTTGAGGCGGAGAGCACAAAGCTCGGCAGAACAAGATGGCTCAGCACATCCTTCAGCAGCCCCATCTCCCCGCAGACGATCGCGTCGCGGATCAGGAATCCGGTCGGGAAAATGGCACCGAGCCATTCCGACCCAACCCGCCCCGAGCCGGGCAGCACGCCCAGCTTCAGATAAAAGACGTACAGCGCCAGGATGGAGAGCCAGAAGGCGGGGATTGAGATCCCCATTAAAGAGATCACCCGCAGGACATGGTCGGAAAGCTTGTTGTGCCGCGCCGCGGAGATCATTCCGAAGAGCAGGCCGAACAGGATGCTGAATACGGTCGCGAGCGTCGCCATTTCAAACGTTGCGGGCACATATTTTGCAAGATCCGAAAGCACGGGCTGCTTTGTGCGGATCGAGGTCCCAAGATCCCCGTGCAGCATGTTTTTCATATAATCCAAGTATTGCGTGACCACCGGCTTGTCGAGGCCCCACTTTGCTTCGTAGGCGGCCACGATTTCCGGGTCGCTCATCGCGGATTGCCCCAGATTCGCAACCAAAGGGTCGCCCGGCACAAAGTGCGAGACACAGAAGGTGATCACGGAGATCCCCAACATGACCACGGCCATCAGCAGGACCCTGCGTCCGATGTATTTAAGCATATTCATTGGCAATGATCCTCCACCTATCCAAAAACGGCCGTTATCTCCTATTGTCAGGAATAACGGCCGCTTTCAGGTTCACTCTGCAGAATTTCTATCGGCGGTTAAGCCGGAGAAAATCACTTGACTTCCAGATCGGCAAACTCAAGATAGTACGCGGTGCTCGGAACAATGTTCTGCACGCGCGCGTTGACCGCCCAGGTACGGCCGGGCTGCAGCACAACGATAAACGGGGAATTGCATGCGACCATTTCGGTCTGGATCGCCTCAAAAAGCTCGACACGGGCCGCATCGTCGGTTTCGACGGCGGCCTGCTGGCCAAGGGCGGCCAGATCCGGGTTGGCGTCCGCCGCCCATCCGGCACGCAGACCGACGGTGTTGCCGGGCAGGAAAGCCAGCTGGTTGTTGGAATCATAGAAGTCCGGGCCCCACTGGCTTACGACAGCCTGCTGGGTGCCGTTGCGGTACCCTTCGAGGTAGACGGAAACTTCCTGGGAATCGATAATCATGTCGATGCCGACTTCGGCAAGGTCCGACTGAACCTTTTCCGCAATCATCATGAAGGAGACGCCGTCCGGAGCCATATCCGGGATCACGCCGCAGTGGAAGCTGAAGCCGTCCGGATACCCGGCCTCGGTCAGCAGGGATTTGGCTTTTTCGACGTCACGGGTGATCTGGCTTTCGCCAAGATAGCCGGTGAAGCCCTTCGGGATGATGCTCGCGGGGGTGAAAGCGCCGTTTCCGGCGAGCTGGCAGAGGCCGGTGTAGTCGATCGCGTAGGCAATCGCTTCACGAACTTTTTCATCCGCCAGTTCCTTGCCGTATTCCGCGTTGTCGTTCAGCATCAGGAAGAAGATGTCGTCGGTCTTGCTGCTGATCAGCTGGATGTTCTCGTTGCCGACGAGCAGAGAGGTCTGGTCCGCGGTCAGGTCAAGCGCGAAGTCGATATCGCCGGCTTCGATCGCCATCTGCTGCGCGGAGACATCCGCCATATTTACAATAACATATTTGTCAATTTTTCCGGTTCTCAGAACAGAACCCGCGTTTTTCTCCAGAACGACCTCGGAGCCGGAGTTGTAGGCGGTGATCTGGTAAGGGCCGCTGCCGATGGAGGGATTCGCATCGACATACGCAGAGAAAGTGTCGTTCGCGTCGCAGGAGCCTCCGTTGGCCTTTGCAACTTCGGAATCATAGATGCCGAAGGTGGCGCGGGTGAGAATCGAAAGCAGCGAAGGATTCGGTGTGTTCAAAGTCAGGGTCAGCTCGTAATCGCCGGTCGCCTCGACGGTATCGACCGTCTCGAGCAGGAAGCTCGGGTTGCCCATGACGCCCTTGACGCGGTTGAGGCAGTAGGCGGCGTCCTCGGCCTTGAGCTCTTTGCCGGTGGTGAAGAGAATGCCCTGTTTGAGCGTAAAGACATAGGTCAGGCCGTCTTCCGAGATGGTCCAGTTTTCCGCAACGGCGGGCTGAACGTCGGACTCGTCTTCCGGAGGAGTCAGGACCAGGCAGTCGTAAACGGCGTGCAGCGCCATTTCGGCGTCGCCCTCGTACTCGTGAGCCGGGTCAAGGCTGGTGTACTGCATGCTCTCGCCGATCGTGATCTGGGTGGGGCCGGCGGTGACCGTCGTCTCCCCTTCGGGCGTGGACGAAGTCTCCGTCTGCTCGACCGGTTTCTCGATGGTCTCGCCGCAGGCGGCCAGGCTGAGCATCAGGACGGCGGCAAGGAAAAGTGCGAAAACCTTTTTCATTATAATCCTTCTTTCTTTTTATTTCTCATATTCAGGCGGGCCTGAAACGATTCAGCAAAGTTCCGCGACTGCCTCGATCTCGCAGAGGACGCCCTTCGGGAGCGCCTTGACGGCAACGCAGCTGCGCGCCGGTTTGGAGATGAAGTAGGAGGCGTAAATCTCGTTAAAAGCGGCGAAATCCGCCATATCCGCCAGGAAGCAGGTTGTCTTGACGACTTTATCGGCTCCGGTACCCGCGGCTTTCAGCACCGCAAGGATATTTTTGCAGCTCTGCTCCGCCTGGGCGACAATGGTGTCACCCGCAACGGCACCGGTGGAAGGATCAATCGGGATCTGGCCGGAAGTAAAAACCAACCCTCCTGCGACTATGCCCTGCGAATACGGGCCGATCGCGGCGGGAGCTTCCGTGGTAGCAAGCATGTTCATGTGTTTCTCTCCTTTTTTTGAACGGGCCATTTTTCTGTATGTCGTTTTGCCCGTCAAATTTTATCAGGCCTTTATCGGTTTTACGTTCTAAACCAAATTAAAGATTGAAAAGAGTATACTCCCTGTGCCTTCCCGATGTCAATAAAAATCCCCTCATTTTACTGAAATTTTTTTTATTTAATTCTAAAATTTCAAAAAATGGTGTATAATTAATTTCATTGAAGATATTCCTGCATTTTTTCATTGACATTTGCTTTTTGACCTGATTAAATATAGCGTATTGGTATTTCACAAATTGAATAAACATTATTTTATCGGTTGGAGGAGTGAAGAAATGCAAAGCGCAAAAATCACGCTGACGCAAAACGATCAGGACACTCTGCAGGCATATGCCGCGACCATGGACGGTCTGGCCGATTATCTGGGGCTTTCCTATGAAATCGTCCTGCACAGCCTGAACGACCTTGAGCATTCGGCGATCAAGGTGATCAACGGTTACCACACCGGCCGGACGCAGGGCGCCCCCATCACCGACCTCGCGCTGGAGATGCTCGAAAAAATTTCTCAGAACGACCAGAAGGATTCCATCTGCTACCGCACCGTCAACAAATATGGGGATCCGCTCTGGTCCACCACGATTGCGATTCGTGGCAGCGAAAACCGGGTGATCGGCCTCCTCTGCGTCAATCAGAATCTGAACACGCCGGTTTCCCGCATTTTCCCGGGCATCAGTTTCCCGAGCGAGGAGGCATACGTCTCCTCGCAAAAGAAGGAGACCTATGTGGAAAACGTGGACGACATGGTCTCTCAGGCCGTGGATGAAGCTGTGAAGGATGTGTCGAACGCCGGCAATGCCCTCCCCTCTGCGAGAAACCGGGAAATCGTACGCAGGCTGTATGAACGCGGCGTCTTCAGCATGAAGGATGCCGTCGTGCTCGTCGCGGAGAAAATGGAGATTTCCAAAAACACCGTTTACCTGCACCTGCGCCGCATTAAAACGGAAGAGACGGTAAAACATTAATCTTTTTTATTTTTGAGCGGTCCGTTTCTTGAAATTTCTCTGTTAAAATGATAAAATGGAATAAAATATTTTTCACTGAAATGAGGAAGGGAAATGACCGATTTTTCGAGCGGCGGCATCCGGTTTGATATCCTGAAGGAGAGGGCCTTCAATCTGCGCTGGGCGGAGGTGCCCGAGGGCGTGATCCCGCTCACGGCTGCCGATCCGGATTTTCCGGCCGCGCCCGAAATCTCCCAGGCGATCGGCGATTACTGCGCCGGCGGATATTTCAGCTATACGCCGAAGCGCGGCTTCCCCTCTTTCCGGGAGGCGCTTTCCAATTATTTTAAGGAATATAAGAATGAGGATGTCTCCGCCGACCAAATCCTCCCCATCGACAGCGCGGCCCGCGGCATGGAGACAATTGCCAAGGCGGTTCTGCGCCCGGGCGACGAGGCCCTCGTCTGCGACCCGGTCGATTTCCTCTTCAAAACCAGCATGGAGGCCGCGGGGGCCAAAATCCGCCTTTTCCCGACAAATATTATTGATGGGCGGATCGATTTCAGCCGTCTGGAGGCATTCATCACCCCGGAAACCAGAATGTTCGGCCTGTGCAACCCGCACAATCCGCTCGGCATGTGCTATCCGGAGGAGGATCTGGAGCGCCTTCTCGCCCTCTCCGAAAAATACGGTTTCTACATCATGAACGACGAGATCTGGAGCGACATCGTCTATCCGGATGCGAAGTTCACGAGCATCCTGTCCCTCGGCGCGGCGCGCAACCGGCGTACGCTCTCCGTTTTCGGCTTTTCAAAAAGTTTCGGCATCGCGGGCCTTCGCGCCGGCTGCATCTACTGCACCGATCCGGAGCTGTTTGAAAAGACGGCGGCCGCCTCTCTCGTCGATACGACGATCGGCGGGATCAGCTCCCTCTCCCAAGTGGCCGGCCAGGCCTGTGTGGAAAAGTGTCATTATTGGGTCGAGGATTTTGTCGCGCATCTCACGGAAAACCGCGATTATGCGTTGGAACGGATCACAAAGATGCCCGGCATCTGCTGCCATAAGCCGCAGGCGACGTTCGTCCTGTTCCCGGATATCCGCGCGCTCGGTATGCCGGCAGAGGAATTCGCCGCCTTTCTGCTCAAAAAGCATCGGCTTGCCATCGTGCCGGGCGGCGCAAAGTTCTTCGGTCCGGGAAGCGAGGGGCATATCCGGATCTGCCTTGCGACCAGCCGCGAGGTGCTGGAAGAGGGCCTCAACCGCCTCGAAGCGGGGCTTGAAGAGATTGCCACGGTAAACGGGGCCGTCTGAGAGAAAATACAGCCATAGAAAAAATCTGTTCCGTGCGGAAGGAAACAACTTCCGCACGGAATTTTTTATTGGGAAAAAAAATAGTTCCGGGAAAACGCGAATATATAATAATAGAAACGGCCGTTTCGGATGGCTTCTTCGTTTTCACGACGAATCCTTCCCCGGCATAAGATAAGATAGTACGGATAAGGGGGGTTGCTATGACTCAGGATTCTTTTATGAATGGCCGCCGCAGGCAAAACCGTCCGGAGTATTCCACCCGGAACGAGTATACGCCGGAACCTCTCATGTTGAATGTTCCTCAGGCGGCGTGGCAGAATCAAAACTTCCGTGCCGCGCTGTGGACGGGGAATCGTCTTCAAATGGTCGTGATGAGCATTCCGGTTCATGAGGAGATCGGCGCGGAGGTCCATGCCGCCGTCGATCAGATGATCCGTGTGGAGGAAGGGCAGGCCGCCGTTCAGGTTGGAGGCGACAAGGACCACCCCGGCGCGCAGAAGCGCCTGGGCCGGGGCGATGCAATTTTTGTACCGGCGGGTACCTGGCACAATGTTATCAATATAGGCCCCCGCGCCTTGAAACTTTCCACCATCTATGCGCCGCCCGAACATCCGGTCGGAACCGTTCATCATACAAAGGCGGACGCGGAGGCGGCTGGGCACTGAATTTGGAGAAAAAAGAAACGCCGTGCAGCGGTTTTTTCGCTGCCAGCGTTTTTTTTTATTTTGAAAAACGTCTCTCACCGAAACGATACCGGCTATTTTTAAAAAATCACCCATTCGGAGGATGTTTTTTCCCCTGTTTTACGATAAGATAGGATTATGGGAATATGCTTTTCCCCCTCCCACGGCAAAAAAACTCCTTGTCCGCCCCGGCAAAGAATCCCCCCGGAGCAACCCGGTACCCGGCAAAACCCGCCGCACGCCGGATCCCACGCAAAATCTACGCGGGCCGTGCGAACACTCCCGGGTGCCAATACAAAAGGCGAATCCGCCTACTATGGCGTGTTTGTATATGAAAATTTCTTGTGATGGGAGAGAGTGTCATGTTTTGTGAAAATTGCGGAAACAAGATCCCCGATGAAGCCAAATTCTGCCCCGTCTGCGGAGCAACCCTCGGAGCCGCCCCACCCTCTTATACCGCCCCGCCCTCGTATGCCGCGCCGGAGCAGCCCCCGGTGAGGCCCGCCGCCCCGGCCTACGCCCCACCGCATCCCGTTTCCTATGCCGCGCAGCAGGCAAATCCCCCGCTCACGGTCGGGCAGTATCTCGGTATGTATCTCCTGATGTGCGTCCCCATCCTGAATATCGTTCTGCTGTTCATGTGGGCCTTCGGCGGCTCGGTCAACCTCAATAAAAAGAATTACGCAAGGGCCGTGCTGATCCTGTTCGCCGTTTCCGTGGTCATCTGGATCATCTTCGGCGGAATCTTCATCGGCGCCATGGGCAGCCTTATGGATAGCAGCTACTATTCGTCCAACACGTGGTACTATTAAAAAGATGACGGAAATCGAAATATAGCCTCTCCTTCCATGGCGGATCCGCTTGCCGATTTTCCGAAATCCGGTCATTCTGAAACAGCTCGGGATCTCCGTCGGCATCCCCTTCGGCCTTCTTACGCTTATCCTTGTATTCGTATCCGGCAAAAGCATCCATACGCTCGGGCTGAACGACGCGGGCTACGGAAAAGGCGTTGGGAAAAAAATCAGTTTCGGGCTTCGCCCTGCTCAAAACTCCCCGGCGGAACTCGCCGGGGAATTTCTCGTGTTGGGTTTTCGCGTAACATGACCGCTCCAACCGAGCCAAAAGCTATCATCAGGTCCTGAAAAAGCCTGTTCCCGGAAAGCGTCTCAAGAGACGCGCTGAATATTTTTCCTCTTGCATGGCTTTCGCTATCGCCCGTAGACGAGCACCTTGCTTGTTTATCGATCGTCCGCACAAGTTTGTTCATCGGTCAGATATCCATAAAAAGTCCCGGAGCGGTGGAATTCTGCCGTTCCGGGATTCTTTATACCTGTCTTTCCCTTTTATTCGCGGCCGGCGCTCGTTTTCCGCATGCGCACATCCCCGCGTCCGGCCTTTGCCGCCGGTTTACTGCACCTCGTACATGCCGTGGCTGCTCATATACTCGAAAAGCTGCTCCCCATGGTGCTGTTCTTCCTGCTGGATATGCTGGAGCGTCTTCCGGACCGTCGGGTTGGCCGCCTCGAAGATGCCCGTCTCGTAGGTTCCGGAGACAAATTTTTCGGTTGACAGCAGATCGTTGCAGAGGATTTTATCCCCGGTATTGCCCATCGCGCCCTGATAGTTCGACTGGGGTGCCTGGGATGCCTCCTGCTGCTTGGAGGGCGGCGCCTGATAGCCCTGCTCGGCCTGCTGCGGATGGGCCATATCGGGCTGCTTCCCCTGAAGCATCTGGTCCAGCATGTCGTAATGATGCTGCTCCTCGGAGGAGAGCGTCGTGAAAAGCTGCTTCAGCAGAGGGTCCTTAGCCTGCTCCGCATAATTTTTATACTTGATGACGCAGAGATCCTCCTGCTTTTTTTCATCTCCGAGCAGCATCTTCTCCTTTTGACTCAACTGTATCTGTGCCTGCATAGCGCTCCTTTCCGCGCGTCTCTCCCTTCGTCGCCCGACTTTCGGGAGCCCGCGCCTTCCGCTCTCTTCCGGCAAAGCGGCGGCCGAATTTGCAAAGAATGGTTTCTTTCACCCCGTATTCTGACCGGAACAGGCGGAATTATGTATTAACGGAGAAATCTTCCTGCCGGAAAAAAGCGCTCTTTCCACGGATCGGCGGGCCTCGGTGATCCTCTCTTTTTCATTTTCCGCCAAAACAACCGTCTCGGCGCCGACTTGTTTGGAAACGCCCTGCCCCGAATCCGCGGTTGCCTTCCTCATCCTCTTTTTCTCAAGCAGGTTCGCTCTGTGAAAATTTTCCCGAGAATCCCAAAAAGCCTCATCAAAAAATCCGCCGGCCCGGAACCGACGGATTTTTTGATGATATAAGACTTCCTGGAAAGATTCATGCTCATGAGGAAACAGACGTGAAAAAAATGGGCCTCCATCGTTTTTCTCCTGCCCGGCACGGCGCCGATCCCCGGCTTTGCGCGAGCTAAAAAATCACGCTCAGGCGGAAAGCGAGGCGATGTTTTCAAAATCCGGTTTCAGCGTCCCGCCTTCGCCAAGGGCGTCCGCTTCGGAGTCATAGGGCTCTCCCTCCACCGTCAGCGTTATTTTATCGGTGCCAAAATAATAGCCGAAGGTATCCGCCATGCTCTGAAGGATGACTTCTTCGCTCCCGGGCAGGGCTTTAATCTCCGTGAGAAACGCCCCGTTCAGATCGACCGCCGCCGTTCCGTCGTCGCCGAGGGTGAGGCTGTTGATCGCCGAATCCCCCAGAAGAACTGCCGTCGTCCCGGCCGGTGCCTCTTTATAGGCCGCCGTGAGGATCTCGCCGGTGTCGTCGTTCGTCCGGAATTCCATCGTTCTCTCGTCGTAGACGATCTTTTCGCCCTTCGCGTCCGGATAAAAGAACCGGACGGTTTGCGTCAGAGCCGCATTCTTCTGAACCGAGCTCATCGTGGAGGAGACTTCGGTATCCCCCAAAGGATAGACCACTTTAACCAGCCCCACGTCTTTTACATAATAGTGCCTGGCCGCATTGTTCGCGCCCTCCGTGGTGACCTCGATCGCATCGTAGTCCCCGGAGGGCGTGGAAACCGGCACCGAAAGGCCGGTGATCGTTCTGGTGCTCCCATCCTCCAGCGTCCATGAGGTACCCGCGGCGATCGGCTCCATCAGCAGGATCTCCGTTTCATCCGTTTTATTCATGTAATTCTGCCGGTGATAGGTCTCCCCGCGCGAAAAGGTCTGCACCAACTTCCCGTCGGAGATGGAAATCACCTTCGCAACGACGGTGCCGCCGTTGTCGATTCTCTGCTGAACCTGATTAGCCGAGGTATAGTCGTTATAGACGGTATATGAGGCATATTCGTTCCCCTCGCCCTGATAGGTATAGCTTATGTTTTCCTCAATCGGGAAGTAATCGCTCACCTTTAAGCTCCCTGCGGACTGCAGGGAGCTTTCCGGGATCGAAGACGACGTGTCTGGGGTAGGGGTTCCTCCATTTTTGCATCCCGTGAAAATCAGCAAAAAGGCACAGATCATTAAAAGAACTATTTTTTTCTTCATTTGCTCTTTCCTCCATTCGTGTGGTTCCCGTTTCTGGGAGAACAGCCGGCCGTTTCCGGCTCCTTTCCCTTGCGCGTCCTTATTCTGCGCCGCAGACAGGAAATTTATGTATGGCGGGAGAACCGCGCCCGCGGGATATGAATTCCGGCATACGGACGAACCCTTCAGATTCTCTCTGCCTGCCTTTTTTCATCCGGACTGCGGAGCATCGAAGCGCCCTTTTGCCGACCGCTTCTCTCCGCCCGAAGCGCGGAACGAAACCTACAATCCTGCCGGCACTCATGGGGCCTCAAAGAGAGCCCTCCGAAAAAATCCCTTGGAAAATCCGGGGTCAGCGAAGCGCCCTTTTGCCGACTGCTTCTCTCCGCCCGAAGCGCGGAACGAAACCCCCGATCCTGCCGGCGCTCATGGGGCCTCAAAGAGAGCCCTCAAAAAGCCGGATGGCCCCACGCCTCCCTCCCACCTTCGTAGGAGAGGGTTTTTTTCACATTTCATCCTTTTGGACGATGACTTTTTGCTTTATTTTCTATAAATTAATTGAAAAAGGAGGCGGATCCATTCATGGGGGCAATCAGAAAACGCCGGAATCTGTTTGCCGGGTTGCTGGCCGCCGGCCTGATTCTTTCCGGCTGGTTCGCTCTGCAGCGGGAGACCGCGGCTGCGGTCATCTTTGGTGTCGCAAGCGCGGCTCTGCTCTTCTTTTTTGTTATGCAGATGCGCCGGCTCCGTGATGCCGGCCTGATCCGAAACAACTGTATCCTCGCGGTGCCCTCGGCGATGATCTCCGTCCCGGGCCGCGGCGAGAAAACGGAATCGGAAGAAACCGTGATATCCACCTTCGGGGTTCTGATCGGAAGCCGGATCTACAAATGGGGCTGCGACGGCATACAGGGCGTGCGGCTTCGCTCGATCAAAATCGACCGGGAGCGGATGTGCCT
>CAZLMO010000028.1:16000-17577 GCA_964560915.1 uncultured Oscillospiraceae bacterium
GGAAAGACGAAATTGGGGAATTGGCGGTTACCATCGATTTGTTGGGAGACCGTCATGGAGGTCCGGCAGAAGCTGAAACATGAAACCGGCGTCGAGGCGTCCGTCATCGGCTGGCAGACGGAGTGATGTTGGACGAATACGTTCCCCTCAAAAGCTTTTCTTCCGGCAAGCGCCTTTAATTTGTGGATGGATCACCTTAAATTTTTTATTTCATCAATATAGGAGGAATCCTTATGTTTTGCAAAAACTGCGGGGCATCTTTGCCCGAAAATGCCAGATTCTGCACATCCTGCGGCGCGGAAATTCCCGCTGCTCCGGCAGCGGCGCCGGAGCCGGCCTCCCCGATTTTGCGGGGAGGGGCCGGCGGATGCATCGGCTATTCCAGCCGCATCCATGATCCGGGGTTCGCCAAATACGTCAAAAACACCAACCGCTGGTCGGTCATCTTTGCCGTGATCCTCGCGGTCGTGGCCGTCGTCGGGTTCTTTATTGCCGGAGAGTCCGGTGTCGACGGCATGGAAAACCCCGGCGCGCTGTTTATCGGCCTTGGCGTCGGCGGCATGTTCCTTCTCATCGCGCTGTTTACCGTTCTCGGGAGAAAGCGCAGCCGCACCTGGGATGGCGTCGTTGCGGATAAAACCGTCAAGGAAAAGAGCCGCCAGCGAAACTCCGGCAGCGACGAGGATGATTCTTACGTCGAATACTATACCGAATATGCGGTCATTATCCGCGACGAGCGCGGCAAGGCACATCGGATCGTCCATGAGGACGACGCCACCGTCTATAATTATTATCAGGTCGGCGACCAAGTGCGCCATCACGCCGGTCTCAATTCCTATGAAAAATACGACAAATCGCGGGACAGCATCATTTTCTGCAATGCCTGCGGAACTCTTTGCGATATTCACGCGGATGTCTGCCCCCGCTGCAAATGCCCCCTGCTGAAATAAAGGTGCCTTTTTCATCCGAAAAGCTCCGCCCCCCGACCTTGGCGTAAACCTTCGCAGTGGGGAAAAACAGATATTTTGCACCGATTCCGGCGGAGAAAACCGGATGGGGGTAAAATAAAAACACCCCCCGGATCGGTTCCATTGTGGGGAGAGGGCCGATCCGGGGGTGCTGCTTTATTTATGGTTCCGGGATCTGTGCCGGGTCTTATTGAGTGCTCTCCGGCGCCAGTGCAATCACGCCCAGATTTTGCAGGGTCCGGGAGGAAAAGTCGTATTCGTACCGGTCGACTTCGCCGTCCGCAATGCGGGATACATAAAACAGAATGGTGTTCCCTTCCATGACAAAGTCCGAATTGTCATAATTCCACTGCTTGCCGGCCCACTCGTTGCCCAGCACCTGCCCGCCTACCGTGTTATATTCCTCATCAATCTCATAAAAAACATCGGTAAAAATATCCACGACCTGATCCGTTTTCAGATCATAGAAACAGAGGCCGTTGGTGGATGGGGTCTGCTCGTCTTTCCCCGGAATTGTGCGAAGGAACACCACCGCGTTTTCGGCCGCGCCGACCACGCTCATGGCGTCGTCGGTCAGCAGACGCTCCCCGTCAAGGCCGAGCTCAAAGA
>CAZLMO010000029.1:0-17525 GCA_964560915.1 uncultured Oscillospiraceae bacterium
GTAACCCGCTCCATCAAACAGGGTCTGGATGCAGTTTGTATTCAGACCCTTTCCTTTTATTGGGCCTCAAAGCTTGCGCCGAAGGCCCGCGCCTGAAGCGTTCAAGGAACAGCCGGCGCAAAATCGGATGCGGCCCGCGCTTCCGCCGGGAGGGAAGCATTTCATTTTATCCGGATTCCCGGTAACCGGATTCCCGGTGATCGGGTCCGCGCGGATCAGCCTCTGCTAAAAAAACGCGTCCGCTATTGCGGATGTTATTTTTTATCTCTTTTTTTCAAAAACAAGCCGGAAGGAGATGCAAGCCATCCGGTTTTCTGATATAATAACCGCAAGTAACGATTGTTTTTCGTTTAGGTTCGCCTGCGGCGATGGCCAACTATCCTCCAGGCGCGCTGTGCTTGTGGGATCATAAAAATTGCTTTTTAAAAGGAGGCGTCCGCCGTGGCATACCGTCTGTCCCTGCATGCCGGAGGAGCGTTTTTCGTCCCTGCGAAAGCGGCGGAAGGCCTCCGTTTCAGCGGCGCGGCGCAGCTCCGTGTCCTGCTGTGTTATCTCTGCCGGGGCAACTGGGCGGAGGATCCCTCCCCCATCGCCAAGGAGCTCAATATGACCGGAGAGGACGTTCTGGATGCGCTCGACTACTGGGTGGAAAAGGGCGTGCTCGAAAAGGACGGCATTTCCCCGGAAAAGGTTTCCCTTTCCCCGCAGGATGCGGGCCTTTCCGTTCCGACCGGACCGGCGCAGACTTCCATGGAACCGAATGCGCCCGGACAAGCCTCCGACGGGTCGAAGCCGCCGGAGCAAGCCCTCGCCGTAACCGCGCCGGAAAGGGCATTCGCCCCGCCGCCGGAAATTAAGCCGACGATGTTCGAAGTGAACGGTATCGTAAAGAAAAACCCGAATGCGGCATTCGTGCTGAAAGAGGCGGAAGCCCGTCTCGGAAAGGCGTTCTCCAGCTCCGACACGGCGACGCTGGTCTGGCTGCTTGAATGGGCGGGCATCGCGCCCGACGTGCTCGTCACCGTCGTGGAATACTGCAAAACCGCGGGCCATATCAGCCTGCGTTACATTCAAAAAGTAGCGCTCGAGTGGCAGGATGCGGGCATCGACAACATCGAGAAGGCCGAGGAGCGCATCCGCGTGCTCAGCGAGCGGAAGAGCTGGGAGGGCGAGCTTAAGGCCGTACTCGGCATCTCCGCCCGCGGCCTGACGACCAAGGAAAAGGAATATGCCGAGGCGTGGCGGATGCTCGGGCTTTCTCCGGAACTGATCCGGACCGCCTACGAGCGCATGGTCGATGCCAAAGGCACTTTCACTTTTCCGTATATGAATAAAATTCTGGTCAGCTGGAAATCCAAGGGCATTACAACACCGGAACAGGCCGCCGCGGAGAAGAAGCCGGGGCCCCCGCCCGCTAAAACGCCTTCCTTCGATCCCGTTGAGATCGGCCGGCGTGCCCGGGAAATGGATCCGATATTATAAAAAACGATCCGGCGTCCTTTGCGCGGGCACCGGAATCGGCATTTTGTCTGCCGGCGTGGAAGAACGTGCCGCCCTGCATCCTTCGCATGGGCACCGAAACGGACGCCCGTTTTTTAGCAAGCCCGTATTTTTTCCGCTTTTTTTGACAAAAATGATGAAAAGGGGTGCGGAACATGTCTTATTCGCAGGAAGTGTACCTGAAAGCCGCCGCCGTTTTGGAAGAACAGAAACGCTCCTCCCGGCTGATCGCCGCCGCCCGGAAAGAGGAAATCTACGCCGCCCTGCCGGAAGTGAGGCAGATCGACGATGCGCTCCGCTCCGGTGCGGTCTCGATGACGAAGCTGGCTCTCGGCGGCCAGGCGGATCTTGGCGTGACCATCGACAGCCTCCGTGAGCACAGCGAATCCCTGATCGCCCAGCGCAGCCGGATGCTGATGGCCGCAGGTTATTCTGCCGATTATACGGATGTCCGCCCTTCCTGCCCGGTCTGCGAGGATACCGGAAGAAAACCGGACGGCACTCTTTGCTCTTGTTATAAAGAAGTTTGCCGGGAAGAGGCGCTGAAGGAGCTGAACGCAAATTCCGGCTCCGCCGACTGCTCCTTTGAAAATTTCAGCCTCGAATATTATCCCAAAACTAAGGGCCCGGACGGCGTCGCCCCTTATTTGAAAATGTGCCGGGTGTTTGAAAACTGTCTTCATTACGCGGAGAACTTCACCCTGGATTCTCCCAGTGTGCTGATGAGCGGCAAGACAGGCCTCGGCAAAACGCATCTCTCCCTCTCCATCGCGAAGCTTGTGATCGCCAGAGGGTATGGTGTCGTCTACCAAAGCGCCCAGACGATGTTCTCACGGCTGGAGAAGGAGCACTTCACCCGGGATGGTTCCGGCGAGTCCTGTCTGGAAAACCTGCTCGGCTGCGACCTGCTGATCGTTGACGACCTCGGCGCGGAATTTGCAACGTCCTTCACCGTCGCCTCCGTCGGGAATCTCATAAACGGACGTCTGGTGGAGCACCTCCCGACCATCATCAATACAAACTGCGACGAGAACGACCTGCTGCGGCTCTACGGGGAGCGCACCGCCAGCAGGCTTCTCGGAGAATATGCCAAACTGTTTTTCTACGGCTGCGACATCCGCCAGATCAAATAACCGAAGGAGGCTTTTTCGATGATGATCCGTCCCGCAAAGGAAGCGGATATTGATGAAATTATGCCCATCGTTGCAAAGATCAGAACCGAATATTTTGAAAAAAACGCCATCCCCCAGTGGACCGACGGCTACCCCTCCGAGGATACGTTTTTCGACGACCTCGACGCCGGCCGCCTGTTTGTCCTCTGCCAGGAGGATCTGGTCATCGGCTTTGTCGGCATCGGCTTCGAGCCGGAGCCGGATTACGCGGAGATTGATGGAAAATGGCTGAACGAAGAGCCCTATGCGGTCGTGCACCGTCTGGGCATCAACCCGGAATGGCACGGCTTCGGCTTCGGCGGCAACCTGCTCATCATGGCGGAAAAGCTCTGCGAACAGCGGGGGATCCAAAATATCCGCGCCGATACGCATCATCAGAACGCCGCCATGAAAAAAACGTTCGAGGATGCCGGTTTTCAATTCTGCGGCGTAATTACGCTTCAGGAGGTGACCGCCGCCGATCCGCTCCGCGACGCTTATCAAAAAATCATTCTCCCGCCGCCGGAAACCGTCCCGAACAAAGCGCACCGACATTAATGCATGAACGATGCGGAAGCATCATTCATGCTGGGAATTTCCCTGCGGCACCTTGTAGGAAGGTGCCGCTGCTGACGCACCGGGAAATTCCGTCGTATCCCAAAACCTAAACATTTCTGCCGCACCTGATAGGTCGGCGCGGCCGCCGAAGGCGCCGGAAAACTTCGTCGTACCCAAAACCACATCTGAGAATGCTGGGAATTTCCCTGCGGCACTTTCTAGGACAGTGCCGCTGCTGACGCACCGGGAAATTCCGGCATGCTCCTTATAATACAAATAAACGGGCGGTGGAGTGATTCCATCGTCCGTTTTTGTTTTTAATATTTTCTTGGGGCTCTTTGGCGCGGCCCTCGGAATTTTATTCCAGATCGCCGTTGTCACCCTCGAACTTGCCGCGGGACATCTGTTTCAGATAGGCGTTGATGAAGCCGTCGAGGTCGCCGTCCATCACGTCGGCGATATTGCCCATCTCATAGCCGGTGCGGTGATCCTTTGCGAGCGTGTACGGCATGAAGACATAAGAACGGATCTGGCTGCCCCAGGCGATCTGCTGCTGCACGCCTTTGATGTCCTCGATCTTCTCGAGGTGCTCACGCTCTTTGATCTCAAGAAGCTTGGATTTGAGCATCTGCATGCAGACCGCGCGGTTCTGGTACTGGCTGCGTTCGATCTGGCTGCAGACGGCGATCCCGGTCGGGATATGGATCAGGCGAACGGCGGAAGAGGTCTTATTGACCTTCTGTCCGCCGGCTCCGGAGGCGCGGTAGACTTCCATCTTAATATCTTCTTCATTGATTTCGATGGTGTCGTCGTCGGAGATTTCCGGCATGACCTCCAAAGAAGCGAAGGAGGTATGTCTTCTGCCTGAGGCGTCAAACGGCGAAATGCGCACGAGGCGGTGGACGCCGTTTTCCGATTTCAGAAAGCCGTAGGCATTCTCGCCCTCGACCATGACGGTCGCGCTCTTAAGGCCGGCCTCTTCTCCATCGAGCCAGTCAACGAGGGTGTATTTAAAGTCGTGGCGCTCGGCCCAGCGGGTGTACATGCGGTAAATCATCTGGCACCAATCCTGCGCCTCGGTGCCGCCGGCCCCCGCGTGGAAGGCCAGGATTGCGTTGTTGGCATCGTATTCTCCGGTGAGCAGCGTCGAAAGACGCAGGGCCTCCATCTCGGATTCCAGCTTATCCGTCCCGGCAAGGGCCTCCTGATATAATTCCTGATCGTCGCCTTCCATCGCGACTTCGATGAGCGTCATCGCGTCGTCATAGGCATTTTCAAGCCGCCGATAACCTTCGAGAGTGCCCTTCATGCGGCTCTGGCGCTTGAGCACCTGCTGGGAATTCTCCACGTCATCCCAAAAGCCGTTTTCCGCGGTCTGTTCTTCAATCTTGTTCAGCTCTCCCTTGATCCGCTCGATGCCCAAGGCATCGGCCAAGTCGTCGATCTGCGGTTTCATGGAAAGCAGTCGCAGACGAAGTTCTTCCAGTTCCAGCATAAAGGTACCCCTCCGGATAAAGACTTGCGCAAACAGGCGCGCAGCATATCAGATGCAATTATAAATGATTTGTGAAAAATAGTCAAAGATATTCTTAATATTTCAAAAAAAGTTTGCCTTTTAATTTTTAGAAAGATATAATAAAGTTTAGATACAAAGTTTGCCTTTATGAAAGGAATTTCTATGGACCGCTATCTCGGCTCGAAATGCCCCTACTGTGAAAAAGAATTTCAGCCCGGCGACGACGTCGTCGTCTGCCCCGACTGCGGGACGCCGTATCATCGCGCCTGCTGGAAGGAACACTGCGTCTGCGCTTACCGGGATCGTCACGGCTCCTTTGAGTGGAAACCCGAGCTGCCCCTTCAGGCTGTCGCTGCTCAAAACATCGGAAATGCCTACTGCCCGAACTGTGGCGCTCCCGTCGCACCGGATGCCAGGTTTTGCCCGAGCTGCGGCACCACGTTCGGCGGCGCGGATCCTGCCGGACGGGCGCCCTTCCCCGGTGGTTCCTACGCGGGGGAAGCCGGCGCGCCCGGCGGAATCCCGTTCTCCCCGGATGTCCGCGTCTTCGGTGACGAAGAGCCTATCGGCGACTCCAAAGCGAAGGATTATGCAGCCTTTGTCGGGAAAAACCAGCGGTACTTTCTGCCGCGCTTTATGCTCTTTTCGGACGGCAGACATCCCAGCTTCAACTTCGCCGCCTTTTTATTTACTTATCTTTATCTTTTTTACCGGAAAATGTATGGGCTTGGGATTGCGGTGTTTGCCCTGATCCTGCTGCTGGAAGCCCCCTCGCTGATCGGATATTATGCCGATATCCAGCAGGCTTTCCTTGAGGCCGGCGTCCTCTCCGGGGCAATTTTCACCATGCCGGATACGCAGCTCCTCTCCACGCTCTCGATGATAGGCAGCGTGCTCGTCTGGGGGATCAGGCTCGGTCTTCTGGTCGTCACCGACCGCTATTATTTCCATTTCTGCACCAGAAAAATCCACTCCCTGCGGGAAACTTATCCGGATAACGGCCTCTACGAGGCCGGCCTTGTGCGCCGGGGCGGCACTTCGATGCTCGCCGTGGCCCTGACCATCGCCGCCGTTATCGTCGCCTACTACCTGCCCTCTTATGTGATTTCCATATCTCCGCTTTTCGATGTGGATAAATTTGCGGAGCTTCTCTCTTCCGCCTACTCCACGGTCTGAGTTCCCTCCGTGGGATTTTTTGCCCCGCATTTTCTATTAAAAGCGGCACAAATCCGGCAAACCACGCCGAAAAATGATTGACAAGAATGAACTCGTTTGTTATAATTTTAGCGTTGCCCGCTTATATGAAGAGCGGGAACACATCCTTGCTCCGGAACACCGGGGCCAAAGTCCAAAAGGAGGTGCAAATCAAGTGGCAAAACTCATTCAAAGCTATGAAACCATTATTGTTTTCAGCTGCAAAGATGATGAGGCTATTCCGGGCCTTGTGGAAAAATTCACCAATCTGATCGCCGAAAACGGTACCGTCGACGGCGTCGAGGAATGGGGCAAACGCAAGCTCGCTTATCCCATCAATTACGAGACAGAAGGATATTATGTGCTGATCAATTTTACCAGCGTGCCTTCGTTCCCGGCTGAACTCGACCGTAACTTCAACATCACCGACGGAGTCGTCCGTTCGCTGATTGTCGCAAAGGACTAAGGAGGCGTCGTTAATGAACAGAGTCGTATTGCTCGGAAGGCTTGCTGCCGATCCTGAACTCCGCACCACCGGCACCGGCATTTCCGTTTGCAGTTTCACTATCGCCGTCGATCGCCCGTATACGAAAGCATCCGAGCGCCA
Source organism: uncultured Oscillospiraceae bacterium (assembly GCA_964560915.1). Taxonomy (GTDB): domain Bacteria; phylum Bacillota; class Clostridia; order Oscillospirales; family Ruminococcaceae; genus UMGS1668. The sequence continues at coordinate 6,527 of CAZLMO010000029.1, forward strand.
GACCGATTGGATCGACATCGTCGCCTGGAGAAACACGGCGGAGTTCATCTGCAAATATTTCCAGAAAGGTAAACCCATCATCGTCGAGGGAACCCTCCAGACAAGAAACTGGGAGGATAAGAACGGCCAGAAACGGAAATCCGTTGAAGTGGTCGCCGATAACGCGGAATTCGTCCCCGGCACCAAAGAGGGCGGAACTTCTGTGTCCGGCCATCCGGAGGTGCGCACGGATTTTGCCCCGCCGGTCGCGGATCCCGCCCCGGTGGCGTTCTCCAATGGCGAAGCTGAGGATTTTACCGTCGTGGAAGACGACGATCTTCCCTTCTGATTTGCAGAGTATCGAGTAACGAATTCAATAAGGAGGATTAGCATGGATAGACCCGAACGTCCGGAAAGACCCGGCAATCGCAATCGCCGTCCCAAGAGGAGAGTTTGTGCGTTTTGCGTCGATAAGATCCAAGATATCGATTATAAAGATGTCCCGCGCCTCAGAAGATTTCTTTCTGAGAGGGGTAAGATCGTTCCGAGAAGAGTGACCGGCACCTGTGCCCGCCACCAGAGACAGTTGACCATCGCCATCAAGCGCGCCCGTCATCTCGCCTTCCTGCCCTATGTTTCCGAATAATTGATTGAAACGATCATCGCCCTCCCATTGTGGGGAGGGCGATTTTTTTATATAAGACAGCCGTTCGGGGTCCGGTGATCCCGCCGAACAGCATCTGGAAAAACGAACGATTCCTTCGATGGTTCCCGCGAAAATTCGGGGTATCCTTTTCTTTACTCAAAGGTGCAAAACTCATATCCTCTGCTGCGGAAAGCCTCAATCAGCGTGGGAAGCGCCGCGGCCGTGGCTATGCGGGTATCGTAGTCGTGGAAAAGGACGATCACCGTATCCTTTTTCTTCGCACCGGTCAGCACCTTCCGGACGATCTCATATACGGAGATACATTGGTTGATGCCGTCGGTGCTGTCCACATTCCACGCACAAAGCGTCAGGCCCTCAGCCTCGATCTCGGCGAGAATCTGTTTCATCAGCGCCGGGGTTGCGGTAGAGTTGGATGCGCCGCCGGGCAGCCGGATGATCCCCGGGCTCTTTCCGGTGACCGATTCGATCCAGATCTTTTCCGTCTCGATATCCCGTTTCCAGTCTTCCAATGAAGTATACATGACCGAATAATCATGGGTCCAACTGTGCAGACCGATGGAATGCCCTGCCATGGAGATGCGCAGCAGGCGGCAGTTGGCCTCCTCACTATCGGGGCCGATAACAAAAAAGGTCGCTTTTACGTGATATTCCTCCAGCACTTCGAGGATGTCCTCCGTGACCTCGGATGGGCCGTCGTCAAAGGTCAGGTAGACCGTTTTCCGCACGGATTCCGTCTCTCCTGTGTTTCCTTTCCCGGCGACAAGCGCATAGCCCCTTTTTCCAATCAAAATCAGCGCAATCAGAACAAGCGCCGCCCCTGCCGCATGAATTGCCGCCGTTCTCAGCTTTGTGACCCGGAAAAGCTGTTTCAATCCCGCACACCTCCAGACAATCTCCCGGGGAAATCTTATGCGGCGGGGAATTCTTTCTTGACAGAAAACGGGACGGAGGTTAAAATGTACGGGAATGCATTTTGGGAGGCGATTTTTTGCGTCCTTTTTCTGAAATTACGGCGGAAGAGCTTTCCGGCGTACGCTTTATTCTCACCGATATCGACGATACCGTCACCAACGGCGGCAGGCTGACCGCCCAGGCTTACTCCGCCATGTGGAACCTGCACGAGGCGGGCTTCGGCGTTGTTCCGGTCACGGGCAGGCCGGCGGGCTGGTGCAGCCTGATCGTACGTGAGTGGCCCGTCGCCGGTGTTGTGGGCGAAAACGGTGCCTTTGCTTTTTATCTAAGCGGCGGAAAATTCCGGATTCTTCGCCACCCGAATGTCTCCGAGGATGCGCATACGAGGCTCGAAGCGCTCACGGACGCCGTGCTCAAAGCCGTCCCCGGCTCAAGGGTGAGCTCGGATCAGTTTTCCGGGATTTATGAGCTTGCCATCGACTACTGTGAAGACGAACCCCGCCTCCCGATCTCCGACGCCGAAAAAATTGCGGAAGTCTGCCGATCCCTCGGCGCAGAGGCCAAAATCAGCTCCATCCATGTCGACACCTGGTTTGGAGATTACAACAAGCGCGAGATGGCGCTCCTCTTCTTTAAAGAAATCCTCGGTGTGGAAAACCCCAAGCAGCAGATTCTTTATTTCGGCGACTCGCTCAACGACGAACCGATGTTTGAATATTTTCCGCTCTCCTGCGGCGTGGCGAATATCCGTACCTTTGAACATTTGCTCTCTCATCCCCCGTCCTTTGTGACGGAGCGGGAGGGTGGCTTCGGCTTCGCGGAGGCCGCGGATGTGATCCTGAAAAAAAGAATCGATAGATAAAATCAAAATCCATCATCCTGAAATGTAAGGCCGGAAAACGGTGTGACAGGCATGCCGGACGGCGATGGCCTGCTCTCTGATGACGGATGTATCCGGTCATCCTTCCGGAAAAGCAAAACTGCCCCGCGCGGCATTCCTCCGGACGGTCTTTATAAAAACAGCGGACGATTTGGCTTTGCGCCTCCTCGTCCGCTTTTTATTTTACGGAAATTGCATCGCCGGTGCCGCGGAAGCCTCCCGCCCGCTTTTCTGCCCCGCGGAGATGCTGCAGACCATAAAGTTTTTTATGTATTCTGAAATCAAAAAGCCTCTCAGCCGCCCGGCTCCAGCAGCCCGTAGTTTTCATCGTTGCGGCGATAGACGACATTGATCTCATCGGTCTCCTCGTTGCGGAACATGAAAAAGCTGTGGTCGAGCATGTTCATCTGGAGGATAGCCTCCTGTACGTTCATCGGTTTGAGCGGGAAACGTTTGATCCGGACTATGCCGTACTCCTCGGGCATGACCTCGTCACTGAAGGACGGCTGGAAGGCGCCGGTGCGAAACTTTTTCTCCAGCCTTGTCTTGTTGCGGGTGATCTGCTTGGTCAGCGCATCGGATACGCTTTCCAGGGAGTCTATCCGGTCGGAGGTCGTTTCCTCTGCCCGGAAGAGCATGCCCCCGGACGTGATGGTCACCTCAACCGTCTCCCGGCCGTTCTGGTCGGAAACGGTGACAACGGCGTCGGCATCCTCACCGAAAAAGCGATCGAATTTTTTGAGCTTTTTTTGGCAGCGCTCTTTAAATTCGTCCCGGACCGCGGTGTTGCGTGAAGTGATCCTGATGTTCATAATTCTGCCTCCCTTTCAGGCGGAACGCGACGGCTTCAGAAAGGCCGTCACTTTTCTTCCACCGTTAACATTATACCATATTGACCGAAGGCGATTCCATTCACTAATTTTACTAAAATGTGAACCGTTTGTTATGCTCCACGACAAAGTTCAAAGAAGAGGGTTTACCTTTGAAAAGCGAAGTGGTATATTTATATTGTTGTGGCCTGGAATTATCAGAGACGGGTGCCGGAATTTCCTTTCCGGTACCCGTTTTTTTTGAAATCATACCTTCGGAGCCGCAAATTTTCCCGTCGGCCAAAAAAACAGACCGACGAAAAAATTCATCGGTCTGAAAATTTAAAAACGGGTACTCTCGCCGGCGCTTATCGGAACCATACAATCCAAAGTCGGTCGGAAAGCCGCCGCGAAACCCTGCGGCGCAACGTTTCATGAGGGATCTCACTCCCCGACGACCGTCCCCCCGGCGACCACCATGACAGGCTCCGTATAGACGGAAAAAGGATCGTCGTCAAAAACAACAAAATCCGCATCCTTGCCGGGCTCGATGGAGCCGACGCGGTCCGCGATGCCGCAGATCTCGGCCGGAACGATCGTAATGGCACGCAGGGCGTCCTCCCGGCTCATGCCGCCGCGCACGGCGATCCCCGCCGACAGGGCGAGAAAGCGCTCCGGCACCTCCGGATGATCCGTGCAGATGGCTACCGGGATACCGGCCTCCACAAGCTCCGCCGGGTTACAATCGTCCATGTTGGCGAGCTCCGGCTTCGTGCGCGTGCCGATCATCGGCCCCGCGATGACCGGGATATGCTTCGCGGCGAGCTGCTCCGGCGCGAGCCAGCCTTCCGTTCCGTGGATGATGACCGCATTGAGATGAAACTCTTCGGCGATGCGGACGGCCGTAAAGATATCGTCCTGCCGGTGTGCGTGGAAATGGGCCTGAATGGTCCCGTCCAGCACCTGCTGCAGGGACTCGGCTTTCATATCGAAATCCGGCGGATCGATCTCGTCGTCCTCCTCGCTCGCCCGCATGTCCTCGGCGTAGCGCCGGGCCTTCATCAGCTGCTCGCGGATCACGGCGGCGGTGGCCATCCTCGTTGCGGGGGTCTCGCCCCGCTGCCGGTATGTATTGATCGGGTTTTCGCCCAGAGCGAATTTCATCGCCAACGGGCACCGGAGGATCCGGTCTTCGATGGTGGCGCCGTAAGTTTTAAGCGCAAGCATTTGGCCCGCTACCGCGTTGGCGCTGCCCGGCCCGGTGACGACGGTGGTAACACCGGCCTCAAGCGCCTCGCGAAACGCCCTGTCCGCCGGGTTGACGGCATCGACGGCGCGCAGCTGCGGCGTGGCGGGGTCGGTATCCTCGTTGCCGTCGTCGGCATCCTGCCCCTTGCCGTCTCCCCACATGCCGATGTGGGAATGGGCGTCGACAAACCCGGGATAGACGGTCGCGCCCCGGAGATCAACGGCATCCTCCTCCTTGGGCAAAAAGTCCGAAGGGCCGACGTCGATAATCTTGCCGTCCCGGACAAGGATGAAACCATCCTCAATTTCCGATCCCGCAGCCGTGTAAATCCGGGCATTGTAGAAAAGCATCGTCCCACCCTTTCAAAAAAGGGCATCGCCGGAAGCAATACCCTCTGCCTGATCTGTTAGTCGTCATAAAAATCGTGGCTTTTGTTCTTCGCGCGGCGGCCTTGGGAGCCCTTCCGGCTCTCGATGACATCCTTGAGATCATCCATCTTTTCGTCGCTGCACTGCTTATAGCGGTTCATCATGTCTTCAAAAGACAGACTCTGACTTTGGCTCTGGTTCCGCGGACGGAACTCAAAGCTGTCGGTTCCGGGGCCGGAACGCGGACGATCCTGCCGCGGCGGGCGATCCCTCGGCGAACGCGGCGGCTGGCCCTCCGGAGGCTCCTCTGCCTGCTTCATGGAAAGACTGATCTTGCCGTCCGGGGAGATACCGAGAACCTTCACCTTCACCGTCTGGTGCATGGTCACGAATTCCTTGATATCTTTTACATATGTGTGCGCCACTTCGGAGATATGTACCATGCCGGTTTTACCGCCGGACAAATCGACAAATACGCCGAAATTCGTAATACCAGAAACCTTACCCTCCAGAATAGAGCCAACCTCAAGCTGCATAATTTTTTTGCTCCCTCTCAAACCGCGTAAAAAATGCGTCTCAATCCGTTCCGGAAACGTCGACATAAAAATGTTCGTCCGAATAGGCATAGCCGAGCTTGTCCCTCGCCATGCTTTCGATAAAATTGTTGGTTCCGTAAGTATCCAGAGTCCGCTGAAGCTCCTCGTTTTCGATCTGTTGGCGGTTATATTCCTCTTTTGCCACCTCCAGCTCCGTGCGCTTTTTGGTTATGTCCACCTGAAAGCTCACAAGGGCATACAGAATATACACCCCGAATGCGATCACCGCAAGCCGGAGAAACAGGCTTCTGTTCTTCTTCTCTTTGGTTTTCCGCTTCAAATCCATAATGCTCCTTTATTTCCTCTCCGAAAAGCATCCGCACACGTCTCCCGGGGGAAAATAATCTCTTATATTTCCTGATATTTAAACACAATGGATTATACACTATTTTACGTTCCTTTTTCAATAGTTTTTTCATGCTTTTTGAAGATTTTTTGAATATGCTTGCCCCTTTTTCCTCCATTTTCCTGCCGATTCCCTGAAAAAATGAGGCTGCCCTCCGCAGCGGAGGTAAAAACAGGCGGCCGAGCGCTCTCCGGATGCGGGCAATCAGCCGCCCTACCAGCGAGACAAGCCTTCCCGCCGTCTCCATCCAGATGACGAACCCGACCGCGGAACCGAGATAAAGGTAAAACCGCGGCTGTCCGTAATTGCGCTCCAGCAGAAACGAAAAATATAGGAATCCGGCAATCAGGCAATAGAGCACGTCCCCGAAGAAACGGCGCCTCTTTCCCGGCGGAAACAAAAAGCGGAACAGGTCCTGCGCGCTGCGGCAAAGGCCAAGCTCCGCGCCGAACACCATCGCCTCGAAAAAGAGCGCCGTCTGAAACGCGTTGATGTCGTCGTAAAAGATCATGCTGCCTCCTCAGCGCGAAAGTTTCTCCAGAAAACCGGCCCGCCGCGGCAGCCTTCCGGAATAGCGCAGGTAGTCGATCCTCCCCTCCGCAAAAAGATCCCCGGTCTCCGCCGAAAAGCCGGTCACTTTCAGATCCCTTCCGCCGATCACCAAAATCGAGTCCGGCAGCGCGGCATGAATCTCCCGCTCGTCGAACCCCTCCAGCGAAACGATCCCGGCGGCGGAGAGCTTTCTCCTGCCGTCGATCCTCACCCAATGAGGCTTTTCTTCGGCCTGCCCCGTCTCCTTCATAGTACCGCCTCCCGAAAATAGGTTCTCTCCGGGCATCTTATGGAAAAAAGGCCGAAAAAATACCGGGGAATGCATAAAAGCGTTTCCCCGGCTCCGTTTTGCCGCGGACGGAAACCGCCCGGGCTTTCTTTACCATGCGGCGGCGGCCGCTGCATGGTGGGGAGCTCCGTGTCTCCCTCAGCGACCTTCGCTGCAGTCCTTCTGTTGGTTCTGCTGTTTCTGCTGGTTCGCTTTCTGCGGGCCCTGCGGGTTCTGCGGACCCTGCGGGTTCTGCGGGCCCTGGGAAGTATGGCTGCTGTTGTTGGAGCTGTTCTCTCTGGAATAGTTCTGATTGTTGGAAAGCATAAAAAGATCTCCGTTTCGGAAAAGATTAGAAAGCGCCGCTTTCGCAGAATGTTTCTTTCAAAAGCTCTGCTTTCGCTCTCATTTTTCCCGCACACGGAGATTTTATTCAGTTTTTTGTTTTTTCATGAAATACGTTTTCTCCGGGAGCCTATTCCAGATATTTGCGCCGGAGTTCGGCAATTTCTTCTTCCTTTATCCCGACGGCATCGTGCAGAAAATTTTTCACGCCGCCAAACAAGCGCTCCACCGTTTCATAAAATGTCTGAAGAAATTCCTCCTGCACGAAGCACAGCGCCCTTATGTATTCCTTATCCGCGTCGTTCTCCACTCCGGCGGTTATTTCGATATAGCGCCTCGCTCCCGGGAAATTGGTGAGGAAATAATCCTCCCGGATCTCTTCCGGCGCGACATCCAGCGCGGAAAGCAGCAGTGCCGCCGCCACCCCGGTGCGGTCTTTTCCGGCGTAACAGTGCCAAAGCACCGCCCCCTCCGTCTCCAGCAAAACATCAAAAAAGCCGCGGAAAGCCAGATGGCTGGAAGCATCCTCCGCCATCTCCCGATAGGAGCCGCAGTAATAATCCACGACGGATGTGCCGGGCAGGAATCCGTCGTCCTCATCCCAATTATCCAGACTCGGGAGCGCGGAAAACCGGAAATAGCGGATGGGATCCGCTATCCGGTCGGGATTCAGCTCCGCCTCTCTTATTCCGCGGAAATCCACCACGGCCCGCAGACCGTATTCCCCGGCCAGCCGCTCCCGCTCCGCATCCGACAGCGCATCGAGCGCGGCGCTGCGGTAGAGCCGACCGGATCTCACTTTTTCCCCCTCGCGGTTGACGATTCCGCCGAGGTCTCTGATGTTGGAAATCGTATCAAATCGTAAAAACACGATGTTCCCTCCTTCTGAAAAATAATGGCGCGGGGCCCCGCACACGGATCGGCGCCTCTTTTTTATCCAAAAAAGGCCGCAAAACGTCCGGGGCTTCGGGAGAGATTCCCGGAATCCGGAAATTTTGCGGAAAGCGTCGGCGGCCTTCCTTTTCTTCAAGAGCCGCAAAACGCCTGGGCGTGGTGAAAGCTTCGGAATACTTAACTTTCGATCCTCATGGGGCGAAAGCCTTCTCCAATGATATCATTGGAAGGCGATGACATGATAAAAGCAGCCGGATCGCATTCCTTCACGACTTTCTTGAACACCGGGAACTGGTTTTCCGGCATGGCGCACATAATAACCCGTTTCACCCCACCGGTATAACCGCCCTCCCCGCTCAAAAACGTGACGCCGCGGTCGGTCTTCTCCATGATGCGCCGTGCCGCCGCCTCCGGATCCTCCACGACCGCCCATGCGATCACGCCGCGCCGGTCCCCATAGAGCACCGTATCCAGCGCCCGTTCCGCCGTGTAGACCGAGACAAGCGCGTAAAGGGCGGCCTCCATGCTGGAAAAATAAAAGCCCGCGGCGAGGATGACGGCGAAGTCAATATACAGCAACATTTTGCCGAGCTGGATATGCGGATATTTGAGCAGCAGCAGTCGGCCGACGATATCCGAGCCGCCGGTCGTGGAGCCTCGCTGAAAAACGACTCCCAGCCCCGCGCCGATCAGCAAACCGCCGAAAATGGAGGCCAACAGCATGTTGCCGGTGTATTTCGGCAGGAATACGGTGAGCATGTCCGTCAGGGTGGTCAGAATCAGCAGCGTGCGCAGCGTGGAATGAATGAATTTCCTTCCGAGAAACTTCCACCCGATCAGGATTAACGGCAGGTTGAGCAGCAGGCTGGCGATACCGATCGGCAGCCCCGTCAGGTCGTTGAGCAGTGTGGCGATGCCGGTGACACCGCCCGGCGCTATGCCGTTCGGCGCGGTGAAGATATCCACGCCCAACGCAAAAAGAAGCGAGCCGAGCACTTCGGCACAGATATCCCAGAAAATTCCGTCCCGTTTCCTCACACAAAGGCCTCCCCGCTCAAAATTCCCAACGACGCATGAAAAAGATCCCGTGCGCGCGATTCGTTCCCGGAAAGCCAGAGCCAGCCGAACAGTGCCTCGACGCCGGTCGCCTTTCGGTACTCGGCGGCGGTGGCATTGTGGGGGATGCGGCCCACGACGCTGTTGCGGCCGCGCTTCAGAATGCTCCGCTCGTCTTCCTCCAGCATAGGCTCCAGCAGGTCGTAGACCTTGGCCTGCGTCTCCGCGCGGACCATGAGCACGGCACGTTCATGAAGCTTCCCTGCCGGCAGAGAGCCGTGCTCAAGCAGTTTTTCACGAACGAAAATTTCATAGGCCGAGTCCCCGACGAAAGCCAGAGACAGCCCGTTGAGCATCCCGGCCTCCTGTTTTGTCAATACGCTGCGCTCCAAAAACAAGCCCCCAATAAAAATGAAAAATCAGAATCCATTGGAAACAAAAAAAGCTCCGGAAATCCGGTCAAAAAAACGGCCGCTTTAGCTAAAACCCCTCTTGCGGGAAAAAGCTCTCCTCCGTATCGGAATTACCGGACGTACTCGAAATCAATGTTCAATACGGAGACCGTGTCTCCCTCCTGAATACCCATCTCCTCAAGCTTGTCGATGATGCCGGAGAGACGCAGCACACGCTGGAAATACTGCATGGATTCGTAGTCGTCCAGATCGACGAAGCTGAGGGTGTGGGCAAGCCACGGCGCATCCACGACATAGATGCCGTTCTCCGCCGTAACGGCGAATTCCTGCTTCTCCGTGATTTCCGGACGGGTATTCGGCTCCGGTTCGTAGCGGAGCACCGGCGGCAGCTTGGAGAGGGCCTCTTCGAGCGCTTTCAGCAGCTCGTCGACGCCCTGCCGGGTGGCGGCGGAAATGAGATAATAGGTCAGGCCCTCGCTCTTTGCGAATTTGTCGAATTCCTCTATCATCTCGGGGATGGCGGCGTCGCATTTGTTGAGCGCAAGGATCTGCGGGCGCTTCGCAAGCTCCGGGTTAAAACGTTCCAGCTCCCGGTTGATGGTTTTATAATCCTCGACCGGGTCGCGGCCCTCCTCGGCGGCAATGTCGACGATATGGAGGATCAGCCGGCAGCGCTCGACATGACGGAGAAAATCGTGGCCAAGGCCGACGCCGTCCGCCGCGCCCTCGATGAGCCCGGGGATATCCGCCATAACAAAGGAACCGTCATCCGTTTTGACCACGCCGAGCACCGGCGTGAGCGTTGTGAAGGGATAGCTTGCAATCTCCGGCTTCGCGGCGGAGCAGACGCTGATCAGCGTGGACTTGCCTACGTTCGGGAAGCCGACCAGGCCCACGTCTGCGAGCAGTTTGAGCTCCAGCGTGATCTCCAGCTCCTCACCGGGCAGGCCGCCTTTGGCAAAATTCGGGATCTGGCGGGTGGAGCTTGCAAAATGTGTGTTGCCCCAGCCGCCTTTGCCGCCCCTTGCCACGATCTGCGGCCGGCTGTCGGAAATATCGGCAAGGATCCGGCCGGTTTCCGCCTCTTTGATGACGGTGCCGACCGGTACGCGGATGACGAGATCCGGCGCGGATTTGCCGTAACAGCAATTGCCCATGCCGTCCTTGCCGTCCTCCGCAAAATAGCGCTTGCGGAATTTGAAATCGACGAGGCTCGAAAGGTTGCTGTCTCCGGCAAAGACAACGTTGCCGCCTCTGCCTCCGTCTCCGCCGTCCGGCCCGCCGGCATTGACAAATTTTTCACGGTGGAATGCGACGGCGCCGTCGCCGCCCTTCCCCGCGCGGATTCTGATTTTTGCGGTATCTACAAACAAAAGGCGTACCTCTTTCTTCTTACGCGCATACGAAATTTTTCGTATGCGGAAATCATGACAACCTGCCCGGCTGCGGTCTGCACAAGCCCCCAAAAAGGCCTCGGCCGGCTTTGGGAAAAAATGTGGTCGGAAAATATCATTCGCTTTTTTTCGCTCCGCAAAAGGAGCGCCGCAAAAAAAATTGCGGGCGAACCTTTGAAGTCCGCCCGCAATGTACCTTACTGTTCGTCCGGGTAAATGCTGACCTTCTTGCGGTCTGCGCCGAGACGCTCGAAACGGACGATGCCGTCTT
>CAZLMO010000030.1:0-5347 GCA_964560915.1 uncultured Oscillospiraceae bacterium
TCAAGGAGGCGCGTGTCTCCCGGATCCTCAAATCCCACGCCGTCTGCCTGACCGCCGACGGGCCGATCTCCATCGAAATGGAAAAGTATCTGCGCAAACAGGGCGGCGAGATGACCGGCTTCAAGACCGAGCGCGTGCTGGAGATCAACGCCGACAGCCCGGCCTTCGAGGCGCTGAAGAACGCGGTCGATACGGACAAAGAACTTGCGAAGAAATACGCCGAGCTGCTTTATGACCAGGCGATGATTATCGCCGAGCTGCCACTTGACGACCCGGCAGGGTATTCTGATCTGGTTTGCAGCTTGATAAAATAACAAAGGAGGCACCCCCATGCCCGAAGAATGCACCCACGACTGTTCCAGCTGTTCGCTCAACTGCGACAGCAGGAAGGAGAGACCCGATACCGGTATCCCCGAAAGCTTTCTTGCCCCGCAGAACGCCTATTCCACCGTACGGAAGGTGATCGCGGTCGTCAGCGGAAAAGGCGGCGTCGGCAAATCTCTTGTCACCGCCCTTGCCGCTACTGAAATGAAGAAGAGGGGCTATAAAACCGCGATCCTTGACGCAGATGTCACCGGCCCTTCGATTCCGAAAATTTTCGGTCTGAAGGAGAAAGCCGACGGCACCGAGCTCGGCATCATCCCCGTGATGTCTAAAAACGGCATTGAGGTCATGTCCATCAACCTGCTGCTGGAAAACGAAACCGATCCGGTGGTCTGGCGCGGGCCGATCATCGCCGGAACCGTCAAACAGTTCTGGACGGATGTGCTCTGGAACGACGTGGATTATATGTTTGTCGACCTGCCTCCGGGCACGGGTGATGTTCCGCTGACGGTATTCCAGTCCCTGCCGGTGGATGGCATCCTGGTCGTCACGTCGCCGCAGGAGCTGGTTTCGATGATCGTCGGCAAGGCGGTCAAAATGGCTTCGATGATGCAGGTGCCCGTGCTTGGCGTCGTGGAGAATATGGCGTATTATGAATGCCCGGATTGCGGCCGCCGCCACAACATCTTTGGCGAAAGCCGGCTTGCCGAGGTCGCAAAGGAATATGATATTCCGCTGACCGCACAGATCCCGATCGACCCGGAGATCGCAAAGAAATGCGACGACGGAGAGATTTATAACTGTAAAGGCGACTGGCTTGTCAGCTTCATGGACGGCATCGTCGCCATGTTCGACGCGGCCGAGCCGCACCATATAGACCCAGAGAAAGACTGAGGGTCTTGGCATCCTGAAGAGCATCCGCACTGGAAAAGTCTTTCGGTTTCCGGCAGTTTTTTGCATGTGGGGAACTTGGGGATTCCCGCTGTTTTCCACATTTCGGGGGACTTTCGGAATCCGGAAGATTTCCGGATTCCGGAGGATTCCCGGATTCCGCAGCCGGGGAATCTTTGAATCTCCGGCACCCGGCATAAGCAGCCGGCAGGGGACCTGTATTTCAGGACGAAAAGGAGACAGTATGAATAGGAAACAAGCACTGGAAACGCTGAAAAAATATAATCAGGAGCCGTTTCATCTTCGCCACGCCTTCACGGTCGAGGGCGTCATGCGCTGGTTTGCGAAGGATCAGGGCTATGAGGAGGAAGCGGATTTCTGGGCGATGGTCGGCCTGCTGCACGACGTCGATTTCGAACGGTATCCGGAGGAGCACTGCAAACGGGCGCCTGAGCTACTGAAAGAGGCGGGCTTCGACGATCGTTTTATCCACGCGGTCTGCAGCCATGGGTACGGACTCTGCAGCGATGTGGAGCCGGAGCACCAGATGGAGAAAATTCTCTTCGCGTCGGATGAACTGACCGGCCTGATCTGGGCTGCCGCAAAGATGCGTCCGTCGCACAGCACACAGGATATGGAGCTTTCCAGCCTCAAAAAGAAATTCAAGGATAAGAAGTTCGCGGCCGGCTGTTCCCGGGAAGTGATCGAGCAGGGAGCCGAGAGGCTGGGCTGGGATCTTGATACGCTGCTCGAAAAGACGCTCGAGGCCATGCGCTCCTGCGAGGATTCGGTTGATGAGATCATGAAGGAATACGAGGCGTAATCCCGGGTCGAGGGGGATTTGCGGGGAGCCATACCGCCGGTGCCTACTCAAAATTGGGGGAAATCCTATGCTCCAGCCGGCGCGAAGCCGCCGTCCGGCACCGCTTCATGCTCATGCTTTTTGGGGCGGAGCACCCGAATTTGCCCGCGCGGCGGACGGCCTCCGCGACAATCATGGCTTCTGTGAGCTTTGCGGGAAATTTCCCACCGGCACCTGAGATGCTCAAAACTGGGGGGAATCCTAAGCTCCAGCTGGCACGAAGCCGCCGTCCGGCACCGCTTCATGCTCATGCTTTTTAGGGCGGAGCACCCGGATTTGCCCGTGCGGCGGACGGCCTCCGTCAATATCTGCCTGAATTTCATTCTTTTCTTCTTACGGGGGATCGCCCGGATTCGTCCGCGCGGCGGGCGGCTTTTTCTTCCGGTGATCCGGGAACGGCAAAAGGGGATAACCATGCCCGGGGGAAACGCCCGGGCATTTGTATAAAATACGGAGGAAACGGAAATGGCTTACGATTTTGATACTCTGCGGAACAGAGCCGGCACGGGCTCGGATAAGTGGGATGCGATGCTCCAACAGAATCCGGCGGTGGGAAAAGAGATTGTGCCCTTTTCCATCGCGGATATGGAGCTCCTGAACCCGCCGGAAATCACGGAGGGGCTCAAGGTATTTCTCGATCATACGACCCTTGGTTATACTCAGGCGACGGACGGCTATTATGAGGCCGTGCAGGATTGGATGGAGAGCCGCCACGGTTTTCGTCCCGAAAGAGCGTGGTTTGTCGAGACGGCGGGCGTCGTGCCGGCGGTTTATCAGATGGTGCGGACCTATACGCAGCCCGGCGACGGCGTTTTGCTCTGTACGCCGGCCTATTATCCTTTTTATATGGCAATCGAGGCGGGCGGCTGCAGGGCGGTGTGCTCGGAACTGAAAATCCGCGGGAATACATACGAGATCGATTTCGACGATTTTGCGGAAAAAGCCGCACGCCCGGAAGTCAAGCTCTTTATTCTTTGCAGCCCACATAACCCGGTCGGCCGCGTCTTTACGAAAGAGGAGCTGATCCGCCTCTCTGAGATTTGCCTGCAAAACGGCGTCTATATGCTTGCGGATGAGATCCATTTCGATCTGATCCTGCCCGGATACGAGCACGTCTCCATCGGCACGCTCGACCGCAAATATGTGGAAAACAGCGCCATCTGCACCGCGCCGAGCAAGACCTTTAACCTTGCCGGCCTCCAGACCTCCAACATTTTCATCGCCAATAAGGAGCGCCGGGAAAGAATCACCTCAGCAAGAGGATATTTTTCTCTGAACGTGTTCGGCTACCGGGCCTGCGAGCTCGCCTACCGAAAGTGCGAAAACTGGCTTCAGGAGCTTTTGATACATCTTGACGGCAACAAAAAGCTGGTCGAGCGGTTCTTCGCGGAGAATTTCCCGGAGGTCACCGTATTCAATCTGCAGGGCACCTACCTCATGTGGCTGGATTTCCGCGCGTGGGGGATGAGCACGGAGGAGCTTGAGCGCTTCATGAAATTCGACGCGCAGCTTTTCCTTGACGACGGCTATCTGTTTGGAGAAGGCGGGAAGGGATTTGAGCGCTGGAACATCGCCTGCCCAAGATGGGTACTGGAGCAGGCTCTGGAGCGCCTGAAAGCCGCGAGAGATAAAAAAATATCATACTGAGAACGGCGCTCCGCCGAATCCCTGCCTGTGCCGGATGCTGCCCGTGAAGAAAAAGCCCCTTTCACGCGGGGGCCGCTTTGGAAATGCGGGTCTCCTTCACGAGAGAACAGTCCGGCTCTTTAGGCCGCCGGCCCCATTTTTTCTATAGGATATAAAAAGACCCCGGAATTTTCCGGGGCCTTTATCGGCTTTATGAATCGGATGTCTCCGGGACGGAGGGTTCCGACGCGGCGTCGGGTTCCGGGTTTGCGGCCGGATGCGAAGGTTTCTTCCTCAAAATTTGCGTGGAGCGTTTTGCGGCAAGTGCTTTTTTTTGATCCAGCAGTTTCCGCTTTTTTTCCACCCAGATTTTCTGGTAGCCGGCCTCGTGCAGGCGGCGCAGCGTCTCGGTCCTTTGGTGAATCCGCTTGAGTTCGCAATCCATCTGATTCTGAGAATCGGGGTTACAAAGGCGAAGGAAAGAATCGAACGCGGCGGGGTAAAGGAATTTCTTCTCCCCATATTCCTCGCAGAACAGAATGGTGACCGTTTCTTCGTCCTGAAAAATTACGGTTCCGGCTCCGAATTGACGGTGTATGATTTTTTCATTCAATACGTTCATTTGATACCCTCCGATTTTGATAAACCCGAAAACCTTTCTGTCAGATTTTTAAATCATGAAAAAACAGTCCTTGCAGTCAGGTCCACCCTGTTTAGAACTGTCTGTTTCTATTTTAGCACATTTTCGTTAGGAAATGTAAGTTTCTTTAAAAAAAATAAATTTTTTTTCATAACTGAGCAAAAAAAATACAGGATCCCTGAAAAATCTCGCCGCTTGAAAAACCTCTGAAAACGCGTTCTTTGCGAAGATAACAGCGCCTCCAAAGCAAAAAAGCGGAAGAGCCCGTGGATTCGTCATGTCGGATTTTTATCTGTAAATAAAAACAACTTTACACAAGAAATTATAGGACAATGAAAGAAGGGGATGCGGATGTTTTTTGAAAGGAAAAAGCGCCCTCCGGAGGAGCGGCGGATGGACGGCTACACGCTGATCCGTTCGGACCGGAAAACGCTGGAGATCTCCGTGCACGACGGCCCGGAGCTGGTGGTACGCGCACCACGAAAAATGCCGATGGTTAAAATCGAAAATTTCATGGAAAGCCACCGAGGCTGGATTGAAACCCATATGAAGGCCCGCGCGGAGAAACAGAAAGCGGAGAAAATCCTCTCCGCGGAGGAAGAAAAAACCTTCCGAGAAGAAGCGAAAACGTATCTTTCCCAGCGGACGGATCACTTTGCGGCAATCATGGGCGTCCGTCCGACAGGCGTCAAAATCACTTCCGCAAAGAAGCGCTGGGGAAGTTGCTCCCCGAGAAATGCGATCTGTTATTCCTGGCGGCTGATGATGGAGGCTCCGGAGGCGATCGATTATGTCGTTGTCCACGAACTTGCCCACATCCGGCACAAGGATCATGGCGAAGCGTTCCACCGGTTTGTCGCCTCCGTTTTGCCGGATTGGAGGCAGAGGGAGAAGCTGCTGAGATAAAAACGCCAAAAGAACGGAATATGGATCAAAAAAATGCCCTCGCGCTTTTATCCCCGCGCAGGATACTTCGGAAGCCGCCGCTTTTTCCCGCAAGGTGG
>CAZLMO010000030.1:5357-14411 GCA_964560915.1 uncultured Oscillospiraceae bacterium
GGGGTTTCCGGCTGTGGCCAAAAGGAGCGGATATTCCTCAAACTTTGCAAGAACGGACACGGATTTCCCCATAAACGTCCGAAAAACGGATTGATATTTTTGCAAAATGTGATATATTGATGGAAGTAAATTTACTATCCTGTGAGGTTTTTTGGGGGCAACAGGAATGTTTTCCTCACAAAAATGTGAATAAAAAATTCATGTGGTTATCCGGTTTTATACAAGAAAAAGCCGGAGAACTTAACAAGTGAACTCGGGTGAGAATCCCGGACGGAACACGCCTCTGTGGTCGCGAAGTCTATATTCGTCGGTGAAAACCGGTCATTGGCCGAAGGGCTGAGAAGGCAGAATATGGGACGCGTGGGCAAAAAGCCCCCATAAGCGCAAGTCAGAAGACCTACAAGAATGATGGAAAGTTTTTTCCGGTTGGAAGGAGAAAACTTTGAAGTACGCAAAATACGTTTGCGGCGGTCCTGATCGACCGTCGCCTTTTTTTATTTTTTCAGAAAAGAATCTCCGGCGTTAGCCGCGGATATAAAAATGCAGCCGCCACAGTCCCGTCTCGCAAACAGCCTGTGGCGGCCACCTCAACAAAAGAACGATCCTGCCCAAGGGGGACAGGCGTATTTTTGTTGCATTTCTATGATATAAAAGTCAAAAAGGAAAGTCAACGACCGCCTGGATAAAAATACCGGCTATGGGCGGCAGCCGTCCGGGCGGCCGCGCGGGAAAAAGAAAAACAGAGGGGATAGACGTTATCCGGCATAAAACGACGGGAGGCATTTAGAATGAAACAAAAAAAATGGCTGGCCGCGCTGATGTCGCTGCGACGGTTATGAGCCTGAGGCTAAACGCCTACACGGATTCGGATTCCACCGCCACCCTTTCGGGGGGAAGCTACGACGCAGGCGGCAATTATATTTCGCCGGCGTTGGCGATTGACGACTACGAGGGCTCGATTTCTATATATATGTCAGGTTCCTATCCGAATTTTAGCTACATTTATGCCATTTCGCGCTTTAAAGCCGCGAATTCGCTGAGCGGGGCGTTTTGCCCGGTGCTGCAGCTCAACATAGGCAGCGACAGCTGTGATTACGAGGTATTTGATCCCTATACCGGAACCGTGATCGCGGAGCGCATGCTCTCCAAGGGGGACGACGCCTCCAAACCGATGAACAGCGGCAGTCCGGTTACAGCAGATGTCGGAACCAACCTCTATTTCATGCGCATCTGGCCCGTAAGTTATAACGGCAGCACCTACACCCGCAGAGACACCGCGCCGTCGGTGCTGGCCTTCTATATCGACCGTGCGGACGAAGCGGTTTCCGATGAAGTATCCATAAATTCCGTCACGGCGGCAGGGACCGTGAAAGCCGGCTCCTATGAGGTGGCACAGAGCGGAAAACAGTACACCATTGAGGCCGATTGGAACGAGAGCGACGTCACCTGCACCGTAAAAATGCCCGAGGGCATAACCTACAAGTCGCTTTCCACGACCAGCGT
The DNA here is from genome assembly GCA_964560915.1 of uncultured Oscillospiraceae bacterium. Taxonomy (GTDB): domain Bacteria; phylum Bacillota; class Clostridia; order Oscillospirales; family Ruminococcaceae; genus UMGS1668. The sequence continues at coordinate 6,861 of CAZLMO010000030.1, forward strand.
CACAGGGAGCAGCTATGGCAGCAAGAGCGCCGTGACCGATACCGTGGAGGGCGGCGTACGCACCCTCACCTTTAACTGGTGGGCATATAATTCAAGGACGCAGGATTCTTATGCGGTTTACGAAATCCTCAATACGCTGACCCTGCTGGCCGAAGATGGGGTCACGGAGGATGTCTATAAGATCACGCTGAAGCGCCCGGCCGGCTCGATGGATGGGGAGACGGACGCCGACCTTAAATCGCTCACAGTGAATAACGGAAACGTCCTCACCTATCAGCAGGACGGCGAGACTAAGACCGGCTTCGACCCCGCGGTCACGGAATACGCGGTTACGATCACCCCGAGCACCACATCGTTTTATATCACCGCGATCTCCAAGTTTATCGCCAAGGGGGCTGCGGTCGCCATTAACGGCCGCGGCACGATCCGGATTGCATCCAATTCCTATGCGGGAAAGAGCGAGACCTTCCCGGTCAGCGCCGGCATGGATCCGCTGGTGCTCACAATCGTTGTGACGCCTCCGGAAGGCAGTTCAATGCAATCCAAGACCTACACCGTCACCTTCACAAAACCGGTGGCCTCCACGGGCGACCCGAGGATCACCGGTTGGCAGATGACGACGGGCAGCAATAACCAGCTCATGGCGCCGGATACCACCGGCTCCGGGGAATGCATTTTCTCCGCTACGGTTGCGCTTACCGCTTATAACAGCGAAGGCACTCAGATTTACCTGAGTATGCTTTATCGTTATACCGAGGCGACCATCCGGGGCAGTGTGGACTGCAACTGCTCCAAAGTCACCCTGACGCCTACGATTGCGATGTCCAGTTGCCCGCTTGTCTTCAGCTACTCGGTCAACGGCGGCGAGGAGATCAAGGTGGAGGGCGTTTCGCCGGCCGCCTTCAATATCCCGGTGCCGAACGCGGGGCTCAACACCATTCGGGTATTTATCCGCGACGAGCAGGGCACGGTCACCAAGACCCATACGTTTGAAATTACAAAGGGCGAGAACGCCAGCCTCAAGAGCATCACCTCGGAGGATGCCGCTTTTGTCGGAAAATTCAACCCCACAATTTATAGAATGAATATGCTCGCCGAGCCGGGAACGGGCGCGATCAGCGTCACGGCCACCGCCGAGCAGGCGACCGCCGCCATTGATTTTAACGGCGTCACCGGTACCGGAAGCGTCACCGCAACGGGTCTTGTGACAGATACCGAATATCAGATCAGAATCACCAGCGGCGAGACCTCGGTCATCTATTATCTGACGATCAAGGAGCGCCAATCCATTTCCGCAAACAGCGTCTGGGCCGTCATGCCGGCGCCCGGCCAGTTCGTAAACGAACACAGCCAGACCGTGACCGGCACGCTCGGCGCACAGGGCTGGGGCGACGGATGGGGGACCACCCTTTATGGCGCCACCTCCACGCAGGCCGGACGCAGCAACTACTCGAACTCGGGCTATTCTCTGGGATGGTTCGGCGGCTTCATCACCTATGAATTCGATGACCCGATCCTGAACAGCGATACCAACAAATACGGCATCGATTTTACCGTTTACGGCAACGCGTTCTACGGCAACGCCGAGCCGGCGGGCGTCGAAGTCTCCGCGGACGGCGTCAACTGGTATACGCTGGCGGGCTCCAAACACTATGAGGACGATACCGTCTGGGATTACGCGATTACCTATTATAACCCAGACCCGGATTTCGACCCCTATCTTGCCAAAGACATCTACTGGGCGGATAATCAGGGCGGAGACGGCTACTTCCTTGCCACCGCCGGCTACCATCCGCAGCCCGCCTATCCGGTGGGGGAGAACTACTGCTTTGAGGGCAACCATGCCAACTCGCTTTACAGCGCGGAGCAGCTCACTCTTACCGGAACCAAAGTGGGCTGGGGCGAGGATCTGTTCTTCGGTTATACCGATGTGCACCCCAACCAGACCTCCGATTTCGACAAGCCCGGCAACCCCTACCGCGCCACCGATCTTGACGGCGTCTATGCGCTGAAATACAAAGAGGGCGGCGACTACGGCGACGGCTTTGATATCAGCTGGGCCGTGGATGAAAACGGTTACCCGGTGAATCTGGAATCCATCAAATACGTAAAAGTTTACACCGCTGTTTCGGATTACAATGTCGGCGAAGTGTCGCCGGAAATTTTGGCGATTGCCCGCACCACCGGTGAAAGCGCCTCCGTGGGGCAGACCGCGGCGCCCACCATCACGGTGAACGGAAAGACCCTTGCGCTCACCGAGGGCGTATATGAATACGACGTTGAAGTGAACGGGGCCGTTTCCATCAGCGCGGCGCTGGAGGGCGCGAACGTCTGGGTCAACAACAACCAGCTCGGCTCTTTTGAAGCCGAAAGCGTGGAGGACGGCCGGATCGTTCGCATCATCACTCAGAAAGATGAGAGCGAGCCCGTCATCTACTATCTAACGCTGGAAAACAGCGAGGCCCCGGAGATCACCGATGTGAAGGTTGTTCCCACCGCCGCTACAAACGACAAAGTGACCGTCACCATTGAAGCGACGGACAACGTGGGCGTAACGGCCTACAGTTTTAACGGAGGGGATACCTGGCAGGCGGAGAGCAGCAAACAGTATACCGAGAACGCGACCATTGCCGCCGGAAATATCCGGGTGAAGGATGCCTTCGGCAACGTGACCCTTTGGGCAGATGCCGTGGTGATTGGGAATATCGAGCGCATAGCGCCCACCAACACCAACGCCTTCGTCCAGACGACCAACGAGAGCGCCAAAGGCGTACTCACGGTGACCGCCGCCGACGCGAGCGGCATCGCCTCTATTCAGGTGACCGGGCCGGATGATTACGACGTGACAAAGACCACGGCGCCCTATACCTTCTCCATCACGAAGGTCGGGAGTTATACCGTCACGGTGACCGACAATGCCGGCAACACCAATACATCCAACACCGCAGTGAATATCACCTTCATCACGGTAAATACGGTTTCCATAGAGGCAAAGAATACCGGCGACGAGGCGGAGCTCGCGGATTCCGTGCTCAACATTGAGATGGATCAGAGCGGAACAAAGAGCTATGACCTCAAGGCCGTGCTCGCGCCCGACGGCGCGGACGATATCTTTACCACCACATGGAGCAGCAGCGCCCCGTCGGTGGCCACGGTCGATTCCAACGGAACCGTAACCGCCTACACCGCGGGCCTTGCGGTCGTGACCGCCGAGGCCGGCGGAAAGAGCGCCAATCTGCTTGTGGAAGTCAAAAAGACCGGCGTATCTCCGATCAACAGCGCGGCCGATCTCGAAGATATTGCGGATACGATTCTGCCGGATCCGGATATCGTCCCTGATACGCTTACCGGCGATCAGAAAGCGCAGTTGGAAGCGGTTGTCGAAATGATGCAGGAACTTTCCACCGCCAAGAAGACGACCGTCTCCGACGAGCTCATCGAAAAGGTCGATGCTTTACTGGAAAAGGCCGGCTACAGCGGCCTGACGCTGAACATCGAGGCCACCTTCGACGAAAAAGTGCCGCAGAAGGATCGTATCGATCCGGAGGGAAACCACTCCGCGGTCGGTTTGATCGCCGCGGCGGGAAGCACAGATCTGAGCAACACGACCATTGCCCTGCATGTCGATCAGGAAAAAGCGGCAAGCGGCATGAAGTACACCTTCGACCTCAGCTTTGACTTTGGAGAAGAGGAGGATACCCAGCTTGCCACCCCGATTCTTGTCACCATCTAGATGCCGGAGGGCTATGTTCATAACTCGAATTACAAAGTAAAGCACACAAAGAAGGACGGCAGCGTAGAGTGGCTCGCCATGACTTATAATGCGGAGGCGAATACCGTCACGTTCCGCGTCAACAGCCTGTCGCCGTTCAGCATCGGAATTAAACCTTCCAGCAAATCCAAATCAAAAGGGAGCTCTACGAAGGAGGATACCGATCGGGTCATCTATGTGGTGAACGCCGTGGAGGAGGAGAACCCGAACACCGGATTCGACTTCGGCGGCAGCGGAAACCTTCCGATGCTGCTTCTGGTGCCTTTTGCAGCGCTTTTTGGAAATAAAAAACACAGAATCAAATAATGCATGCGAATTGAGATCTTCCCCGGGCTTTGCCGCCCGGGGAAGATTTTTTTGCCGGAGGCAACAAAGGAGCCGTATTGAACGGTTCCCCGGATTCCGCAAAGCCCATGCCGAAGCCCATGCCCGGCGCGCCGGAATCCGCCGGGGGATCCGACGGAGGGCGGCGGTTTGCCGCCTCTGCAACGTTTCCGTATCGGAACGGTTCCCCGGATTTCGCAAAGACCATGCCGAAGCCCATGCCCGGCGCGCCGGAATCCGCCGGGGGACGGCGGTTTGCCGCCTATGCGGCGCTTCCACATAAGAAAACGGGGCGAAAGTATCGCCCCGTTTTTATCATCCTGTGCGAAAAAGAAGAATAGCCGCAAAAACCGCGATTAGATCAGTTCCAATTGCAGATATTCTTTCAAGGCCCGGATCTCGCCGGGCCGATAGGGGACGGGAGTATGGAACGACGGCCCGTCCACCGCCGCCGTGTGAAATTCCCCGGCTTCGGCGGAAGGGTCGATGCCGCGGGCAAGGAGCTCTTCCAGATAGGTGCCGTCAAAGATACGTCCGAGGTCGTTCACCGTCATGCCCATTTTGGTGTTGACGCAGACGACGACGGCGGAAAAGCCCTCCTTCACAAACTCGCGGGCCTCTTCCACATGGTCCATTCGCCACAGCGGCGCGTAAAAGTCCAGCCCGGCATTGCCGGAGACACGCTCGTGCCAGCAGTTTTCCTCCGGCACGTCGAGGTCGCCGGTGACGAGGGCCTCGGCCCCCAAAGACTGGTATTCCCGCAAAAGCCCGGTAAATACTTCCTCGTACCCCTCCCATGAGGCATGGCCGAAGCGGATGGGCAGCCCCATCGCCTCCGCCTGCTTCCGGATAAAATCCTGAGAGAGGCCGTGGGCCCCACTGCGGCCGTCCTCGTTAAACATGGAGATGAGGCCGAGCGCCTGCCCGGTTTGCATGGCTTTGTGTATGGCCAGGGTGCTGTCCTTGCCGCCGCTGAATGAGGCGACGAATTTTTCCCCGGCGGGGAGTAGATTCCACGATTTCATTTTTCGTTCCTCCAAGGAGCATTTTCCAACTTTTCCGTATACCTTCAAAAGATAATTCGTCTGCCATGAGGCCGCTAAAATCTAAAAAAACATTTTCTGCCCTTCAAAAATATCGGCTGAAACAGAAAGGCAGAAACGGGTTTGATTGCCTCCCTATCAAAGTGCACCCAGAAGGAAGCAAACATCCCCGGAGCCATATTTTAGGTAAGAGGATATTCTTCGATGGTTTCTTTTTTCGGCATAACCTGAATCAGTACGATGGCCGCGAACATCAGCGCGCAGCCGATCATTTCACGGATAGTCGGGATCTGATGGAGGAGCAGCACGCCGCCGAGCAGCGCAAAGACCGACTCAAAGCTCATCAGCAGGGAGGCGATGCTCGGATCGGTGCGTTTCTGGCCGTAAATCTGCAGCGTGAACCCGAGACCTCCGGAGAAAAAGCCGGAATAGCAGATCGGCAGAGCGGCGATGAGCAAGTTCTTAAAAGAGATCGGCTCAAAGAGGAAGGCGATTCCGGTCGCCAATATACCGCAGACCCAGAACTGGATGCAGGAGAGCTTTGCCCCGTCGAATTCCGGCGCAAAGTGATCCACCATCAGGATATGGCCGGCATAGGCAAAGGCGCCGAGCAGCACAAAAAAGTCGCCCCTGCCAAGAGAGAGGGATTCCGTGACGCAGAGCAGGTAAAGCCCCGCCAGCGCAAGGATCACGGAAAACCAGATGTTTTTCGGCAGCTTTTTTCCGAGAAGAAGGCTCGCGAACGGCACGACAATCATATAAAGCACCGTGATGAAGCTCGCCTTGCTCACCGTGGTCATGCTGAGCCCGTACTGCTGCAGGCTGGAGGCCGCCGTCAGCATCAGGCCACAGAGGATGCCCGATTTCCAGAATCTCTTTTTTTGCACCGGAGAGGCTGGGATAAATTCGCCGCGCTTCCTCCGGACTCCATCCATAAACAGACAGTATCCCGTCAGCGCCGCCGCCGCCAGAAAGCTGCGGAAACCGTTAAAAGTAAACGGCCCCACATATCCCATTCCGACAGTCTGCGCGACAAAGGACATGCCCCAGATCATGGCCGCAGTCAGCAGCATGACCGTTCCGATTGTTGCTCTTTTTTTCATCTTCCAACCCCACATTCAATGGTACTCATTTTACACGCAGGGAAGAAAAAATGCAAAGCATTTTCGGAATAAAGTCGAAATTACAAAGACCAAAATACGACGGGGGTCTCTATTTAAAGTAATTTTACCTAAAAGTAGGTTGACTTTATGAGAATTATATAGTACTTTTAAGGAGGAAAATTCTGTTCCGGGGCGGAAGAAATTTTTCTGATGCTTGATGAAACGAATTTCCTCTGCTTCGTTTTCGGCCTGACCGTATTTCCGGCGGAGAGGGAGGATCGCGGGGGATCTGGTTGTGCCAAAGGAAAAGAGGCAAGATGGGGCCAGTCCCCCGATTTTAAGAAAATGAAAGGAGTGTTTGGTTTTGAAACTGAAAACCAGACTTAACGGAAAAACATTTGAATTCCGTGACGTCAAGGATGTTTTAGCCAAAGCAAACGAGCCGAAATCTGCCGACAGATTTCAGGGGATCGCCGCTGAGACCGTCACCGAGAGAATCGCCGCCAAAGTCGTTCTCTCCAATCTGACCGTCGGCGATATTACCGAGAATCCTGTGGTTCCGTACGAAAAGGACGAAGTCACCAGAGTGGAGCTCGATGCCCTGAATCAACGCATGTATGGCCGTTTCAAAAACATGACCATCGGCGAGGTTCGCGAGTGGATCATGAACAGCCATACGACCAAGGATGATCTCTATCGCGCCAGCTTTGCGTTTATCGGCGAGACCGTTGCCGCCGTCGCAAAGATTTGTTCCACCAGCGACCTGATTTATGGCTCCAGCAAAGCATCCAATCCGACCCGCTGCGTCACGCAGATCGGGCTTCCGGGCACACTGAGCTATCGCTGCCAGACCAACTCTACCACCGATGACGTCGATTCGATTCTTCTCGGCGTCATGGAAGGCATCAGCTTCGGCTCCGGCGACGCCTGCATCGGCATCAACCCTGTGGAAGATACCGTTGAGACCACCCGCCGCATTTCCGACAGCCTTTGGGCCTTTGTGGAGGAGTGGAAAATTCCGACCCAGCTGTCGGTTCTTTCCCATGTCACCACGCAGATGCAGTCCGTCCGCGAGGGCGCACCGCTCTCCATGTTCTTCCAGTCCATCGCCGGAACGCAGGCCGCCTGCGACGACTTCGGTGTCTCCCGCGACCTTCTTCTCGAGGCCTACGACCTTGCTGCGCATGAATGCTACGGCACCGGCGCGAATCGCCTCTATTTCGAAACCGGACAAGGCTCCGAGGTTTCCATCGGCGCCGATGAGGGCGCGGATGAGATGACGCTCGAAGGCCGTACATACGGATTTGCC
>CAZLMO010000030.1:14421-16862 GCA_964560915.1 uncultured Oscillospiraceae bacterium
GTTCATGACGAACAACGTTTCCGGCTTTATCGGCCCGGAGACCATTTACGACGGCAGAGAGATGATCCGTGCCAACCTCGAAGATCATTTCATGGCCAAGATCATCGGCCTTCCGATGGGCATGGCCCCTTGCTATACCAACCACACCGGCATCGATCAGAACGACCAGGAGATCGCCTGCCTGCTGCTCAACGAAGCAAACTGCAACTATTACATGGGCGTTCCGATGGGCGACGACGTCATGCTCTCCTATCAGGACGTCTCCTTCCACGACGATGCCACGATGCGTGAGCTGAGCCACAGAAAACCCGCTCCTGAATTCCACAAATGGGCAATGAATCTCGGAATCATGGAAGCTGACGGCTGTCTGACCGACATAGCCGGCAATGCTGCCATCTTCTTCAAATAAGGAAAGGAGGCTGCTATAAAATGACTGAAACTGAGCTTATGGAAATCGTCAAAAAGGCCGTTGCCCAAGTATGCGGCGCAAATGAAGCAGCACCTTGCAAATGCGCCTCCGGCGGAGAAATTCCGGATCTGTCTGCGGTTGATCTGCAGAAACTTCTTCTCATCCCGAATCTCTCTCCCGAGCACGCAGCGGAGTATCTCCGCCTGAAGGCCCGCACGGCCGCCCGTCTCGGTGTCTGGAGATCCGGCCCCCGTCCGATGACCCAGACGCTTCTCCGTTTTCGTGCCGACCACGCCTGTGCGATGGATGCCGTCTTTGACGACGTTCACGAGGAAATCCTCGCGAGAAATAATCTAAAAGTCTATCAGAGCTCCTGCAAGAGCAAGGATGAATATCTGACCCGCCCGGATCTCGGCCGAATTTTTGACGACGACATGGCCGCCCGGATCAAAAAGGAATGCATCAATGATCCGGATGTCCAGATCTTTGTCTCCGACGGACTCTCTTCCACCGCGGTGGAAGCCAACATCGATGAAGTCCTTCCGGCCATCCTGAACGGCCTGAAGAGCAGCGGCCTGAAGATGGGAACCCCGTTCTTTGTCAAATACGGCCGTGTCGGCTCCGAGGATTCCATCGCCAAGATCCTAAACGCGAAGGTCACCGTCGTGCTTCTCGGCGAGAGACCCGGACTCGCTTCTGCCGAATCCCTCTCCGCTTATTGCGTATACGGCGGCTATCCGGGCATCCCGGAAGCCAACCGCACCGTCGTCTCCAACATCCATAAAGCCGGAACTCCTCCGGTCGAAGCCGGCGCATTCATCGCCGAGCTTTGCCAGAAGATGTATCAGAAGAAAGCTTCCGGCCTGAACCTCAAGGACTGATCGGGAATATTCGTATAAAAAGCCCTTCCGCAATGGAAGGGCTTTTTATGTGTAAATAGGTTTCGGGGCACGTCGCACAGCGGGCGGGTCTCGGCGCCGCTTTTTATTTATATAGTTTTATAACGGCGCGCAGGCGGCCTTTTTTCGTCTCGCTCCGGATCCCGGCAAAGATAAAGCGCCCTTTCCCGCGGACGGAGACGATCACGCCTTCCTCCGGGTGATAATCCGTTTTGAGCACGGCAGCCCCATTGATGAGCACAAGCTCCCGCTCGATGAGCACGGCGCTTTCGGTGCGGGAGAGCTTGAAAACCGCCGAAACCAGGGAATCGAGCCGCGGCGAGGAGACGACGATCTCCGTCTCCTCCGGTTGCGGGAACGCCGCCTCCGGGATCTCCTCCGTCAGCCGGCAGCGCACGGAAGTGTGCCGGATCTCTGTTAAGTTATCCGTGAGGTAATCGGCCGCGGAGCGCAGGCAAAACACATAGGCATGGCTTCCTGCGGTCAGGATATCTCCGGTCAGGCCTCGCCGGATGCCGAGGGACATCAGCGCGCCGAGGCAATCCCGGTGCGCGAGCGGCTCGGCGAAGCGCTCGGAGACGGGGGAGACCCCCATGCAGACGATCGGACGTTCCTCTCCGGCAAACCACTCCGGCTCGCCGAAACAGGCGATCTTCCGTTCCGCGCCCTCGTAGCCGCCGTCCAGAAAATATCCGGAGGCAAGGGAACGGGAAAGCCGGGCAAGGTTTTCCTGTTCCGCCAGCGTCAGGAATTCGCTGTGCTGGGGGATCTCCCGGGAAAAAGCCCGCTCGGCGAGTTCCCCCCATCTTTTTTCTTCAAACGGATCGTCTTTTATCATAGCATTCAATAATCGTCGAGGTCGATGCCGTTGATGAGATCAATCAGCTCCTCGATGCCGCGCCCGGTGACGGAACTGGTGACGACGATATGCCTCGCGCCGGCGTTTTCCAAAAACGTGATCGCCTGGGAGGGGTCGCAGTCCTCGGCGTCGGCTTTTGTGACGATACCGATGACTGGCCGGGCAAAGGACATGGAGAACATCTGCGGCAGGCGGCAGACGTCGTTGCCGACATCGTGGCAGAAGCAGACGATATCGGCGTCGTAGGCCGGGCAGATCGCGGCGCCGCGGCTGA
>CAZLMO010000031.1:0-16614 GCA_964560915.1 uncultured Oscillospiraceae bacterium
TGGAGCGGATGTTTTCTATGTACGCCAGGCGCCTGTCCTCGCGCTGGGCCAGCATCTTTTTAAGCTCTTCGTACTCCTCATGATACACTACATGAAACGACAGGTCCTCCAGCTGTGAGCTGATGCTGGACATGCCCAGGCGGCGGGCGATGGGGGCGTAGATGTCCAGGGTTTCATGGGCGATGCGCATGCGCTTTTCCTCTTTCTGGAACATTATGGTGCGCATGTTGTGAAGTTTATCCGCCAGCTTTATGATGATGACCCGCAGGTCGTTTATTGTGGCGATGAGCATCTTTCTCAGAGTCTCGGCCTGGGCTGTGGCTCTGGAGCGGTTCTTGATATGGGAGATCTTGGTGACTCCGTCCACCAGCTGGGCGATCTCGGGACTGAATCTGGTCCTGATTATCTCCAGTGTTGTGCCCGTATCTTCCACCACGTCGTGAAGGAGCGCGGCACAGATGGTATCAGTATCCATGCGCAGCTGCGCCAGCAGTATGGCCACTTCAAGGGGATGTATGATATAGGGTTCGCCGGAGGCACGCATCTGTCCGGCATGGGCGCTCTCGGCAAGGTTATATGCGCGCTCGATCTTATCCATATCGAGCGGCTTGCCGTTTTCCTGTATGGCGTCTATCAGCTTTTGCAGATATTCGCTCATGCCGTCACCTCCTCGTTCTTTCCGCTTTTCAAATATTTCCCTTGCGCAGTTTTCCGAGAAGCTGGGATCTTTCAATATCCACCTTTTCGGAAGGTGTTTTCAAAGTTATGCGGATACGGCGGCCGTCGTAGGAACTGGTGACGAGGCCGAGCTCCTCCATCACGTCGATACAGAGCCGCATCTTGCAGGAGCTCATGGCGGTCTCCTTATTGGCGCCGGTGATCCTGCCAAACAGGATATCCGGCGCCCCCTGAAAACCGCCGTCCTCATGGATAAACCGGTAAACCAGCGCGAAATCCGAGCGGGCGGGGATCTCTTCCTCTGGAACCGGCTCGCCGCGGAGGAAGCCGTCGTATGCGAGGTTTCCGCCGAACAGCCGCTCCTGACAGAGGGAGGAAGGCCGTACATCCCGAATCTTCACCGAGACGCGCGCCTCTCCTTTATACTCGCAGACGTCGCAGGAGGCGGCAATATCCACAGTCTCCCCGACCCGGTACGGAAAATCCTCCTGCGATACGCCGAACCAAACCGCATAAAACGAGAGGCCGGCTTTTTTGAGGCGCAGACGGATATGTTTTCCATTCCCGATGGCATAGACCCCGTCGATGATGACTTTTCGAAAAGCAAAGAGCGGCGTCTCGTTCCTGCAGCCGAACGGCTCCAGCAGCTGGAGCGCGGAGAGTTTCTCCACCGTAAGATCCGCCGGGTCGAGGATTTTGTCAATCTTCAGCGTAAAGACCGGCATCACCGCAAAGTTTTTGGCCGCGAATTCGTTGATCTTGCGGCGGAAGGCGTCGATCTTTGCGGATTCGAGGGACATGCCCGCGGCAAAGGGATGGCCGCCGTATCTGGTCAGGCAATCCGATGCATAGGAGACCGCATCGATCATGGAGAAACCCTCCACGCTGCGTGCGGAGCCTCTGGCCTCTTCCCCGTCCCGGGAAATGAGCACGCAGGGTTTTCCGGTGCGTTCCACCACTTTTGAGCACACAATGCCGATGACGCCATGGTGCCAGCCGCCGCCGTCGAGCACGACCACTCTGTCCCGAAAAAGCTCCGGGCGCTCGGTAAACATCTTTTCCACGTCGCCGGAGATCTGCTGCTCCAGCTGCTGGCGCCGGCTGTTCTGCTCACAAAGTGTCTCGGCAAGCTCGGCGGCGCGGCTTTCTTCCTCGGTCGTAAGCAGCTCGAGCACCTGATAGGCGCTGCCGAGCCGGGCTGCGGAGTTGAGCCGCGGCGCGATGCCATACGCGATATTCTCCGAAGTCATCAGTTTCCCCGAAAGGCCGGCGCTCTCAATCAGCGCCCGCAGGCCGAGGTTGTTGGTCTCGCTGATGGCGGAAAGCCCCTGCCGCACGAGAACGCGGTTTTCCCCGGTCAGCGGAACAATATCCGCCACGGTGCCGATGCAGATCAGATCCGCATACTGGTCGATAATGCCCCAGCCGTCGTCATCCTCCAACGCGCAGATAAGCTTGAATGCGACGCCGACGCCCGCAAGATCCCGGTATTCGCCCTCGCTGTCCTCCCGGTGCGGGTCGACGACGGCGACGGCGTCCGGCAGGATCTCCCGCGGCTGATGGTGATCGGTGACGACGATGTCGATGCCAAGATAGCTCGCGTAATCGACCTCGTTGATCGCAGAGATGCCGTTGTCCACCGTGACGATGAGGTCGGTCTCCTGTGCGGCGATGTAGTCGATGGCGCTTTTATTGAGGCCATAGCCCTCGGATTCGCGGTCCGGAATGTAATACCAGACATTGCAGCCGATGGACTGCAGGTAATCATAAAGCAAAACCGTGGCGGTCATGCCGTCGCAGTCGTAATCTCCGTAGATACAGACGCGCTGGCCCTCGTCGACGGCGTCGTTGATCCGCTCCACGGCCTTCTTCATATCTTTATAAGAAAACGGGTCGGCGAAAGGGATCTCCTCACTGAGAAATTCCTTTACCTTGGCCGGGGTATCCACGCCCCTTGCGACCAGAATCTCGCCAACCAACTCCGGGATGCCGAGCTCTTCGCATATTCTTTTTGCCTTGCCCTCGTTTGCGGGCAGGGATTTCCATTTTTTCATCCCAATACCTCCGGCATCCAGTTCCATAAAAATCAGTCAAATCAGATTATACCATCCGGCCTTTCGTTTTTCAACTGGGGCCGTGCGGAAACGGGGAATTCATGCGTTGTTTTGTCCGAAAAGAGCCGTTTGGTTCCCATATTTTTGCATATTTTCCCTTTCGGATACAAAAAGGCCCCATGGCGGAGATCCATGAGGCCTTTTGCTGTGCTCTGTTTAGAAAAAAAGCGGGAGCCCGGTATCGGGGTTTTCCTCCGCCGGCTCTGTTTCCGCAGAAGAAGTCCCGTTTCCGGAGGGCGTCTCCGGCTTCGGGGTGAATGAGGATGCCTTCTCCGTCGAGATGTAATAGGAGCCGAGCACGTCTCCGGCCTCCAGCGGAAAAACGAACACGATGCCGGTGTCCGTGTCCTCCGGGGCCGCGCTGCCGAGCGACGTCAGCGTCTTTCCGTTCCATGTATAGAGGTAGTACGTCTCATCCACATCCGCGGTGCCGAGGGCCCCGCTGTCGAGATAAACATAAAGGGTGCCCTTCGAGGCGACCGCCGCTTTATTGGAAAGGAAATTCAGGGCCTGCACGTCCTCCGTATCAAAGAGCTCCAGCGCGTCCTCGTCCGGATCCGTGTCAAAAGAGACGTTGATCCCCTGCTGGGAGGAGCTGACCCTCTTGATATTGAGGCACCAGTTTTCTCCGCTGTCGGCAAAGGAGATGCTCTTCCCCGCCGCCTCGGCAAAATTGTCCTCCGTGACGACATCGATGCCGGAATCCAGCGTCAGAACGTCCTCCTCACCGGCATACGCCTTGAAGAGATCCTCCACCGGCGTGCTGCGGGCGATTGTGACGGAACAGGTGATCGGCTCCGTCTTCCAGATCGTGCTCCCCTCCGCGCGGATGAAATTCCAGCGGAACCGGATTTCAAAATCTTTTATGCCATAATCGGAATTCGGCTCCACCGTAATGCGGATGCCTTTCTTCCCGGCGCCGTCGGTATAGGTTTTCTGTTCCACCTCCGCGTAGGCGGAACCAAGCACGACTTTAAACTGAAGTTCGTTTGTGGTAAAGGTCTCTCCCGTCATGCCGGCCTCTGTGGAAAGCGCCGCAATATCCTCCGGGGTGATGAGATATTCCGCAGTTTCGTCAAACCCAATGCTGTCAAGCTCAAGGATGTCTTCGGCCTGGGCGGGCACGGATGCCGTCAGGAACAGTGCCAGCGCCATTGCTGCCGCAAGAAGTTTTTTCATAGATGTTTTTCCTCCGTTGTTCGCTTGATGTTTCGCGGCGGAAGCTCTCCGTTCCTCCCGTCAAAAATATGGTAGCATTTCCTTTTTTGGGCGGCAAGACTTTCCCATGCCGAATCGGCCAGCCCGCTCTGCCAAATAGAGGCAGGCGTTCCATGTTCCGGCAGGGCAGAAAAATACTGCCGGAAGGATTACCTCTTTCCGGCAGTATTTCCAAACCTTATGATTTTTTAATCCGCGGTCTCTTCCACGGATTCTTCCAGAGAGGATTCCGTCTCTTCGGAGACGGCGGATTCCGTTTCCGCGGCCGACTCCGCCTGCGACTCCCCGGAGACCGGCTCGGATGTGCCGCTGCTCAGGTATTTTTCCACGGTGGAATTATAGGAGGCGGTGTTGCCGTAGCTTCCGAGGATCTCCCCGTAGCGGGTCTCGTTGAGCTGCTGCTGCGTGTCGGAGTTCTCCGTCTCCGGAACCTCGTCGGCAGGCACCTCGCGGACCTCCGTGATAATATAGTTGTCCTTGCTTAATTTTTTAAGATCATAATACATATATTTCGACGGGAAGGTCTCTTTCAGGTTTCCTTCCGTATCCATATTCCAGAGGGTGCTCTGCGTGACGTAACCTACCAAAAGCGTGTAGGTATCCTCCGTCTTGGTGATCCGCACCACATCCGGTGTATATTCCGCCGTCTGGCCCATGACCGGCACCAGATAGGCGCTGATGTTTTCATCATAAATATAATAATACTCATAGCCCTCGGAAAAAGTCTGATGATCCAGCTTGACCGTATCGCCGTAGAGGCTCTTTGCCGCGACGTTGAGGTCGGAGGCCGGCACCACCAGCATGCCGTCGTCGTTATAGGAATACTTGGTGCGGTTTTCGAGGAGGGTCTTCCAGAGGGCGGTCTTGAGCAGGAACACATGGTCGAGCTGACCCGGATCGTCAAAGGCGGCCGGATCAAAGATCAGCAGCGGATAGATCTTCCAGGCAAACGTCTCTTTTTCTTTTGTGTTGTCAATGACCCTTGCGCTGAGATTCAGGCCGACGATGATCACGGCGATGAAGCCGATTACTGCCAGCACAATCACGGCAAAGCCGACTGGGGCCGCCCAGCGGTGTTTGCGGCGGTTCCAGAGCATTTTCTGCGTCTCCTTGAGAATCTCTAATTTTTTCGGCTTTGCGGCCGGGACGGCGGCATACGCCTCCGGAAGCGAATCCGTTTTTTCCGGCCCGTCCGTGAATGCTTCCTCCGCGGGCGATACATCTCGGGACGCTTCTTCTGCGGATGGTACTTCCCCAGAGGATTCCTCCGGCGCTTCCTTTTCTCCAAATCCCGCGGGCTGCCCGGAAAGGGCCTCTTCCGCCGGCCCGGACTCTTCTTCCATAAACGGCTCATCCGGGAGGCTCTCCGCCTCCGGCGCCGCGCGCTCCGGCAGGAGTTCGGCGAGCAGGCCTTCAGGCTCCTCCGTTTCCTCGGGGATCTCCGTTTCGGCCGTCCCCAACCCTTCGGATGGTCTTTCTTCTGCGGGAACCTTTTCTTCTCCGGTTTCCGCGGTTCCGGCGTCCTGCTTTTTATCCTCCGGGGAGGATGGTGCCGTACTTCCGGCCTGCTCCGAAGCGGCGAGGCCCTCGATGACAAAGCCGGGATCGTCCTCCGAAGCGGTTTCAATCAACAGGTCCGGCCCGGACTCGGTGCGGCGGCTTTTCTGTTTCTTTCCGGGTACCGAGGCGTGATCCTCGGCAAAATATTCGGCAAAGGAATCCTCGAGCTTAGCCTCCGGAAACTTCTCCTCGGGGCGGCTCCATCCCTTTAAATCTTCAGACATAAAACAAATTCCTTTCATTACGGGTTGGAAAATTGCTTGTACATAAGGGTATTGTAGCAAAAATCACGCTCCCGCACAAGCAAAACGCAGAAGATTTACAAGAATTTCAAAAACGGATGCAAAGAAACAGGCCGCATGATATAATTATGGTTAAAAAAGGAGGCGGTTCTATGACGAAAAGCCGTGCCGGCGGGCGCATTCGGTTCCTTGACGAATTCCGCGGCGTCGCGCTGCTGGGTATGGTGATCTACCACACGGTTTATGACCTTTTCGTGATCTTCGGCGTCGGACCTTCCCCATTCACGCCTCCGTTCTCCTGGCTGCAGCAGTTCGTCTGCTGGTCGTTTATCCTTGTCGCCGGCGTCTCCTGCCGGCTTTCGCACAGCAACTTCAAGCGCGGGCTCGTGGTGCTGGGTGCAGGCATGCTGATGACCTTCGGCACCATGCTTTTTATGCCGGATCAGCTCATCAAATTCGGCGTGCTGCATTTTCTCGGAGTCTCCATGCTGCTCTACCCGCTTCTCCGCAAAGGAGCCGAAGCCCTGCACCCCGCCCTCGGCACAGCCCTGTTCCTCGGGATTTTTCTCTGCCTGCGCGGCATCGGCGGCGGGACCGTTCTTTTTGGAAAGATCGCGCTTCCGGGGGAGCTTTACCGGAACGGCGTCACCGCCATTCTCGGCTTCCCGCCGGAAGACTATTTCTCGGCGGATTATTTCCCGCTGCTGCCATGGCTGTTTCTCTTTCTTACCGGCACGGCGGTCGGCAAGTATTTTAAAGACCGGAACCTGCCCGCCTTCATGATGCAAAAGCATTCCGGTTTTCTCTGCGCCGTCGGCAGCAACACGCTGCTGATCTACCTGGTACACCAGCCGGTCATCTACGGCATCCTGTACGGCATCTTCCGGTGCCTTGAGGAGGCGGGCCTGCGGTGAAAGAGGAAAGCTGCTGCTTCACCGGCCCGCGCCCGGCAAGGCTGCCGGATGGCGGAAAAGAGACCTCGCCGGAAATCCTCGCGCTGAAAGAGGCCATCGGCGCCGCCGTCGAGCAGGCCGCAAGCGACGGTTACCGCTATTTCTACACCGGCATGGCGGAGGGCTTCGATCTTTTCGCCGCCGGGGAGGTCTTGAAGCGGCGGGAAGCGCTCGGCATTTACCTGATCGCCGCCGTGCCGTATATGGGATTTGAATCCTCCTCCGGCTCCGCGGAAAGAAAACTGAAGATTCTTGAGCAGGCGGATATGGTGATTTATGTCTCGAAGACATACAACGGAGCCTGTTTCCTTCGCCGCAACGTCTATATGGTGGAACATTCCCGGCGCATCATCGGCTGGTATAACGGCCTCTCCGGCGGCACGGCGCACTGCTGGCAGCGCGCGCTTGCGGATGGGCTTGAAATGGTCAATTTATATCCCGGCCCGGAGGAGGAATGATATGAAAAAACGCGGTTCGCGCACCCTTGTCACCATTATTATTGCAATAATTTTTCTGATCTCCGCCGTGATCGACAACCGTTTTCCGGGCCTGCATCTTTTTGACCCGACGGCAAGGACAAAAGACGCCATAAGCCTGTCCTCAGCGGGAGAAGGCGCAGCGGAAGTGCATTTTCTCGACACCGGGCAGTCGGACTGCATCCTCATCCTGACGGAAAGCAGCGCCGTGCTGATCGACGCCGGCACCTCGGATAAGAGCGGCATCATCACGGACTACCTGGGGGAGCAGGGCGTGGAGACGATCGACCTTCTGATTGCCACCCATCCGCACGCGGATCATATCGGGGCCATGGCGGATGTCCTTCAGGATTTTGAAGTGAAAGAATTTCTTATGCCGGATATCCCGGATGAATCCCAACCCACCACCCGGGGCTGGGAAAAACTGCTGACCGCCGTGGATGAGGAGGGCTGCGCCGTTACGGCCTCCGCGCCCGGGCAGGAGTATTCTCTTGGCGCCGGCTGCGTGCTCACCGTGCTCGGCCCTGTCGAAGATTATGGCGACGACTACAACGACTGGTCCGTGGTGACGCGGCTCGTCTGCGGCAATACGAGTTTTTTGTTTATGGGAGACGCCGAAAAAGAGGCGGAAAACGATATGATGAGCACCGGCGCAAAGCTGGATTCCGACGTGCTCAAGGTCGGCCATCACGGCAGCTCGTCCTCCAGCGGAGAAGCCTTCCTGGAGGCGGTTTCGCCGGATTACGCGGCCATCCTCTGCGGCGCCGGGAACGATTACGGCCACCCGCATAAGGAGACAACGGATCTCCTCGATCAGATGGACGTGAAGACCTACCGCACCGACCTCGACGGCACGGTCGTCATGGAGACGGATGGCAAAACCATCACGGTTTTTACGGAAAAATAACCGGTGCCGAAGATCAACAAAAAGAAAGGATACGAAGGATGGAGCTTTGGATTCTTGACCGGTTTGAGGAAGATTACGCCATTCTGGAGGGGGATGAATCCATGATTTCCATTCCCCAAAAGACCCTTCCGGAGGGCGCTCGCCCCGGGGACTGTTTTCGCCCGGCGGAGAGCGGCGGCTATGTTTTCGACCGGGAGGCGACCGCCGCGCGGCGGGAACGGATCTCCGCGCTGAAACATAAACTCTGCGGCAAATAAAAAGAAAACCCCGGGGGTTCCTTTCATGGAATCCCCGGGGTTTTTCCTGCTCAATGTTCAGGCGCCGGCCTTTCCGGCGTTATGTTCCTTGAGCCAGGCTTCCGCAGGCGTGAATCCGAACTCGGCCGCCAGCAAAATCCAGTTCTCCGCCAGCTCCTCGTCCCGCTCAAAATGCGTTCCGTTCGCATAATTGAATCCGAGGCGGTACATGGCCGCAGGTTTACCCATGTGGGCGGCCTTGACGAGTCTCCTCAGCTTTTTGGGTTTTGACATTTATGTTCCTCCTTCCCGGATGGTTCTCTTCAAATCATTCGTTTCATTGTATCATTCCCGCGTCGGCTTTGCAAATTAAAAAGGCATTCTCTCTCCGGAAGAAATTTCAGGAAACGGCAAACCTAAGCGGTGAAAAAAGAACATAAAGATTTATGGTTTAAGGGGCAAAACGCTTGTTTTTGCCGACAGACCGTGCTATAATGCAGCAGGATTTTGGTTCTATTTCCATATTTCGCGGTTTTGCCGCGCGAAAAGCCTGCTCTTAGGGCCGGAAACCCTACAATAATTTTTTATAAAGGAGTGTCTATCATGGAAGAAATTGATCGTACGTTTGCCGTCCACATGGGAAATAAAGCGAAACGTCAGCCGCAGGTCCTTCATCCCGAAATGACCGAAGAGGAGGCCCTTGCCACCGCACAGGCCGACTCCGCCTCTGTTGACTGCTGCTATCTCAGTGTGTATCACGAGGGTGAACCGGTTAAAGTTTTCCTGAAAGGCGAAGAACTCTGATTTTTTTAGAGCTCCGGGCACCGAAAATCGGCGGGTGGGACGTTTCCGTATCTTCGGAGAATCCCGCCCGCTTTTTCTATGAAATAACCGCGGCAAATTTTTTCTGTTTGGGAGGAAGCTATGGAAAACGCCGACAGCGAAAAGTTTTACCTGGATTCCGTATGCGGGAATCCGGTCTTTCAAAACAGACGGGAGGAAGCCCTTCCCCAGACCATCGTTTTTTCCGCCATGCAGGGATACCTGAAAAAAGGCGGAAAGGTGCTCGTGCTCGGCTACGACGGCGCCCGCTGTGACATGCTGGGCCGGCTTTTGCCGGAGGGCGGGATCGCCTCCCTTCTCGGCGTCGGGGGAAAAGTTTCTTTCACTTATGCGGGCGGCGCGAACTGGCCGGCGCCGAATCCGCAGATCACTTATACCGGGCCCGGGTGGGCGGCCATGCTCACCGGCCTGTGGAGCGCAAAAAACGGCGCCGCCACAAACTATGTTCCGATCAAGCCGGAGATCCGCACCCTGTTCTCCTCCGCGGTTGAGGAGGGTATTGCGCGCTCCGCCTGTTTTCCTGTGAGCTGGGCGGGCCATTTTACTGCGGAAAACGCCACCTATCTGCCCGAAAAAACATATTGCGAAGCGCGCGGCCTTCCTGTGGAATTTTGTAAGGTGCAAAACGACGCGGAGCTGCATGCCGCCGTCCTGCAAAAACTCCGTTCGGCGGACTGCCCGGATCTGATCTTTGCCATTTACGAGGCCTGTGACGAAACCGGCCACTCGACTGGCTACGGGCAGATGTATCCGGAGTACCGCGCCGCCTTTGATAGGGTCGACCGAATGACCGGAGAAGCCTTCCGCGAGGTGCTTCGGCGGGAGCGGGAGCTCGGGGAAAACTGGCTCGTCCTGCTGACCAGCGACCACGGCGGCTACGGATTTGAGCACGGCGGGCCCTCCGTGCAGGAACGGATGACCTTCCTCGCGGCGAGCAAAGAGATTAGACTCTGAGGAAACGGCAGCCTCCCTGCTGCAAAGGCACAGGCCGGCCCCGAATCGAAGCGGCGGGAGCGGGAGCTTTGGGAAAATCGGCTCGTCCTGCTGAAAGCGGCCACGGCGGCTACGGATTTGAGCACGGCGGGCCCTCCGTGCAGGAGCGGACGACTTTCCTCGCGGCGAGCAAATAGATCGGGCTCTGAAAGAACGGAGCTCCTTTTCCGGTATAAAAAACAGTCGGCACGACCGGCTGCTCTCTTTTCAAACACGCAAAAGGTGGTAAAATAAAACAAAAAGCAAACCGGAGGGGATCTTTATGGAAACGCCGCTCAACTTTGCGGTGATGGGGCCCGGCAAAATTGCGCACTCGATGGCGAAAACCGTCGCCGCGCTGGGCTGCGTAAGGCCGTATGCGGTCGGCTCGCGCTCTTTGGATCGTGCGGAAACCTTTGCCGCGCAGTACGGCTATGAAAAGGCCTACGAAGAGCTGGTCGGCGACCCGAATGTGGATCTGATCTATATTGCCACGCCCCACTCCTGCCATTATGAGGAGATGAAGCTCTGCATCGGGGCCGGGAAAGCCGTTCTCTGCGAAAAGGCGTTCACCGTCAACGCGAAGGAGGCGCGGGAAGTTCTCGCGCTGGCGGAGAAAAAGGGCGTGCTCGTCACGGAGGCGATCTGGCCGCGGTATATGCCGATGGCAGAGACGCTCCGGGAATTTATGGCCGGCGGGGAGATCGGCGAGATTTTTGCCCTGACCGCAAATCTCGGCTACCCGGTCTATGCGCGGGAGCGCATCCGGAAACCGGAGTTGGCGGGCGGCGCTCTGCTCGATGTGACGATCTATCCCCTGACCTTTGCTTCCCTGCTCTTCGGTGATGAAGTGGAATCCTGCGAGGCTTCGGCCGTCTTCGGCGAAACCGGCGTGGATGTCACCGATTCCGTCACGCTGCACGATAAAAACGGCCGCACGGCGCAGCTGCTGGGCTCCGTCGTCTGCTCCACCGATCTGAACGGCTGGATCTATGGCAGCAAAGGGTTCGCCTGTGTTCGAAACGTCAACAACTTTGAGGCGCTGGAGGTCTATGACGCCGATGGGAACCTGCTCCGCACCGTGCGGCGCCCCGCGCAGATCACCGGCTACGAATACGAGGTGGAGGCGGCCGTCGAGGCGATCCGCCGCGGCGCAGCCGAGTGCCCGCAGGCGCCGCACACCGAAACCATCCGCATGATGGAGCTGATGGATCGTATCCGGGAGCAAATCGGCCTGCGCTACCCGATGGAATAGGCCCATGGCGAAAAAAATGCCCGCAGGCGCCGCACACCGAAACCATCCGCATGATGGAGCTTTGGATCGTATCCGGGAGCAAATCGGCCTGCGCTACCCGATGGAATAGGCCCATGGCGAAGAAAAATGCCCGCAGGCACCGCACGCTGAAACCATCCGCATGATGGAGCTTTGGATCGCAGCAAATCGGCCTGCGCTATCCGTTGGAATAGGGCCCATGGCGAAAAAATGATAGAAAAACCGCCGGCAAAAACCGGCGGCTTTTTTACGTATCTAACCATGGAACCTTTATTCTCTTGTTTTTGAGGCGCAGCTCGCCCCCATGTATTATCTTTGGTAGGGCGTGACGACCCATTTGATGCAGTTGTCTTTCTTATTGCCGCAGAAGTCGTAGCCTTTCAGGATGTCGTTGAGCGGGGCGCGGTGGGTAATCAGAGGCCTCACATTGATCCTCCCGGCCGCGATGAGGTCGATCAAGTAAGAGATGCGGTTGGCGTCCACCAGCCCCATTGTGATGCTGATATTCTTGGTCCAGAGCTCGTTCATGGCGAGTTCAAACGGTTTTTCGAATACCCCGGTGACACAGATGCTGCCGCCCGGGCGGACATTGTCCAGAACGGTCTGGAAGGTGGGCGCCACACCGACGGCCTCGATGCAGCGGTCGGCCCCGCGGCCATGCGTGAGTCTTTTGATCTCCGCGGTAAGGTCGCAGGTCTTCGGGTTCAGGCCGACGTCGGCATAGCCGTTTTTTAAAGCAAAATCCAGCCGTTCCTGAGCGATATCGACGGCGATCACCTTCGAAGGGCCCCAGAGTCTCGCGCAGGCCATCGAGCAGATGCCCACGGCGCCGCACCCCGAAACCAGAACGGTCTCGCCGGGCAGAATCCCGGTTTTTTCGGCGCCGAAATAGCCGGTAGAAAGGATATCGCCCACAAAAAGGACGTCCTCGTCGGAGAGCCCCTCCGGGATGATATGGCAGGCAAGGTTGGCATGCGGAACCCGAACATACTCGGCCTGACAGCCGTCAATCGTATTCCCGAGCATCCATCCGCCCGTCGTACAGTGGGAATAGATCCCCTGTCGGCAATAGAAACATTCCCCGCACTGGGTGATGCAGGAGACCGCGCACCGGTCGCCCACCTTCACATTGCGGACGGTGGGGCCGGCCTCCATCACTTCGCCGCAAAGCTCGTGGCCGAGCACCCGCGGCCCTTTGATTTCCGGCACGCCGCCGTGCAGGATGTGAATATCCGTGCCGCAGACCGTGGTCATGGTCACCCGGATAATCACGTCGTCATCCTCGGTGATCTGCGGAAGCGGAATCTCGTCAAGGCTGATGCTCTCCGGCCCATGGTAGACCAGCGCTTTCATTCCCGCCGCCCCGGCGCCTTTTCCCAACTTCCGGGCCAGATATTTTTCGACACAGGTCTTAATCTCGCGCTGCAGCTCCCTGCGCTGGTATTCGTTGAGCACTTCTCTGTTGCCGTCATCCATCTAATGATCCTCCCTGTTGTCCGTCCGTCCGAATGGAAATCATCGAGCGTGTGCGGATCATCACCCGTCCTGTCGGGACGGAATTCACCGCGGAATTTCCGGAGCCTCGGAATCCATTCGTTTCTCCGTCCGGGAAATGCGCTTTCTTTTAAAAAAATTATACCATAATTACGGGACCGGTTGCAAGTTTTTAGGTGCTTTTATTAGTATCATTTCCAAAAACGCTCATAGGCCGCTATATGCTCCCCGAACTCCCGGTTTATTCCGGCGTCCTTGGGCTTTGTCCGGTTTTTTATCGGAAAGTGAGGGTTTGATATACTTCTGTTCAAAAATATCGGCCGGCACAGGGCGTCCAAACAGGTACCCCTGAATCTGGTCGCAGCCCAGTTCCATCAGGATATCCAGTTGCTCCTGCCGCTCCACTCCTTCCGCGATCGCCTGCATGCCGGAAGCATGCGCCATGTTGATTGCGGCCTGAACCACATGCGCATGTTTGCCGTCTCTTTCGGAGATTTCGTCCACCAAAGACTTATCGATCTTGATTCTGTCGAAGGAATATTTTCCGAGACAGCCAAGCGTGGAGTAACCCGTTCCGAAATCATCGATGGAAACGGAGATCCGGAGTTTCTCAAAGGCGGCAAAAATATCCCGGATTTTATCCTCGTCGCTCAGCATGGTGCTCTCCGTGATTTCCACGTCGATCCATTCCGGGGCGGCACCGGTCTCCGAAACAAGCGTCCTGAGCAGGCCGATAAAACCGGGGTCCTCAAGCTGCTTCGGGGAGACGTTGAACCCTATTTTCAGCGAGAGCGCATGGTTCCGGTTCCATTTTTCCGCCTGAGAGATTGCCTCCCGCATCACCCATCTTCCGATTTGATGGATGGCGTCCCCTTGTTCGGCGATCGGGATAAATATATTCGGCGGAATATAGCCGTGTTCGGGGGTGTTCCAACGGATCAGCGCTTCCGCCCCAACCAGTTTTTTTTGAGGGATGGAATACTGCGGCTGGTAAAACAGTTCAAAGTCCTTTTTCACATCGGCGTTTTTTAACAGATACTCGATCTCCAACGATTTTCGGAAATCCTTGCTCATGACGGGATCGAAAATCAAATACCCGTTATATCCTTGGGACTGCGCCCGGTCTGCGGCAAGATCCGCATTCTGCAGCAGGGTTCTGCCGTCGCAGTCTTCTGCCCTGGCAATCGACGCGCCTATGCTTACCGTAACGCTGAACGTGGTTTCCCCAATCACGATCGGGAGACCGCAGAGTTCCGTGATTTGGCGGCAAAATTCTTCCACATTCTCCTTTGTATATCGGCCGTTAACCATAATTGCAAACTC
Source organism: uncultured Oscillospiraceae bacterium (assembly GCA_964560915.1). GTDB lineage: Bacteria > Bacillota > Clostridia > Oscillospirales > Ruminococcaceae > UMGS1668. The sequence continues at coordinate 14,290 of CAZLMO010000031.1, forward strand.
ATCGCCGCCCAATCTGGCCAACAGCGCGCCGTAACGGTTCCACTGCGTCATCCTGTAGGCATACTCGATTAGAATCTTATCCCCGATATCATGGCCGAATGTGTCGTTAATCATTTTGAATCGGTCAATATCAATCAGCAGCAGCGCCGTGAGATCTTCCGATTCTCTGTTTTTTAATGTGTCGTTCAGGCGGTCTATAAAATAACGGCGGTTGAAAAGTGCCGTAAGGATATCCTGATTCGTCAAAAAGGTAAGTTCACTGATCTGTTGGTCGACACGCTGTTCGAGCAATGCGTTGTTTCTCTTCAGCAGGGTCTCTTTCTCAATCGAAAGCTGGATATACCGGCAGGATGCCCCGTAGAAAAATATGGAGACGGTCCATGTGAGGTACTCGCCGAATGTAGGCCGGATAGGAACAAGCCCCAGCGCGGAAAGAAGAATGGCAAAAAACGGATAGATCAGAAGGTAACGCCATCTTCCCCGTCTGCCGGTATTGGCCACGACGTCGATCTCGGATATGGAACCGTGCCGGCATACTTTTTGCAGCGCACCGGCTGCGATCAGGGAAAGGGAGAGAAGATAGCTGAAGTCAACGAGGTGATTGGGAGAATATAGCCCGCGAAAATCAAGGTAATAATAAAAGATATCCGTGTAAGTAAACAAAATTACCCCTGTCGACATGATCCACATGAAGGAGGGAATCTTTCCGGAGCGGACCGACAAAAACCAGGTATAAAGGTTGATCCCGATCACGATATCGATCAGAAGGCACAATATACTGGTAAAATCCATTTTTATAAAATCTGCCACCATTGAGATGTCTTTGTTGAAAAACAGCACCCAGAACGACGCGACACTCAGAAATATATTGACGACGACATCGACAGCGGATTGTACCAGATCCCATTTCAGGAATTGGTTAACAACAATAACTAGAAAAGCTACACACAGGAAGCAGTTTGTAAGGGCATAAGTAACCCACAAAACCGGAACACCCTGCGTCTCTTTGCCCCAAAAATGCATGACCGTCCAGATTGCATCCGCAACACCCCAGGTGAAACAGGCCAGCGCATAAAAAAGCAGCGATACTCTGATCTTGGAAGTACGATCAAATTTCCGGTACGTAAAAAACAGGGCCTCCGCCGCCGCAGCGGCGCTCAATGTGCCGAAAATATTGCTCAGATTATCGCTTTCCAGAAACGTCGAGGCAAGATATACGCCCAAAAAGAGAAACAAAACCGCCTCCCTTTTTATAATATAACTTTTTGAACAAGGCATACCTCTCGCCTCCTTTCAGGAGATGATACTTTCCGTTCTGTCTTCTGTTCTTTTTTCACAAAAAACATGTGCATTGTCTGTAATTTCAAATAAATTCAATCGTAAAACGATATTTCTCATTTACTACCAAAATATATCAGCACTGGTAAATTTTCAATAAGTTTCATATTTAAAAAGAAAAAAATTCGAGAATTTTGTTGAAAACACTGTTTTTGTGTCAAATTCACCGCCGCAGGGTTGATCTCCCATTTTTGACGCTCTCTGCGTTTTTTCGGAAGGCTCCGGCCGACAGGCGGGGAAAGCGAAATCCCTGATGTGCCGCAAAAAAACAGGCGTGCCGAAACATTTTTGATTGTTTCCGGCACGCCCGCTTTTTGTTCCGTTCAGTATTCCGTGACGCCTTCATACACCAGCTTCGTATCCCCGGCGAGCGTCACGCCATCATCCGTATAGTTGACGATCAGATCCCCGCCGCGGACCTTGACGGTGATATCCTCGCCCTTGCCGCAGAAGCCGTTTTCGCAGGCGGCCGCCACCGCCGCGCACGCGCCGGTGCCGCACGCCCAGGTCTCGCCGTTTCCGCGCTCGTACACGCGCATCTTGATCGTGTTTTTGTTGACGACCCGGATGAATTCCGTATTGACCCGTTCCGGGAAAATATCGGCGTTCTCGAACAGCGGCCCCACGGTTTCGATATCCACCTCGTCCACCCGCGGTACAAAGACCACGCAGTGCGGGTTGCCCATGGAGACACAGGTGATCTCATGGAATCTGCCGCCGATCGTCACCGGGTAGCGCACGACGCGGTCGGCCGGAAGCGTGCAGGGAATTCCTTTCGCGGCGAGGACGGCCTTTCCCATATCGACGCTCGCAAACGTCACCTTGTTTCCGGAGGTGTACAACGTCAGGCGCTTTACGCCGGAGGCCGTTTCGATCGTGACCTCCGTTCCGGCGACAAAACCGTTGTCGTATAGGTATTTGCCCACGCAGCGGATGCAGTTGCCGGCCATTTTGCCCTCGCTGCCGTCGCGGTTGAAGATGCGCATC
>CAZLMO010000032.1:0-16154 GCA_964560915.1 uncultured Oscillospiraceae bacterium
TAAGAAAAAAGCCCCCATAGTATATCCGCGGGGCTTTGATTTATCGCTCAAAAAACATTTTTCTCAGCCGAAGCTGTCCGGTCTCGGCATCCATGACGGAAATTCCGAGAAGCCTGCCGTCCCCGTCTTTTACGGCGACGTCGCCCTCCATCGGCTCCCAGCCGCGCTTTCCGAGATCCAGAGGCACGCCGTTGCAGTAAAGCCCGGCGTCGCGGTCGTTGAGAATCAGCTCCGGCAGTGAGATAAATACCCGCTCCATCGGCAGCAGGGCCGCCTCCAGCTCGCCCTCGGACGCCAGCTTCCCGATCTCCGGCAGCGTGTAACAATCCTCCAGGGTGAAACCGCACGCCTCCGTCCTGCGCAGGGAATTCATCACCGCGCCGCAGCCGAGTTGTTCGCCCATATCGGCGATCAGCGTACGGATATAGGTTCCCCTGCCGCAGCAGACGTCGATCCTTGCGGTCTGATCCGCCTCGCTGAAAGCAAGCAGGCCGATCGAATAGACTATGATTTTTTTGGCCTCGCGCGGAACTTCCCCGCCGCTTCTGGCTGTTTTATAAAGCGGGCGGCCTCCCACTTTGACTGCGGAATACATCGGTGGAAGCTGAAGCTGCTCCCCGACGAAAGTTTCCATCACGGTACGGAATTGTTCTTCCGTGACGTGAGATTCCTTTTGCTCGATCACCTTTCCGGTGATATCCTGAGTATCGGTGGTGAGGCCGAACCGGATGCCGGCCTCATAACGCTTGTCCTCCTCCGGGAGGACCGCGCAGGCTTTTGTTGCGGAATCCAGAAAGAGCGGCAGAACCCCCGTTGCCATCGGATCCAGGGTTCCGGAATGGCCGATCTTCTTTGTTTTTGACAGGCCTCGGAGCTTGGCCACCACGTCAAAGGAGGTGAAGCCCTCCGGCTTATCTACCGGCAGAACGCCCGTCATGCTTTCTGTCCATCCTTTCATGCATCGGATTTTTGTTCGCTGCCTGAGAGAATCGTCATTCCCTGCTGCCGAGCGCTTTGCCCACTGCCGCAAGAATCTCCTTTTTGGCGAAATCCAGACTTCCCTCTATAAAGCAACCCGCCGCACAGCGATGGCCGCCTCCGCCCAATCCATTGCAGATGGCGGAGGCGTCGACCTGCTCACCGGTGCGCAGAGAAATTTTAAAGCCGTTATCCTTTTCACGGAGCGTGATGCCGGCCTCCACACCCTCGATCTGGCGTGGGATGGCGGCAACGCCTTCCAGCTCCGCATCAAAAGCACCTGTATACTCCATCATCTTCGTCGTAATCCACACAAGCGCGCAGCGATTATTGAAATGGTACTCCACCGTGTTGAGCACTTCCTTCTCGATGGCGATGCGGGAGAGAGATTTTTGCTCAAACATGATGTAATTGATCGTCGCATAATCGCAGCCCGCCTCAAACATCCTGCCGGCGATGTCGTGCGTATGGGCGGTGGTATTTGAATAACAAAAGCACCCGGTATCCGTTGAGATGCCGGTATAAATGCAGTCGGCAATCTGCTTCGTCAGCTCCGCCTGGGGGAATTCGCCGACGATTTCGGCCACCAATTCCGCCGCAGCCGCGGCCTCCGAGCGCAGAAAAGTTTTTTTCGCATAAAGCTGGTTGGAGCTGTGATGATCAATGCAAAGATCGACCCTGCCCCCGTAATTTTCCATGAGAGGGCCCAGAAGCTGTTCGTCGGCCACGTCGACCGCAACGACAAACTTCGGGGCAAATTTCTCCGGCTCATAATCCCGGCAGAGAAACGCATATCGTTTCGGGATGTCGTCGGCGCATTCCACGCGGGAACGCTTTCCGAGCCGGCGCAGAAGATAATGAAGCGCGAATGCGGAGCCAAGGGTATCTCCATCCGGATTTTGATGGCAGAGCAGAACAATATCGTTCATTTTTGCGAGTTCCTTGCAGCATTCCTTCAGTTCAATCTTCATGCGCGCCCCCCTTTTTTCAGAAAATCAAAGATAAATTTCCCCGGCAGCACCGCATTATTCCTCACCGATCTGGTGAAGGATCCTTTCGATGTCGGCGCTGTGCTCGATGGAATTATCCGCAATAAAGCGAAGTTCCGGCGCCCTGCGCATTTCGATCCGCGCGGAAAGCTCTTTCCGGACGAAGCCCTGCGCGTTCTGCAGCACCTTGACCGCAACTTTTGCGGCATCCAACCCTTCCAGCGCACTTACGTAGACTTTGCAGCAAGAGGCGTCCCCGGAAAGTTCAATCCGGACAACGGACAGCATCCCGCCGGAAACCCGGGGGTCCTTCATGCTGCGGAGAATATCCATCAGTTCCCGGCGGATATCCTCGCTCATTCGGTTGATTTTATATCCTGCCATCGCTTCTCCTGTTCTTCCGAGGGGCCGCGGTCCCGCCCCCGGCTCGTAAGTCCGACCGGGATTTTGTTCCGTAAGGCCGCGGGGGCTCTTCGGTTTCCTGTTTCAGCTCCTGATTTCACAACAGACGTATTTTACTTTCCGCCTTTTGAAGGAGTGCCGGCGGCGTTGTCGTGGTATTGCTCGGTGATATAGGCCTCGAAAACGTCGCCTTCCTTGATGTCGTTGAATTTGGTAAGCATCATGCCGCATTCGTAACCGTTTGCGACTTCCTTGACATCGTCCTTGAAGCGCTTGAGGCTCGCCAACTTGTCATCGGCGATGATGATGCCGTCACGGACCACGCGGATATTTGCGCTGCGGGTAATCTTGCCCTCGAGTACATAGCCGCCGGCAACCGTACCAATGTTGCTGATTTTATAAACCTGCCGCACTTGGGCACGGCCGAGATCAACATCACGGAATTTTGGTGAAAGCATGCCGTTGAGGGCCGACTGGATCTCCTCGATGGCATCGTAGATGATCCGGTAGAGACGGATCTCCACGCCTTCGTGCTCCGCGTTGTCCCGGGCTGTCGGATCCGGGCGGACATTGAAGCCGACGATAATCGCGTTGGATGCCTGTGCGAGCATGACGTCGGATTCGCTCACCGCGCCGACACCTCCATGAATGACACGGACGTGGATCTCCTCGTTGGAGAGTTTCTCAAGAGACTGTTTGACGGCCTCGACGGAGCCCTGAACGTCCGCCTTAACGATGATCGGCAGTTCCTTCATTTCGCCCTCGGCGATCTGGTTGAACAGGTTATCCAGCGTCACTTTCTGATAGGTCTTAAACTGCTCCTGTTTCTCTTCAAAGACACGCTGTTCCACGAGCTCTTTCGCAAGCTTCTCATCTTTAACGGCATTAAAGATGTCGCCGCCGGTCGGCGCGCTGTCAAGCCCGGTGATTTCGACCGGGATAGATGGGCCGGCCTCCTCGACTCTGTTGCCTTTATCATCTGTCATGATCCGGATTTTTCCGACAGCGGTGCCCGCGATCACGACGTCTCCGATATGGAGGGTTCCGTTTTGCACCAAAACCGTTGCCAGCGGGCCGCGGCCCTTATCCAGCCTCGATTCGATGACCGTACCTTTGGCAAGGCGGTCCGGATTGGCCTTCAGCTCTTTGACATCCGCCACAAGGGTAATCATTTCAAGCAGGTTCGGGATGTTTTCCCCGGTCCTTGCGGAGACGGGTACGCAAACGACATCGCCGCCCCATGCCTCCGGTACCAGATCATATTCGGTCAGACTCTGCATGACCCGGTCAACGTTGGCGCCGGGCTTGTCGATCTTGTTGATTGCGACGATGATGGCAATGCCGGCGGCCTTCGCATGGTTGATGGCCTCGACGGTCTGCGGCATGATGCCGTCATCCGCCGCGACGACCAGAATGGCGATATCGGTGCAAAGGGCTCCTCTTGCGCGCATGGCGGTGAAAGCCTCATGACCTGGCGTATCCAGGAAGGTAATCCAGCGGCCGTCCGGCGTCTCTACGCGGGAAGCGCCAATGTGTTGGGTAATGCCGCCCGCCTCGGTCGCGGTGACGTTGGTGTGACGGATACAGTCGAGGATAGAGGTCTTGCCGTGGTCGACGTGGCCCATGACGCAGACGACCGGGTCCCTCGACTGGAGGTTGCCGGCTTTGTCCTCGCTGTCGTCGATCAGGCGATCTTCGATGGTGACAACGACCTCATGCTCCACTTTGGCGCCGATACCCATGGCAATCAGAGCGGCCGTATCATAGTCGATCACATCGGTGATGGCAGCCATGACGCCATTCTGCATCAGGCGCTTGATGATCTCGGTTGCCTGAATTTTGAGCTTCAGGGCGAGATCACCGACGGTGATCTCTTCCGGAAGCGTAATCTCAAGTTTCTGGCGGCGCTGGCGTTCCATTTCCAACTTTCTGAGTTTGAGTTGTTCCTGCTCGCGGCGGGACTGCTGCGGCCTGCCGCGTTGGGTGGAACGCTGCGTCAGCTTTTGTTTATTCTGAAAATTATCTTTAACAACGGTGGCGGCCGGGACGATCGCCTCGTATTTTTCGTTATACTTATCGAGGTTTACGCTGACGGCGCTCATATCGACATGGGCAGCCCCGGAGGCGAGGTGCTCGGCCGGCGGGAGATTTGTCGGACGCGGCTTACGCTCAATGGGTTTCTTCGGGTCCTTTTTGATCTTTTGATCCGGTCTGGGCGCGTAACCGCCGGTCTTATCTCCGCCGACGTGGTCTGTTCTCGGATACTGCGGACGGTCACCAAAGCGGTTCTGCCCGCCCGGCTGTGCGCCCGGTACTCCCGGTGCACCGGCCTGCTGAGGACGGTCGTTCCTCGGATACTGCGGGCGATCGCCGAAGCGGTTCTGCCCGCCCGGCTGCGCGCCCTGTACTCCCGGTACGCTCGGTGCGCTCTGCGTTCCGGCCTGCTGGGGGCGGTCGTTCCTCGGATACTGTGGACGGTCGCCAAAGCGGTTCTGGCCGCCCGGCTGTGCGCCCGGTGTGCTCTGCGCACCGGCCTGCTGAGGATGGTCGTTCCTCGGATACTGTGGGCGGTCGCCAAAGCGGTTCTGGCCGCCCGGCTGTGCGCCCGGTGTGCCCGGTGTGCTCTGCGCGCCGGCCTGCTGGGGATGGTCGTTCCTCGGATACTGGGGACGGTCGCCGAAATGATCGTTTCTCGGATAGGAGGGACGGCCTTGGCTATTTGTCTGCTGCGGCTGTGGCAGCTGCGGCTGTGGCAGCTGCGGCTGCTCCTGTCTTTGCTCCACTTTTTGAGCGGCTTCCGGTCTGGAAGTGGGTTCCTCCTTCGGCTCCGGCTTTTGAGTTTGCTCCTGAGTCTGCTCCATTTTCGGCGCGGATTCTGCGGGAGCTTTTTCCGTTTTTGCCTCGGGTTCCGCGTCGCAGATCGGTTTCTGCTCCGGTTTGGCTTCGGACTCCTGCACGTTTTGAGCCGTCGGCTCCTGTGCCTTCGGCTTTTTGGCCGGCTTCGGCTCAGACGCCATCGCGAAATAGTCGTTGAAGCTCGAGACTTCGTGCTGCTTGGTATAATGCTCGAAGACGAGGTCCAATTCCTCTTCCGTCAAAACGGTCTGATTTTTCCTTGGCACAGGAGAATAGGCGGCAAGCACGTCGATAATTTCCTTCGGTGCCGCCTTAAAGTCCTTCGCCACATCGCTGACCTTGTATTTCACTAACATCTATGCAGTTCCTCCCCAGTTTTCGCTGATTGCGCGCCGTCCAGCAACTCCTCGATTTTTTTTGCAAAACCCTTGTCGCATACGGCGATGACTCCCGCGCGTTTTGACAGAGCATGCCCCACCTCGTCCATATCCATGGGCAGACATCTGATTTTCGTTTTATGCTCTCCGGCGAGTCTTGTGATCCCGCCGGAAGTGCGTTCCGAGCATTCCTCCGCAATGAGCACGAGCACGGCTTTCCCGTTGCCAACGGCGTCCGTGACGGCGTCGTGGCCAAGCTCCAGCCGGCCCGCCCTGCGGCAAAGGCCCAGAATCCCGGCCAAGCGGTCAGGCATTTTGCTCCAACTCCTTTTCCATCGAATCATAAACCTCCGGCGGAATGGCGCAGGAAAACGCTTTTTCCAGCCTCTTTGCCTTGCGCGCCTTGCGCAGGCACTCGATATTCGGGCAGACGTATGCGCCGCGGCCGGGCTTTCGGCCCGTGGTGTCGAGAGAAATCTCTCCCTCCGGCGACTTGACCACCCGGATCAGTTCCCGCTTCGGTTTCATTTCACCGCAGCCGGTGCACATCCGCATCGGTATTTTTTTCATCGTGTTGCTCCGTACCGGCTCCGGGGTTCCGGCCCGGGGGAGTAATCCCTCGCGCGGTCCGCGGAAAGCCATTTTTATTCTTTCTACCGTCTGTCTCCGGATGGAGCCAAACGGGGTGAATCCGATCTTCACGCCCGCTCCTCCGGATTTTTTCTTGTGGAGCGGAATTTCACCCGCTTCCGTAAGCGGATGTTTTATCATTATTGTTTCCCGACATGGGGAAAATTTCGGTGTCTTCCTCCGCAGAATTTTTTATTTCATGGAGGTTTCTCCCAGCCGCGAAAGAAAGCCCCGGATTTTTAAGGCGAACCCCGTCGGCTTTATTCTTCCCCAAAGAAGCCGGATTCCGGCTTGATATCGATCTTCCACCCGGTCAGCCTCGCGGCGAGGCGGGCGTTTTGGCCTTTATTGCCGATCGCGAGAGAGAGCAGCTCATCCGGGACGGTCACCTTACAGGCCCTTGCTCCGTCCGGATCCAAAATGACATTTAAAACCTTGGCCGGAGACAAGGATGCGGCGATGAATTCCGCCGGATCTTCGGAATACTGAATGACGTCGATCTTTTCTCCGCCAAGCTCATCGACGATCTTGGCGACGCGGGCGCCTCTCGGCCCGATGCAGGCTCCGACGGCGTCAACATCCGAGTCTTTGCTCCAGACGGCAAGTTTCGTCCTCGAGCCGGCCTCGCGGGAGACGGCCTTGATCTCGACGGTACCCTCGTAAATTTCCGGGACTTCCAATTCAAACAGGCGCTTGACGAGGCCCGGATGCGTGCGGGAAATCATGACCTTCGGGCCGCGCTCGGAGGCAACCACTTCGACTACATAGACCTTGATGATCTCGTTGTTGGTGAAGGTCTCCCCGGGGATCTGCTCGGATTTCAGCAGAAAAGCCTCGTTGTGGTCAATCTCCAGCGTCACGGAACCGCGAACCGGGTCGGTATTGATAACCTGGGCGGCGATGATCTCATGCTCGCGGCTCTGAAATTCCTTCAGCACCTGGCCGCGCTCCGCCTCCCGGATGCCCTGCTTGATGACATGCTTTGCGGTCTGGGCGGCAATCCGGCCGAAATCCTTCGTTTCCAGCGGGAGTTCGATGACGACGCCCGGCACCGCTGCGTGATCATATTTTCGGGCGGCATCCACGTTGATCTCGTTGGCCGGGTCCTCCACTTCTTCCACAACGGTTTTGCGGATCGCGACATAAAACGCCTGCATTTCCGGATCGATCCGGCAGACCACGTCCTCCGTACCGGGGAAATCCCGGCGGACGGCGATGGCGATGGCGTTTTCGATTCTCTCGCAGAGATAATCAACGGAGATACCCTTTTCTCTTTCCAGGCACATGAGTGCTTCAAAGAAATCCTGATTCATTCGTCCTGTCCTCCTATATCAAATCCCGGAAATGTCGGGGTCCTTATCGAAATCATAATACAATTTAATAAAGGCGGCATCGGCCCGCGGAAACCGAAGCGCGGAGCCGTCGTCCAGCGTCAGGGTGACAACGCCGTCCTCAAGCGCCGTCAGAATGCCGACGAACCCTCTTTCTTTATACCCTTCCGGCGGTCGGACAAAACGCACATCCACGAGTGAGCCGAGATACCGGCGGACGTGTTCCTCGGTCAGAAGCCTGCGTTCGATGCCCGGGGAGGACACCTCAAGGCAATAATGCTGTTCGATGGGATTTGCCTCATCCAGAATCGGGTCGATCGCCCGGCTGAAATTTTCGCAATCCTCAATGGAGAGCCCATCTTTATCGATAAAAAAGCGCAGATACCATTCGGAACCTTCTTTTTCGAAGCGGACGTCCCAGAGCTCAAGCCCAAACTTTTCCGCCACCGGCAAAGCCAATTCCCTGCATACCTGCGCCGTATTTCCATGTTTTTTCTGTTCCGCCAAATCCATACCTCCGGCCAAAATTTCCCCGTTCAACAGAAAAGAGCGGGCTTTCAGCTTCCCACTCTCATCCTACTCTACTATCCTAGTTTTGATAGTACCATAGTTATATTCAAATTGCAAGCGGTTTTTTCCCCGAAAGCCGAAAAAAGCCGCTTTTTTCATGCAAAATCCACCGGAAGCCGCCAAAAAAACGGGGGACTTGCCGTCCGGGCGCCCTTGAAGGGACTTCCGGATCATCTCCTCTGCGGCAGTTCTTCTTTCAGCGGGCTGACCCCGTACTTTCGCCTGTAAGCGCGCAAAAAGCCGCTCACGGTTTCGTACCCGTACTCGAGACCTGCGGTTTTTGATCGGTCCCTTTTTGAATCTCTTCATGACAGCGGGAGAGCCGTCTCTGCTGGACATAGCGGTACAGCGGCTCCCCGGTCTCCTCTTGTTCCTTTTACCGGAGGTTGGAATCTTCCCTCCAGCGAGGCGCGCGCTCCCTTATTATCGTATCCGGATAAAGGAAAGAAAACTCCCCCGGTTCCTGTCCGGCAGAAAAGCACCCGACCCGCATGCGCGAAACAAAAAGGCCCACGCCGGAAATTTCCGGCGCGGGCCTCTTTTTCTTTATAAACCCCGGGGGAGCGGGATGTTTTCGGCCGAAGGCATTCCCGGGCTCAGTTTCCGCACTCGATGCTGATGGCGTTGAAAAGGGAGAGCAGTTCCTGGGTCGTGGTTTTTGCTTTCTCCTCCCCGGCCTGATCCAGCACGATCTTTCCGCGGTCCATCATGAGCAAGCGGTTTCCGTACTCGGCGGCATACCGCAGATTGTGCGTCACCATGATGGCGGTCAGCCCCTTCTCCCGGACAATTTTGTCGGTCAGCCGCATAATGAGCTCCGCCGTGCGCGGGTCAAGAGCCGCCGTGTGCTCATCGAGTATTAGGAAATCGAGCGGCGTCAGCGTAGACATGACCAGCGCCACCGCCTGCCGCTGACCGCCGGAGAGGCTGCCGAGCTTTACGTCCATCTTATCCTCGAGGCCCAGCCCCAGCGTTGCCAGCTGCTCCCGGTAGAAATCCACCCGGCTGTGGTCGACGCCAAAGGAGAGGCCGAAGCGCTTTCCTTTATTATCTGCGAGGGACATGTTTTCGAGCATGGTCAGGGAGGGGCAGGTCCCCATGGCGGGATTCTGATAGACGCGGCCGATGCGGGCATAACGCTTATAATCCCGGAGCTTCAGGATGCTCTTTTCGCCGATGAGCACGTCGCCGCCGTCGATGGGAATGCTGCCGCAGATGATGTTGAGCATCGAGGTTTTTCCGGAGCCGTTGCTGCCGACCACCGAAACAAACTGCCCATCCTCCACCGTCAGGCTGAAATCCTCAAACAGGCACATCTCCGTCACGGAGCCCGGATTATAGGTCTTGCAGATATGACGCAGTTCAAGCATGCTGCTTCACCCCCGATTTCCGCAGATTTCCCATCACCAGGATCACCAGGAACAATACGGCCGTGACCAGCTTGAGCAGATTTGCCGGAAGCCCCGCCAGGATCGCCAGCTGGATGCACGTTTTGTAAAGAACGCTGCCGGCGACCACGGCGGTCGTGCCCTTCACAAAGGACATCCTGCGGAAAACGGTCGTGCCGATGATGACGGCCGCAAGGCCGAACACCATCTGGCCGGTGCCCATCGTGGCGGAGAAAGAGCGCTGCTCCTGACAGACGACGCACCCGCTCAGGGCCACCAGCGCATTGGCGAGGACGAGCCCCAGAATCTTGACGGTACCCTTATTCTTGGCAAGCGTCGTCACCAGCGTCTCGTTGTCGCCGACGGCGCGCAGCAGCAGGCCGCTTTTTGTCTTAAAATAAAGGTCCAGCAGCAGCTTCAGGAGCAGGACCAACAGGAACGATACGACCAGCTTCCGGTAAAGAAGCGTCATTCCGCCAAAGAGCGCCATGGTCGGTGCCGCGGTGAAAATCGTCTCTGTGGCGCGCTCGATCGTCAGGTTGGAGCCGGCAATCTGCAGATTCAGGGAAAACAGCGCCGTCGTGGTGATGATGCCGGCCAGCAGATCGCGCACTTTCAAATGTACATGGATTAGCCCCGTCGCAAGCCCCGCCAACGCGCCGACCGCGGCGGCGGCCAGCAGCGTCAGGTAGGGGTCGGCGCCGCGGGTCATCAGCACCGCCGTGACGGCAGCTCCCAGTGGGAAGCTGCCGTCGACGGTCAGATCGGGGAAATCGAGAATTTTATAGGTGATAAAAATGCCGTATGCCAGCAGCGCGTACAGGAAGCCCTGCGTCAGGGTGCCGGTCAGCAACTCCAGAATTTTTTCCATCATGCGGTCCTCGTTTCAAGCGTGATTATGCCTCGGAGGCCTCCACCGCCTTTTGCGCAATCTCCTCCGGCACGGTGAGGTTCATTTCAGAAAGCGTAGCGGAGTTGATGTAAATGCCGTATTCGGAGATGGTCTCGAAGGGCAGGCTCTCGCAGGCGGCCTCGCCGGTCAAAACCTTGGCGGCCATGATGCCGGTCTGGATGCCCAGCTGATAGTAGTCGATGCCGGCGGCGGCGACGCAGCCCTTTTTAACCTGCTCAACCTCGGAGCCGTAGATGGGGATGCCCGCCTCGTTGGTCTTTTCGAGCATGGCCGGCAGCACGCCGACGACGTTGTTGTCGGTGAGGTTTGAGAAGCAGTCGACGCCCTTGGAAATCAGCGTGTCGACGGCCTGGGTGACCTCGGACTGCGCGGTGACGCCGATGGATTCGATTGTGAAGCCGTAATCTCCGGCCTTCGCCTCATATTCGGCGATGGCCGAGACGGAGTTGGGCTCGCTGCTCGTATAGACGATGCCGATCACGTCGGCGTCGGGCTGAAGGGTACGGATCAGGTCAAGCTGCGCCTCCACGGGGAGCTTGTCGGAGGTGCCGGTGACGTTGCCGGAATCCAGCTTCGCCGCGGCCGGGTCGGTGATGGCCGTGAAGATCACCGGGATATTCTTATCCTCGGCGGCGGCGTAGCAGGCGGTCGCGGCCGGGGTCGCGATGGCGCACATCAGCGTCACGTTCTCGGCCGAAAAGCTCTGGGCGATCTGGGTCGTAATGGCGTCGTCGAAGCCGGCGTTTTGGTAATCGATCTCAAAATCGTCCTCGGTGAGAAGGCCGGAATCGAGGAGGCCCTGCAAAAAACCCTCGCGGCAGTTATCCAGCGAGGCGTGCTCGCCATATTGGCAGATGCCGATCAGGTACTTGGCGGATGAGGTCTGCGTTTCAGGTTCGGAGACGGTTTCGGGCGCGGAGGTGGTTTCAGGGGCGGAGGAGCTCTCCGTTGTGTCGGGGACGGCGTTCGAGCCGCAGGCGGCCAGAGAGAGGATCAAAACGGCGGTCAGAAGAGCGGAAAGTATTTTTTTCATGGTGTGTGTCTCCTTTTATTCGTTAAAATTTAATGGAATAAATTTATATGGATTCTTACGAAAATCGCCATCGTTTTGTCAGTTTCATTATAAAAACCTCCTCCGAAAAAAAACAAAAAACTCCTGTCCCAATCAAGGGACAGGAGTTCATATCCTGCGGTACCACCCAAGTTGATGATAAAAATCATCCGCTCTGCCCTGCACAAATCATGCAGGCCGCGCTGATAACGGGTGCGGTCCCCGTCGGCTACTACTTGCTTACGCTTTCGGCCGCCCTCATAAGTCCATTCACGATGATTTCTGCTGCCGCAATTTCACCGGCTGCGGCTCTCTGGGAGTGAGTGATCAACGCTACTCTTCTTACTCAATGGTTTGGGTATTCGGTTGTTAGGAGCATTATACGATCAAACGGCGCAAATGTCAACCTGAAATTTTTGACGAACCTGCGGAAAATTTTGTCCCTGATTTCGGAAAAATACCCGTTTTTGCCATGATTTGCGCGGAAGCGGAGTCTTCCGGCGCTCAAGGAGGAGAGAAACATTGCTGCCTAAGGGCCTGCTTCTAAAGGACCATAAATCGGAAAGCCCCCGCGGTTTTGCGCGGCGGCCATAGGCCGTGCAATATCTTTCTTTCGGAATCGGCAGAGTTTCCTCGCCGCAAGGCCTGCGGAGAAAGTTTTTTTGCTCAGGAGAGCAGGACGCGATCCGTCTCCAGATCGCTTCCGAAAACCGGAAAGGCTCTTTTCTTCTACGAAGTCGGGTACTTCCCGCAAGGCCTGCGGAGAAAGTTTTTTTGCTCAGGAGAGCAGGACGCGGTCCGTCTCCAAACCGCTGCCGGAGACCTCCGCGAATTTGTTAAGCAGATCCTGCTTGGTGAGGCGCTGTTTTTCTTCGCCGGAAATATCGAGAATGATTTTTCCCTCGTTCATCATGATAAGCCGGTTGCCGTGGCGGATGGCTTCCTTCATATTATGGGTAATCATCAGGGTCGTCAGATGGTGCTCTTCCACGACGCGGTCGGTCAGATCCAGCACCTTTTGGGCCGTCGCTGGGTCAAGCGCCGCCGTATGCTCGTCGAGCAGCAGCAGTTTCGGCTCCTTGAGCGTCGCCATCAGCAGCGTCAGCGCCTGCCGCTGGCCGCCGGAGAGCAAGCCGACTCTGGCCGCCATGCGGCTTTCAAGCCCCAGCTCCAGCATTTTAAGCTTCTCGTGGTATTCCTCCCTCTCCGCGCCCGTGATGCCGGCGCGCAGCGTCCTGCCGCAGCCGCGCCGGGCGGCCAGAGCGAGATTTTCCTCGATCTGCATGGTGGGCGCGGTGCCCATCATCGGGTCCTGAAAGACGCGGCCGATATACCGGGCGCGCCGGTATTCCGGCAGACCGGTGACGTCGGCGCCGTCGATGAAGATTTTGCCCTCATCCACCGGCCAGACACCGGCGACCGCGTTCAGCAGCGTGGATTTTCCCGCGCCGTTGCCGCCGATGACGGTGACGAAATCGCCGTCGCGCAGCGTCAGGGAAAGCCCGTCCAGCGCGATTTTTTCATTGACGGTTCCGGGATTGAACGTCTTGTGAATATCCGTGATCTCAAGCACTGCGGACACCTCTCTTCCTGTATTTCTGCGCCCAACGGACCTTCCAGTACGGCACGGCGAGGAAAACCGCGACGATCAGCGCCGTGATGAGCTTCAAGTCGTTGGTGTTGAGCCCCAGCTTCAGAACCACCTGAATCACAATATAATAAATAACGGCGCCGATGGAAACGCCGAGCAGTTTCAGCGAAAAATTCCGGAATATCTTTCCGAATACGACCTCACCGATGATGACCGCCGCAAGACCGATCACGATGCCGCCGCGGCCCATGTTGATGTCGGAGGCGCCCTGATACTGCGCGAGCAGCGCGCCGGATGCCGCTACAAGCCCATTCGAGAGCATCAGGCCGAGCACAATGTTAAAATTCGTGTTGATGCCCTGTGCGCGGGACATTTGCGGATTTGCGCCGGTGGCGCGGATCGAACAGCCGCACTCGGTTCCGAAGAACCAGTAGAGCAGCGCGATCAGCACCGCTGTGAAAAGCATCAGCAGCGGCAGCGGGTTATCCAGATTCATTTCACGCACATAGCGCTGAGAGACCAGCAAATCGTACTTATCCACGCCGACCGGCTGGTTGGATTTATTATCCATGATGCGCAGGTTTACGGAATACAAGGCGAGCTGCGTCAGAATGCCGGCTAAGATCGCGGGAATTCCGCAAAACGTGTGAAAGAGGCCGGTCACGAGGCCTGCCAGCAAACCGACGAGGAACGCGCACAGAAGCGCCGCCCACGGGTTATATCCCATGCGGATCAGCATAACGCCGACCGCGCCGCCGGTGGCAAGCGACCCGTCCACCGTCAGATCGGCCACATCCAGCACGCGAAACGTGATGAAAACGCCGATCGCCATGATGCCCCAGATCATGCCCTGCGCCACGGCGCCCGGCATGGAATTAAGCAGGGACAGAATGAAATTCATAAAATGATTCTCCCATCAGGTTGAAATGGCATTGCCGGGAATTCCGCAAAAAGGAGCGAAAGAGGGTTTCCCCTCTTCGCTCGCTTCTGCGGAAAATCTTTTTTGTGTTACTCTTCGATCGCCGTGTAGCCCTCGGGGATCGTGATGCCGAGCGCCGTACAGTTGGCCGCATTGTATTCTTTGGTGACGCTGGGCGCATATTGAATGGGCATGGTGGAGATATCCGCCTCGCCGGTCAGAATCTGCACGGCCATCTCGCCGGTGGTGTGGCCCAGTTCATAGTAATCAATGGAAAGGGTGACGACGCCGCAGCCCTTGCAGAGGCCCTCTTCGCCTGCGACGACCGGGATTTTAGCCGGCAGGACGACATTGGCGATGGCCTCGGTGTTGGAAGCGGCCGTGTTGTCGGTCGGGATGTAGATGACATCGGAGCTGTCGCAGGCCGTCTGGGCCACGGAGGCAACATCGTTGGAATCCGTAAATGCAAACGGCGTACAGGTGTAGCCCATCTCCTCAAGGAGCCCGGTGATCTGGTCGACCTGATACTGGGAGTTGGCCTCGGCGGAGCAGTAGAGCAGGCCGATGTTTTTTGCATCGGGGAAGAGCTCCTGAATCATCGCGGCCTGCTGATCCAGCGGGGCGAGGTCGGAGGCGCCGGAAATGTTGCCGCCCACGGTGCCGGTCCAGTCGTCAATTTCAAGCGCGGTTGCGTAATCGGTGATGGAGGTGCCGAGGATCGGGATCTCGCTGGTGGCGGAGGCCGCCGCCTGCAGCGGGGAGGTGGCGTTGGCCAGAATCAGATCCACATTGCTGGAGACGAAGCCGTTGACGATGGTGCCGCAGGTGGGGGCATCGCCGGAGGCGTTTTGCAGATCGAAGGTGACGCGGTCGCCCAGCGCCTCAGTCAGGGCATCCTCAAAGCCCTGGGTGGCGGCATCCAGCGCGGGATGCTGCACGAGCTGGCAGATGCCGACAACAAAGGTTTCGTCGGAGGTATCCGTATTTTCCGCTTCGGAGGCCGCAGATTCCCCGGCAGCTTCGGAAGAAGTTTCCGGCTCCGTGGTTTCGGGGGTTTCGCCGCCGCAGGCGGCCAGAGACAGCACCATCAGCAGGGCCATCATGATGCCAAGTAACTTTTTCATGATCGTTTCTCCTTTTCTATTGTGTGATTTTCGAAAAATTTCTATACAAAAACGGCCCCGTCCAATCTGACGGGGCCGCTCAGTATCCAAACAGGTTCGAGCGCCGGTCGATTCAGACGTTTTGTGGCCGCATGATTCCATAATAAAAGTAATAATAGCAATAAGAAACAAAACCCGCAAAGAAGCGAGCCGAATTCATAAAGGAATGGGCGCAGAAGTCCGCCGCAAACAGGGAGATCACGTGGGTTCTTGAAACGGTTCTCATCTTTCGGCAGCTCCTTTCGTCCGAATTCTTTTGTGCTTTGCTGTGTTATAGTTTAACCCTGTAAAGTCCAAAAGTCAAGCACTTTTCACATACAAATTATCCAACGCTTTTGTTTGAAATTTGTGGGATCCCACAAATTCAAGTAAAAAGGACATGTTGTCCCGCTTGTAATCTATGTAAGTTTCGGCGGAACCGTTTGCCATGTCCGATAGCACTCAAAGGATTCTTTCAGTCTTCCCGATGCGGCCGGCGCTGCTCACTCCGAAAAAACATAGCCGTGGACGGAACTGCACCCGTGTTGGATTTCCGATTCCGATCCGCCTCATCCCCGCCCGGTGCAAAAAATCTCCTCCGATTTCGGAAAGGCGCTCCCCATAGCGTTCCTGGTCGATTCGGCCTCGTTTTTCTGCCCTTATGCATTTCAATAATTCCAGGCTCTATTGCCTTTATATCTATTTATTTCCGCTTGCTCATAATAACACCCTTTAATATAATTCTATTTTCTTGCATCCAAGGGTGTTTCGTCTATTACCCGTTTTTACTGAACTTGTTTAAACGGAGGCGGGATTCGTTTCAGGACGCGGTCTTTTTGCTTCCGCGCGGCTGCCAAAAAGATAGTATTCCGGAATTTCCGTTTTTTTGTACGACAGCGGCAAATCAGCGGATTTTACGTTTGCCGCTTTGTTTTTGCAAACCGTGCTTCCGGTGCGTGAAAGGGATCATCCAAAAAAGCAAGATTTTTTTATTTTAAACAGAAAAATGTAAGCCTA
>CAZLMO010000033.1:0-16154 GCA_964560915.1 uncultured Oscillospiraceae bacterium
CAGTTTTGCCGCGCCCGATCCGCCGCCCATAAGAAAAGCCGCGCGTTTTTATGAGAAAGTTCGCCGGGAAGCGGTTTCTCCCGGCTGGATTTCCGAAACCCCCGGCAGGCCGGCGCGGTTTTCCTCCGGGGCAAACCGCGCTTTCACAGTGGAAGCCCGAAAAAAAGCGCACAAAAAGCCGCCCGGGTGGAGAGTGCCCGGGCGGCTTCTATCAAGTATTGGTTATGTTGTTTCCGAAGGAAACCGAGTTCAGAAGAATATCAGCTCTAACGAGTCTCTATTCTAAAGGGTCTCAATTATTTCTTAAGGGAAACAGCAGCGGCAGAAACGAGGGAGATAACAGCCAGAGCAACGGCGACACCGGCAACTTCGGAAGCACCGGTATTCGGGTTCTCTTCGTCCGTGGCTGCAGCAGCCTCGGTGGCGAGTTCGACATCAGAGAGGTAATACTGGCCAAGGGTATCGCCGGCTTTACGCTCGATCTTGACATCAACTTCGTCATCGCCCTTGCCGACGGCAACTTTCTGGTTGAGGGTCAGTTTGTCGCCGACCAGCTCATAGAGGAAGTAATCTCCGGCTTTGGCAGCATCTTCGATCTCGAAGGTGTACTTAACGGTGAAATCGGAATCCAGAACGTTGGACACATCAAGGAATTTCAGAGCGGCAAGCTCGGCATCCTCGTTGAGATCCTGGATGGCGTCTTCGACATCGGTATCAAACGCGAAGCTGATGGAGCTCTGGCCCTTGACGATCTTGCCGATTTCGACATCGAGGTCGTCGTCGGCTTCAACAATCAGGGTAGAACCAACGATTTCTTTCCAAGAATCCTTCTCGATGATATACGGGGTATCATCGATGTCGATGCCAGCCTCAGTAGCTGCGGCTTTGTCGACAAACATGATGTAATCATCCAGATCGGCTTCAGCGTGCGGGACATCCTCATAGAGATTATCAAAGAGATCATCCCAGGTGTCGTCGCCAACCTCGATCATCGGATTGCCGTCGGCAAGCTCCATGGCTTCGTCTTCGTCGGCATAGGTATCGACGTCGTCTTCGTCAACAACCCACGGATAGACGCAGAACCAGACCTTCTCGGATTCTTCGATATAGTCGGAGCCGGTGGTGTTCTCACGGAACTTCAGCGTGAAGTAGTTATCGGTGCTGAGTTTCGCGCCGCCGTAGGTCGGGATGTCAAAATAGATGAAATACAGGTCAAGATCATAGTCGCCGGCAGTTCCCGTGAAACCTGCAGCATCAAAGACGCCAGAAGTCTTAGGAACGATATCGTCCAGCTCAAAGTCGTCAAACGGCCAGCTGGATTTGGTCTTGATTCCGGTAACCTTCGTGTTATCGGCTGCATCGTAGGTGAGGGATTTGACATAGTCGTTGAGTTTGTAAACAGAAACATCAACGATGCCCTTTTCGGACTCGACTTTGATGGAGCTCAGCGTGTCGCCCTCCGGAGCGTCCTCAAACAGCGCGGCAACGGTCTCAGTGCCGTCGATCAGGGTCGCGGCGTCGCCGATGTCATACGGGATAAAAACAGCGGCTTCGTTGTCGATATCCCAGTTAGGATCAATAGGGGTGAATCCCAGATCCGCAGGAAGCAGGCTTCCGCCCGCATCAATCGTGGTCAGGCTGGCGGCGAAAGAAGTGACGCCCATGGCCAGAACCATGATCAGAGAAAGCGCAAGAGCAATAACTTTTTTCATTGTTCATTCCTCCATAAAATTTTTTTGTGTGTGATGTGCCGGAAAGATGTGCTCTCCACCACATTTCTCAAGTGCAGGCATATTGTAACACGGCTGTAACTCTTTGTCAAGATTTTCTGCAAATTTTTTGAAAAATTTTTTACCGTTCCTTTCCTTTCTGTCATTTTTCCCTTAGTTATAGAGAGCCGGGGGCCGCGGCGTGGGCGGCCGAGCCGAAATCCGGTCGAAAATTGCCGGATCTTCGGCTTTTCATCCAAAATATCTTGCGCTTTCTTCGGGTGAAAGATACAAATTTATTACAAAAAAAGGCCGCCCGGGTGGAGAGTGCCCGGGCGGCCTTATCAGTTTTTATTTGCAAGACGGAATTCTCAGAAAGGAACTTTCCTTTCTCAAAATTCACTTATTTCTTCAAAGAAACCGCGGCGGCGGAAACGAGGGAGATCACGGCCAGCGCAACGGCGACGCCCGCGATTTCGGAAGCGCCGGTGTTCGGGTTTTCCTCTTCTGTCTTGGTCTCAGTCTCGGTCTCGGCTTCTTTGAGTTCTACGTCGGAGAGATAATATTTGCCGAGGGTATCTCCGCCTTTGCGTTTGATCTTAACATCGACATCCTCGTCGCCCTTGCCTACGGCAACCTTCTCAACCAGGGTCAGTTTGTCGCCGACCAGCTCATAGAGGAAGTAATCGCCGGCCTTGGCGGCATCTTCGATCTCAAAGGTGTATTCGATCACGAAGTCGGAATCCAAAACATTGGTGGTATCGATGAAATTCAGGGCAACCAGCTCGGCATCCTTGTCGAGGGCCTGAACTCCGTCGTCAACATCCGTATTGAACGAGAAGCTGATGCCGGTCTGGCCTTTGACAATCTTGCCGATGTCAATGACCAGGTCATCGTCTACTTCCACGAGCAGCGTGGAGCCGATGATTTCCGTCCAGGAGTCCTTCTCGATCACATACGGAACCTCGCTCCACTGATCGTCCCACTTATCCCAATCAAATCCATGTTCATCCCAGTAACCGTTCGCGATAGGGTCGATTGTCCAGAAGAGCCAGAAAGCGTGATCCTCCGGCACATCATCATAGGCATCGGCAAAATCATCATCGTCCCACGCATCCAACGGCCAAGGGTGAGCA
Source organism: uncultured Oscillospiraceae bacterium (assembly GCA_964560915.1). Classification (GTDB taxonomy): domain Bacteria; phylum Bacillota; class Clostridia; order Oscillospirales; family Ruminococcaceae; genus UMGS1668. Next base: position 2,846 of record CAZLMO010000033.1, read on the forward strand.
AAATCGTACGAGATCAGCGGGTAGCCCTCGGCAAGCTCCATAGCTTCGTCTTCATCGGCATAGTTCTCGACATCCTCCTCGTCGACCGCCCACGGATAGACGCAGAACCAAATCTTTTCGCTCTCCTGGATATGGTCGGCTCCGGTGGTGTTCTCGCGGAATTTCAGCGTAAAGTAGTTATTGAAGCTGACCTTCGCGCCGCCATAGGTCGGGAAATCATAATAGACAAAAAACAGGTTGAGGTGGAGTTCGCCGTCGATCGGATGAAAATAAGCATCATCATAGTATTGACCATCTTTAGGAACCAGATCCTCCAGATCAAATTCATCGAACGGCCAGCTGGATTTGGTCTTGATGCCGGACACATACGCATCGCTGGGTCCGTCATATTCGAACGATTTCACATAATCATCCAGTTTATAGACCGTGACATCGATCAGGCCCTTTTCGGACTGCACTTTAATGGAGCTCAGCGTTCCGCCCTCTGCGTGATCAAAAATCTCGTTGGCGATCCCGGTGCCATTAAGCAGAGTGGCAAAGTCACCGAAGTCATACGGCAGAATCATGACGTTCTCATTGTCGATATCCCAATAGAAGTCGATCCAGGTAAAGCCCCAGTCGGGTTCAGCCTCTTTGCCGTGATCCACCGTGGTGATGCTGCTGACGGCGAAAGATGTAACGCCCATCGCCAAAACCATAATCAAAGCAAGAATAAGAGCAAGTACTTTTTTCATGTGTTTTCCTCCATTTATTATTTTCATGCTGCTTGTGCCGGAAAGATGTGCTCCCCATCCATATTTTTCCATTACAGGTATATTATTACACCTTCGTAACCGCTTGTCAAGATTTTATCAGGGATTTTTTAAATATTTTTCCTTGCATTCATTCAAGGTCCCGGGGAAACCACTGTTTCCGTCATGAAAAACCCCCTTTGTTTCTCTATACCCACATGCTGCACCCAGTATGGACGAAAAAACGGGGGCTTATGCTTTCCTCCCATCCCCCAAAAAGCAAAAACGGTTCCCCCCCCGAAAAAAATACAGAACCGTTACAAAAAAAAGAACCCGCCGGCAACGGCATGGTTCTTTCCGTACAAAAAACCGCCCGGCTGGAGAGCGCCCGGGCGGCTTTATCTGCTATCAGTTAGGTTGTTTCCGAAGGAAACCGGATTCAGAAGAATATCAGCTCCAGAGAGTTTTAATTCTAAAGAATCAAATTCTAAAGGGTCTCGATTATTTCTTTAAAGCGACCGCAGCGGCGGAAACGAGGGAGATGACGGCGAGCGCAACGGCGACGCCGGCAACTTCGGAGGCGCCGGTATTCGGGTTCTCTTCTTCGCCGGCCGCAGCGGCCTCGGTGGCAAGCTCCACGTCTGAGAGGTAATACTGGCCAAGGGTATCTCCGGCTTTGCGCTCGATCTTGACCTCAACCTCATCGTCGCCCTTGCCGACGGCAACCTTCTGGTTGAGGGTCAGCTTGTCGCCGACCAGCTCATAGAGGAAGTAATCTCCGGCTTTGGCGGCATCTTCGATCTCGAAGGTGTACTTAACGGTAAAATCGGAATCCAGAACGTTGGAGGCATCAAGGAATTTCAGAGCGACAAGCTCGGCGTCTTTGTTAAGATCCTGTACATTGTCGTCGACATCGGTATCGAAGAAGAAGCAGATGCCGGATTGGCCCTTGACGATCTTGCCGATTTCGACTTCGAAGTCGTCATCGACGCCGACGATCAGCGTGGAGCCGATAATTTCGGACCAGGCGTCCTTCGTGATGACGTACGGAGTCTCATCGATTTCAAAATCAATGTAATCCAGCATATCCACTTCGCCCTTCACCCTTACGCCGCCTACCCAGAGGTGACCTTCAATCTCCTCTTCGGACATATCGTAGGCATCCAGCACAAAGTCGCGTGCATCCTCTTCCTCGCCGATCAGCGGATAGCCTTCGTCAAGCTCCATAGCCTCGTTCTCGTCGGCGTAGGTCTCGACGTCGTCATCAAAGACGGCAAACGGAGTGACGCAGAACCATACCTTTTCGGAGGTCGCAATATGGTCTTCGCCGGTGGCGTTCTCACGGAACTTCAGCGTGAAGTAGTTATCGGTGCTGACCTTTGCGCCGGCATAGGTCGGGAAGTCGAAGTAAACGAAATACAGATCCAGATGCCATTCGTCGTTATCTTCGTCATAATAAAAAGAGCTTTCTCCTTTGCCATAGGCTTCCATCAGGTCCTCCAGGTCAAAATCTTCAAACGGCCAGGCGGATTTGGTCTCGATTTCATATTTCATTTTGCTCAGCCCACCAAAGGCATCTTGAAACACTTTTTCAGGAAGCTCCTTGGCATAATCGTCGAGCTTGTAGACCGTGGCATTGATCAGGCCCTTCTGGGACTCCACCTTGATGGAACTCAGAGTGTCGTATTCCACTTGGTCATTGAATACTTCGGGCCCAAAAAGGGCTTCAAAAGCTTCCGTTCCGTCGATCATCAGGGCGAAATCGCCGTAATTATACGGAAGAGCAACGACGTTTTCATTGTTGATATCCCACTCTTCGATCGGGAACTCCTGAAAATCGGGGTCGAATTCCTCCGTGTAGCCGGGCCGCACAATGGTAAGGCCCGTCGTTGGCGCGGGATCGGCAAAGGCCGTAAGGCCCATCGTGAGCGTCAGGATTAAAGCAAGCGCAAGAGCAAGTACTTTCTTCATAATCTGTCTTCTCCATTACATTTATTTTTGGTACGCATCAAAAAATGTGCTCCCCAACACATTTTTTAAGTTCGGTCGTATTGTAACATAATTGTAACTTTTAGTCAAGATTTTTCGACAAAAAATCCCAGTTCCCCCCCCATTTTTTTATGCCGACTCCCCGGATGCCGCGCGGAGCGGGCCGTTCCCCGTGTGAAAAAGTGTGCCTTTCCTCCTGAAAAAAAACGTGTTGTTCCCCATATAAAAAACGAAGCGTTCCCCGTGTGAAAAAGTGTGCCTTTCCTCCTGAAAAAAACGTGTTGTTCCCCATATAAAAAACGAAGCGTTCCCGTGTGATAAAGCATGCCGTTCCCCGTGTGAAAAAGTGTGCCTTTCCTCCTGAAAAAAAACGTGTTGTTCCCCATATAAATAACGAATCGTTCCCCGTGGGAAAAAACATGCCGTTCTCCGCGTGAGAAAGCGTATCGTTCCGCATATAAAAAAAACGGATCCTTTCGGATCCGTTCTTTTAAAGAATCAAAATGAATTATGCCTGAGCCTGAGCCTGGGTGGCGTAGGTCAGGATGAAGTAGCCTTTGTCAGGGCTGTAGTCGATGGTGGCGATTTCGCTTCCGCAAAGAGCAATGTTCTTGTAGAAGTAAACCGGAGCGACGGCCCAGTTCTGATGGAGGACTTCCTCAGCCTGATAGAGCAGCTCGGAGCGGGCGGCCGGATCGGTCTCGGTATAGGAGGCGGCGACCAGAGCGTCATAATCCGCGTTGGAGAAGCGGGCATAGTTGTTGCCGTTGATCTCGGAGGTCTGCCACATATCGAGCCAGTTGATCGGATCGTTGAAATCCTGAATCCAGGCGTGACGGGCAATCTCAAATTCGCCCTTGGAGCGGATATCCAGGAAGACATTCCAGTCCATGTTGGAGAGCTGGGTCTTGACGCCGAGCTTCTCGCTCCAGGTCTGGGTGATGACTTCGGCGATCTTCTGATGGGCATCGTCGGTGTTGAAGGAATATTCAATGGTCGGGAGGCCTTCGCCGTTCGGATAGCCGGCTTCGGCAAGGAGCTCCTGTGCTTTCGTGACGTTCGCATCAAAGGTGGTGGGATCATACCAAGCCGGGGCGTTGTCGCGGAACATGCTGCCGTTGCCGTCGCCAGTGCCGGCAGGGATCCAACCGGTGGCCGGGACGGAACCGTCTGCTTTGACACTGTTGGCGATGAATTCACGGTCGATCGCAAGGGTCAAAGCTTCACGAACCAGCGGATCCGTGATCTTCTCGCAGTTGAAAACGACGCAGTAGGTACCGACATAGTCGATGCTGAGGGCGGTGCCGTTCGCAAGCAGGTTTGCCGTCTCGTCAACCGGAGTCTGATCGAGGAAGTCGATATCGCCGGACTGCCAGGCGGCGTACTTCGCGTTCTGGTCGTCCATCAGTTTCCAGGTCAGGGAATCGAGGGTGATGTTGGCGCGGTCATAATATTTCTCGTTCGGAACCATGGTGATGTGGTCATCATGGACCCACTCGCTCATGACCATCGGGCCGTTGGAAATGAAGGTCGCCGGGTCGAGCGTCCAGGTATCCGAAGCGGCTTCCACGATGTCTTCGCGGAGCGGCATGGTGCAGCCGAAGGCGCAGATCTCGAGGAAGTACGCGGTCGGGGTGGTCAGGGTGACCTGCAGGGTCTTTTCGTCGACGGCGACAACGCCAAGGGTCGTCAGATCGGTGACTTCACCGGTACGGATCTCTTTGGCGCCGACAACGCAGTCAATGAAATAGGCATAGTCGGCAACGGTGGCCGGATTGACCAGCCTTCTCCAGCTGTAGACCCAGTCATTAGCGGTGACGGGCTCGCCGTCGCTCCAAAAGATGTCGTCACGGAGATGGAAGGTGTAGACCGTACCGGTCTCATCCATTTCATAGCTCTCGGCCTGGCCGGGAACAATGGACGTGTAGCGGATTTTGTCGCCAACAACGGTATTGCCTTCGACATAGCCGTATTTCATCAGGTTTTCGAACAGGTGGCTGGCATAGGTGCCGCCGTCAACAGAGGTGTTGAGGGTCGGATCCATATACTCAGGCTCGGAAGCAATGCAGGCAACAAGATTGAAGCCCTCTTCCGTCTCCTCAGCCGGCTGAGATTCAGACTCAGACTCAGACGGGGTCTCTTCGGTAGTGCCGGAGCAGCCCGCGAAAGCCATGACGATCATCAGGCTGGCAAGAATCAGCGCAATGATTTTCTTCATGAATTATTTTCCTCCTTATTTATGATAGACAGTTCTTCTTTGTAATCGGGAAAAACCCGATTATGTTAAAGATTATATAATGTATCTATAGGAAATGCAAGCATAATTACAACACTGTTATCATTCCGTGAACAGAATTTGCTGTGCTTTTTTCTTTTTTTTTCCGAAAAAAACGCATTCGCTTCCCGATTTCATAAAATAAGCCCCGCAGAATTGCGGGGCCTGTATCCAAAATTGTCCGTCGGCGCGTTACAGGAACGGCTGCGTTTTGTGCCGTACCCGGGCGGCGGAAATGTTTTTTGCTTTCGTTCAGCCGCCGCTTTTTTCAAGCAGCCAGCAGGCTGCATAATGGTCGGGTGCGTATTCCTTCCATGGCGGCCTGGATTCCGAGCAGCATGCCATCGCGTATGGGCAGCGGGTGTGAAACCGACAGCCGGACGGCGGGTCAACCGGGCTCGGGATGTCGCCCTCAAGCACAATCCTGTGGCGCGTGCGGCATTTGTCCGGATCCGGGATCGGTACGGCGGAAAGCAGCGTCTTGGTGTACGGATGGAGCGGGTTGCGTGAAAGCTCATAGCTCTCCGCCAGCTCCACAAGGTTGCCGAGGTACATGACGCCGATGCGGTTGGAAATGTGGCGGACAACCGAAATATCGTGCGCAATAAATAAATAGGTCAGGCCTTTTTCCTTCTGCATATCCTCCAGCATATTGACGACCTGGGACTGGATGGAGACGTCGAGCGCGGAGATCGGCTCGTCGCAGACGATGAATTCCGGCTGAACGGCAAGCGCCCTTGCGATGCCTACACGCTGCTGCTGCCCGCCGGAAAATTCATGCGGGTAGCGGTTGGAATGCTCGGTATTGAGGCCGACTTCCTCGAGCAGTATCCGGATCATATCGTCGCGGTCATGTCTGCTTGCGGCCAGATGATGGATATCGATGGCCTCGCCGATGATCTCGCCGACCGTCATACGGGGGTCAAGCGACGCGGAAGGATCCTGAAAGATCATCTGCATCTTGCGGCGGTAAGGAAGCATATCCAAATGATTCTTGCTTCCGCCATCAAAAATGACGTTGCCGTCGTAGGTGATTTTGCCGGAGGTCGGCTCATAAAGACGAAGAACCGTACGGCCGCAGGTGGTCTTCCCGCATCCGGATTCTCCGACAAGGCCAAAAGTCTCCCCTTTATTGATAGAAAAAGAGACATCCTCGACGGCTTGGACGTATTTATATTTATTAAAACCCATCTTGATCGGAAAATACTTCTTCAGATTTTCCACGATGAGAAGTTTTTTCTGTTCCTCAGCCATTTTGCTCCGCCTCCTTCTTTCCCGCCAGAATCGTATCTTTTTGCAGCAGCCAGCAGGCGGCGATATGGCCGTTTTCACCGACCGAAACAAGCGGCGGTTTTTGGGTCAGGCAGACTTTCATGCAGTGTTCGCACCGCGGGCCGAAAGGGCAGCCCGCCGGCGGATTCAGAAGGTCGACCGGTGTACCCTCGATCGGAATCAGGCGCTCATAGGATTCCGCGTCGATCTTCGGCATCGAATGGAGCAGCCCCAATGTATAGGGATGACACGGGCGATAAAAGACGTCCTGGCAGGTGCCCTGTTCGACAATGTGCCCGGCGTACATGACAGAGACGCGGTCGCAGATCTCCGCGACGACGCCGAGGTTGTGCGTAATAAAAATGATGGCCATGTGGGTCTTCTTCTGAAGATCCCTCATCAGCTCCAGAATCTGGGCCTGGATTGTGACGTCAAGGGCCGTGGTCGGCTCGTCGGCGATCAGAATCTTGGGGCTGCAGATCAGCGCCATTGCGATCATAACACGCTGGCGCATACCGCCGGAAAGCTCGTGCGGGTACTGATCCACCCGCTTTTCGGCGTTGTTGATGCCGACCAGTTTGAGCATATCGACCGCCTTTTTCCGGGCCTCCGATTTGGAAATTTCCTTATGGTGGCAGCGAAGCGCCTCGACCATCTGGTTGCCCACCGTATAGACCGGATTGAGGCAGGTCATCGGGTTTTGAAAAATCATCGAGATCTGGTTGCCGCGGAAACCGCGCATCTTTTTTTTATCCCAGTCAAGGATGTTCTGTCCCTCAAATTTGACGGTTCCGCCGACGACTTTTCCCGGGCTCTGCAAGAGGCCGATGATGGAGTATGCTTCCACGGATTTCCCGGAGCCGGATTCCCCGACGATGCCCATGACCTCGTCATAATTCAAATCGTAAGAGATCCCGTCAACGGCCTTAACTTCGCCGACCGGCGTAAAAAACGAGACTTTCAGGTCCTCGATTTCCAGAAGCTTGTCCTGTTTGTCTTTCGAGGTGCCGATGTTTTCCTGTTTTTCTTCTTTCATCTTTTGCACCTCCTTATTTCTTCAGACGCGGGTCAAGCGCGTCTCTCAGCCCATCGCCGAACAAGTTCAGCGAAAGGATCATAATGCTCAAAACAACGGATGGAATAATCAACCGGTATGCATAGGAATAGATGCCGCCGAGCCCGTCGGAAGCAAGGGAGCCGAGGCTCGCGAGCGGGGCCGATACGCCGAGCCCCAAGAAGGAAAGAAAAGATTCCAGGAAGATGGCGGATGGAATCTGCAGGCAGGTGGTGACGACGATCTGGCCGATGCAATTCGGCAGTAGGTGGCGTTTGATGATTCTCTTGTTGGAGGCGCCGAGGCACTGGGCGGCCATCACAAATTCCTGCTTTTTGAGCATGAGCACCTGGCCGCGGATAATGCGGGACATACCCACCCAATAAAGAAGGGCAAACGTAATGAAAATGCTGAACAGGCCTACGCCGAGAGAACTGAAGCTTTCGATCAGCGGGCTCTTCGAGGTGTCGAACAGATCGGTCAGCGGATCTTTGAGCATGACCTGGAGCAGCAGCACAACGAGCACATCCGGGATGGAATAGATGAGCTCGACGATCCGCATCATGATATTATCGACTTTCCCGCCGATGAAGCCGCTGACGGAGCCGTAGATCGAGCCGATCACGAGAACGATCAGGGAGGCAGTGACGCCAACCGTCATGGAGATCCTTGCGCCGTACATCACACGCACAAGAAGGTCGCGGCCGAGGGTATCGGTTCCGAAGACATGCGGAAAAATTTCCTCGCCGGCGGCCATGGCCTCCGTTTCCTTTTCGGAATACGTCATCGGGGAGAGGTTTTCGGAACCGCGGATCTGCTGAGAATATGTGTAAGGCACAAGGGCGGGCCCCATAAATGCAAAAAGAATAATGACAATGATCACGCCGAGCGCCACCATGGCGACCGTGTTCTGTTTGAGGCGGCGCCAGGCATCCTGCCAATAGGACATGCGCTTTTTAATGACGACCATGCTGGCCTTTTCTTCCTGGCTGGCCGGTTCAAAATCGGCGGCGGTAAGAGGGCAGCCCGTATCGAGAACCGGATCGACATCCACCTGGAGGCTTCCAAGTTTAACTTTGCTTTCCGGCATGGATCATTCGCCTCCCTTCGTGAATGAGATCCGCGGATCCACGATTTTATAGGCAATATCCACAACCAGGTTCATGGCAATAATCAGGATGGAGAGAAAAATCGTGGTGCCCATGATGATCGGGTAATCGCGCGCAAGGATGCTTTGAATAAAATAGCGGCCGAGACCCGGGATGCTGAAAACCGTCTCGACGACAAAGCCGCCGGTGACCGTATAGGCGACCATCGGTCCGAGATAAGTAATGACCGGGATCAGGGAGTTGCGGAGCGCGTGCTTGAAGATCAGCATCACGGGGGCGACGCCTTTCGCCCTTGCGGTACGGATGTAGTCCTGATTGATGACGTCCAGCATGCTCGAGCGCATCAGCCTCGCAATGTAGCACATCGGGTAAAAGCTCAGCGCAAAACAGGGCATCAGGTAATTCTTCCAGGATTCAAGGCCCATCGTCGGCAAAATGCTCAGCCGCACGCCGAAAACGATCAGCAGCACGGTACAGACGACGAAGCTCGGAATTGCAACTCCGGCGGTGGTGATGATGCGGAGCACGCTGTCAACCCATTTTCCGCGGTTATATGCCGCAATACACCCCAATGGGATCCCGCAGACAATGGCATTCAGAATCGCCCAGACGCCCACCCGGACGGAGACTGGGAATTTCTCAAAGATAATCTCGGCGACGTCACGGTTTTTTTGCATCTTGAGGGAGACGCCCATATCGCCCTGTACGAAAGAGGTCAGATAATTCCATAGCTGCTGGTACAGCGGCTTGTCCAGACCGTATTTGGCCTCCAGAGCGGCAAGCACTTCCGGAGGTTGGCTTCTTTCGTCGAGGAACGGGCTTCCGGGAATTGCATTCATCATCAAAAATGTAATGCATGCAATAATCAAGACCGTCAGAAACGCCATTCCGACTCGTTTGAGAACATACTCTAACATTTCTTCACTTCCTGCCCTCCGCCGTTTGGCAGAGTTTTTGATATACAGCTTATTGTATAATTTTTTTATAGATGCGTCAAGGCGTAGCCCGAAAAATGTCGCTTTTCCAAAAATAGAAAAGGCAGGAAAATGCCACCTTTTCCTGCCTTTTTGCATTATCTGGGAATCAGGAGCGCGGTCCCTGCGGCCGGAACGGAATCGGTGAGCCCGTTTTCTTCGGCGATGCGTTCCGGTGCGCTCCGGTATTTTTTGGCGATCTGCCAGAGCGTCTCATCCCCTCCCGGGTAATAAATAATGAGTGGCATCCGTTTCGCGTCGGAGGGGCTGCGCTCGCCAAACGTACAGTCCGTGACCGCTTCCGCGGAATCCATCAGGAAAATGCTCCCATCCAGCACCAGCGTGAACCGGATCTCCGCACTCCCCTCGGAGATGGAGGCGGATGCGTTTTCCGCCGTCAGGTCGACGTCCGTGAGCGGAATCGTGCTCCCCTGCGGGATATTCGTCCCGGTTTTCTGCTCGACCGTCTTCTCAAAATATTCTGGAGTTCCGTCCTCATCCTTTGCGAGCATACAGAATTTCGGCTTGGTCACCAGATTTCCGGCCTCGTCGCATTCCGGCGGCGGCCCCGGCTCCACCCAGCAGGCCATCAGATTCTTTACACTTTCCGGCAGATCCGTCCGCTCCCGGATTTCCATGGTCTCCGCGACCGGAACCACCTTTCCGACGGTTTCCACCCGTTCCTTGCCGCAGGTGCAGTCGCATTCCGTGGAAAACATGTCGCAGACGATGTCGGTGTTGTTTTCACTGTAGGTACGCGCAAAGGCGCCGATTTTCACCTCCAGCGTCAGGCCGCCGTCCTCCGTAACCGTCAGATCCGGCGGCGCGGCCACATACCTGGCGTCGCAGGTATGCGCCCCGGTGACGCCGGGCGCGTCGATAATCTGGCTGAGAGGAAATGTATATTGGGAGGTGATGATACCGGAGGCGGTTTCTCCCTCTTCCGGTGCCCACAGGATGGAGACCGAGAGCTCGCCTTTCGTGATGATCTTATCCGTGACCGTGCGGCATTCCGTAACCTTCGCGGCGGCAAAGCTGCGGATAACATTCCCGATTTTCGGCTTACCCTCCTCCGGCGGAATATCCTCCCGGAACGTGAAGCGCCGGTAAAATTCCCCTGAAATATTCACGAAAGGCAGCGCCCCGTGCAGAAGGTGGATGTCCTTTCCTTCCACCGAGCCGAGCACTTCCTCCTGTGCCGTGATCAGCTCCGTGCAGCCCAGCGAAATGGTTCCGGAGACCTCTACGCGCCGTTTGTTGAGCGCCCGGCAGCGCACTTCCTTCGCGAGGACCTTGGCGGATACCGCCGCCGGATCTTCCCCCTGCAAAGAGAGCGCCTTGGTGAACGGCACTTTCTGGCTCCATCCGCAGAGTTTCCCCTCTTCGGAAAGATAACAAACCGTCGCCGTAATGGTGCCGGAAACTTCTATCCCGCCCTGGTTGCCGGATGGCGGTCCAAAAAATACGTCTGCTCCGCAGCGGAGGACTTTCATGACATCCGGGTAATAATCCGGCAGCGTCATGCCGCAGTCGAACGGAATCTCCTCCCTGCATTCTTTTACGCCGCGGCAGGCCGTTATCGTCTGCCTGACTGCGTTGAGTTCCATAGCCGTCCTCTCCTTTTATATGATTTCCGGAGGATACTATGACGGCGGAAAAAATTTTAGAACGCTTTCGGGGCACTTCGGTACGTTTTAGGTGCACTCCGGCGTGCTTCGGCTCCCTTTCGGTACGCTTTCGGTACGCGTCGGTGCACTTCTGTGCGCTTTTGGTCCACTTCGGTATTCTTTCGGTCCACTTTAGATGCATTTTCGGCGCGCTTGAGCGGCTTTCGTGTATTTTGGTATCCTTTCGTATGCTTCCATAAATACCTTTAATCAACCCGGAGCAGCCCAAAACCGCCCCGGATCATCCGGGGCGCCGCAGCCTGCCGCAATGCCCGGAGATCCATCCGGGCATTGTATCTTATAATTCCGCGGTATGCATGGCGATCCCGCCGTCCGTGATATCCACAATCCCGTAGCTCGGGCCGCCGACCCGCGGCCTTCCGATGCTGCCGGGATTCATGATATAGAGCCCGTCCTCATAAGAAACATAGGGGATGTGGGTATGGCCGTAGAGCACGATGTCGGCCCCGAGGTTTCGGGCCTCCCGCTTTAAATCCGCAAGGCCGGACTTCACGCCGAACCGGAAACCGTGGGTGAAAAACACCGTTTTGCCCGCGCATTCGACGACGTCGTAATCCGGCTGATCCGAGCCGTAGTCGCAGTTCCCGGAGACGGAGAGGATTTTGATCTCCGGCCGGGTGCTCCGAAAAAGATCTAGCTCATACTCGCCGTCGCCGAGAAAAATAAACAAATCCGCGTCCTCCTTATGAAGCAGAACGGCCTCCTCGAGCGCGTCGTAATGACGGTGGCTGTCGGAAAGTACGACAATCCTCAACGCTCCCGCCTCCCCTGCCGCATATCGCCGGCATATTTTTCATATAAATCATTATATCTTTCCGCTCTCCGATCCGCAACACGGAAATCTGACGAAAGGCGGTTTTGCCTATGAATAATAACAGCGGACTCACCCCGGCGCAACAGCAGCTCCTGATGAAGCTTGCCGGAGAAAAACTCGGCATCGCCCCCGCCGACCTGGAACAGGCCGTCCGCTCCAATTCTTTTGACTCTCTAAAAAAGCGCGCCGGGCCAAAAATCGAAGGTCTGCTTTCCGATCCAAAGGCGCTCGAAACTTTGCTCAACGACCCGAAAACAATCGCTTTGCTGAAAAAACTGGCGGGGGGCGGGTAAGCGTTGCCGGATTTAAGCGAACAGCTCGCCGCCATTCTCTCCAACCCGGAGGCACAAAAGAATATCCAGTCGCTGCTCTCCTCTTTAGGCGGCGGGAATGCGGAATCCAATGCGCCTCCGAAAGAAACCCCTTCCGGGAGCTCTTCCGGCGGGAACCCTTCCGGCGGAGGCCCTTTCGGTGGAAACCTCTTCGGCGGAGGCCCTTCCGGAAATTCTTTCGGCGGAAATCTCTTCGGCGGGAGCGACGGCCCCGGGCTCGATATGGATACTCTCCTGACCATTCAAAAAGTTCTGTCTTCCATGAATAAAGACGACAAAGATATCTGCCTGCTCCGCGCGCTGCGCCCGCATCTGAAAGAGCCGGGCCGCGTCGATGAGGCCATCCGCATTCTGCAGCTACTCAGCGTACTGCCGGCGCTCGGGGAGAGCGGGCTGTTCGGAGGCGGGCGGCATTGAACTGGCATCGCAACAGCTACTCGGAGGAGGCGAAAGAAGAAATGCGTGCGGAGGCGGAAAACCGCGTTCAGGCGATGCAGGAGCGTGCGAAGCTGATTAACGAGATGTTCTCCCCTCCGGAAGAGATCCGCACAGAGGCGGAAAACCGTGCCCGTTCCATGCAGGAGCAGGCAAAGCGGATCAATGAAGGCTTCCGGCAGCAGGAGCGGCCGCCCCCGTCACCACCACCGCCACCGCCACCGGACCCGAACCCCTTTTGCAAAACATGCTCGAATCCGCCCGGCGGTCTCTCTTTTCTTTTCGGGATGGACTCCGACAAACTGATCATTCTAGCGCTGCTCTGGATTCTCTGGAAGGAACACTGCGACGCGAAGCTTCTCCTTGCGCTGCTTTATCTGCTGCTGTAAAGGTATCCTTCTTTCTTGCGGAAGAAGGATGCCTTTTTTCCCGGATGTACGGGTGTGCCGTCGCCGGCGACGACGTTCTGACCTCGACGCAGTTACAATCCGTATTCGACCGGGTCATTAACAAAATATAGGTAGGTTTAAAAACAGGTTTATTAAAAAATAACCGCGTCACCAATTGCTTGATGACGCGGTTATTTTTGGTGAGCCATCGGGGATTCGAACCCCGGGCACCTTGATTAAAAGTCAA
>CAZLMO010000034.1:0-12581 GCA_964560915.1 uncultured Oscillospiraceae bacterium
CTCCGCGACAGAGTCGGCAAGGCCGCCAAGGTCAAACAGGTCCGGTAATCGAATCTCAATACTTCGTACTCCTCCAATTTTTCATGGAGGAGTATTTCTTTCTGCTTTTTTTTGAGGTATAATCAATATATTATGGGCATAAGGAGGCGGGCGCATGGAGGGCGAAGAGATCAATATCCAATGGTTTCCGGGTCATATGGCAAAGACCCGGCGCCTGATGAAAACAAATCTGCCGCTCGTCGACCTTGTCGCAGAGGTGCGGGACGCAAGAATCCCGATCGCAAGCAGCAATCCGGAGATGAAAAGCCTTGTCGGGGGAAAACCGCGGATTATCCTGCTCAATAAGTGCGACATGGCTGATGAGCATCTGACAAACGAGTGGATAGAGTATTATCGCGGCAAGGGCATCCCGGCGATTGCGACGGATTGCCGCAGCGGAAAGGGGCTCGGGCAGATCACGCCGCTTGTGAAGAAGACGCTCGAGCAGGAACTCGAAAAACGGGAGCGGAAGGGAATGGCCGGGAAGCCGATCCGGATGATGGTCGTCGGTATTCCGAATGTCGGGAAATCTTCCTTCATCAACCGCTTTTCCGGGACAAAGAAGACAAAGGTCGAGGATCGCCCGGGCGTGACGAGGGGAAAACAGTGGGTCAGTCTGGACAGTGGGATCGACATGCTGGACATGCCGGGTGTGCTCTGGCCGAAATTCGAGGATAAGGTCGTCGGCGAACACCTCGCGTTTACCGGTGCGATCAAGGATAACATCATGGATACCGAGTCGCTGGCCGCCCGCCTTGCCGATTTGCTCAACCGGGAGTACGCGGGCCTGTTCAGTGCGCGGTACAAGCTCACGGAAGGCGAGACAGAAGGAAAAGGGCCGCAGGATCTGCTGAAATTGGTAGGCGAAAAGCGCGGCATGAAGATCGCCGGCGGAGAGATCGACATGGAGCGCGCCGCGGCCGTGCTGCTCGACGAGTTCCGCGGCGGGAAGATCGGCCGCATCACGCTGGAAAAACCGAATGAGTCTTTATGAATTTGAGCGCGTAAGACGCGCGGAAGAATATTCCGTCATCTGCGGCGTGGACGAGGCCGGAAGAGGGCCGCTCGCCGGGCCGGTCTATGCCGCCGCAGTTATTCTGCCGGCGGATTATGAGATCGAAGGCGTCAACGACAGCAAAAAGCTCTCCGCACAAAAACGGGAGCGTCTTTTTGAAGAAATTACGGCGCATGCGCTCGCCTACGTGGTCACGAGCTGCGACAACCGCGTGGTCGATGAGATCAACATTTTGGCTGCGACGATGCGGGCAATGAAACAGGCGGTGGAGGGTCTTTCCCTCCGGCCGGACATGGTTTATATAGACGGCAACCGCACCCCAGAGCTCAGCGTCCCCTGCGAAGCGGTGATCGGCGGCGACGCCGTTTCAGCGAGCATTGCGGCGGCTTCGATTCTGGCAAAGGTAAGCCGGGATCGCTTCATGCTGGAGATGGACCAAACCTATCCGGAATATGAGTTTGCAAAGCATAAGGGCTATCCGACGGCGCTGCATTACGAAAAGCTCCGGGAGTACGGCCCCTGTGAGATCCACCGCCTGACTTTTCTGAGAAAGATGCACTGAGAAAGCGCACCGGGAATCGGGGGCGGAGAGCCACCCGCCCAACACGCAGGAAGGCCGGGGGAAAAAGACGGATGGTTTCCGCATCCCGGCGGACCGAAAAATATAGATACGGATGAGAGAGATTTGGCGCAAGGCTGCAAAGGGATTATCTGCCCGGAGAGGCGAATGATCCTCCCGCAAGGGAGAGCCGCCCGTTCGATACGCAAAAAAGCCGGGGCAAAAGACGGTTGGTTTCCGCATCCCGGCAGATTGAAAGAATCTGCGGCAGATCGAAAGAATCTGCGACAGAGCGGTGGAATAAAGGGATCATATTGATAGGTGAGCAGGACCTGAAAACGTGTTTTCAGGAGGGACCGCCTTTCCCAGTCTGATAATGAGAAAGCTGGAACGGATATGGTGACGGAGAAGAGGCAGCACGGCGACCTCGGTGAGGAATTTGCCGCGCAGTGGCTGGAAAGGCAGGGCTACCAAATCCTCGCACGGAATTTTCTGACGAAGATGGGCGAACTGGATATCGTCGCAAAGAAAGACGATATCGTCTCCATCGTCGAAGTGAAGGCCCGTGCGGAGGACTGCCTCTATGCGCCGCGGGAGGCCGTGACGGCTTCCAAACGCAGAAAAATATGTAAAGCCGCGATACTTTACACGATAAAAACCGGAGAAAAAGCCAAGATCCGCTTTGATGTCTTCGAAGTGATCTATGATAAACACACATTGGAAATCATATCGCACACGTTTATTCCGAACGCGTTTGAGATGGAGGCCCGGCTTTAAACCGGCTTGGCCCTCCCTATAAAACCGAAGAAAAACCCGCTTCGATGTCTTCGAAGTGATCTATGAAAAAAACTCGTGCAAATTGAATCACACACGTTTATTTCGAACGCATTTGGGATGGAGGCCCGGCTTTGAATTACTTTGATCTTCACTGCGACTCCCTGACCTGTGCCTTGGAGCACAGCTCGGATATGGACTGCGACCGGCTGCAGGTTTCCCTTGGAAAAACGGCTTCGTTGGAGAAATACTGCCAGTGCTTCGCCGTCTTTCTTCCGGATACGATCCGTGGGGAGGATGCATGGAACTATTTTCAAATCGTCCGGCATTATTTCGACCGCCAGCTCGCGAAGTTTTCCGACCGCTGGGAGCAGGTGAAGGTCGGTTCCGATATCGGCCGGATCACCGCCGCCGGGAAGATTGCGGGCGTCTTCACGCTGGAAGGCGGCGCCATCCTCGGCGGGAAGCTCACGCGCCTTGCCGAGGTGAAAGCCGACGGGGTAAAGATGATGACGCTCACCTGGAACGGCGAAAACGAACTCGGCTTCGGCGCGCCGGATCCGGAAAAAGGGCTCAAGCCTTTCGGCATCGAGGCGATCCGGGAGATGGAGCATATCGGCATCGGGATTGATGTCTCCCACCTTTCTGACGCGGGGATCGAGGATGTGTTTCACAGCGTCTCCTGCCCGGTGATTGCCACCCATTCCAATAGCCGCCCGCTCTGCGGGCATATGAGGAACCTGAAGGACGAGTATTTTCAGGAAATCGCAAGGCGCGGGGGACTCGTCGGTATCAATTTCTACAAGGCATTCCTGAACGACGATCCGGAAAAGGCCACAGTAAAGGACATTGCCCGCCATATCACCCGTTTTGTGGAGCTCGGCGGGGAGAATACGGTTTGCATGGGCAGCGATTTCGACGGCTGCGAGGTGGTACCGGGCCTTGAGAATCTTACAAAGCTTGGCGGCCTGTATCAAACGCTTCAGGAATCCGGCTTTACGGAGACTCAATTGGAGAAATTTTTCTGGAAGAACGCATATCATTATTTTACCGGTCATTTTTGAGGGCAAAAGCATGAAATTTCAAAGTACCAGAAACGGAAAAATGGAAGCGGCCCCGTCGGAGGCGATCCGGAACGGCATCGCGCCGGATGGCGGCCTCTATGTCCCGGAGGAATTCCCGGCGCTCTCCCCGGAGGAGATCTCCGCTTTCGCCGGCAGGCCGTATTACGAGAACGCCGCGCGGGTTCTCGGGGCATTCTTTACGGATTTTACGGAGGAGGAGATCCTCACCTGCGCAAAGAGCGCCTACCTCGGCAGGTTCGAAAACGATATCCCGGCGCCGCTCGCGATGCTGGGGGAAAACTGCTGCCTGATCGAACTCTGGCATGGGCCGACCTGCGCGTTCAAGGACATTGCGCTCCAGCTTTTGCCGCATCTGCTGACGAAGGCTTCGGAGAAGTGCGGCGGCGGGGAAAAATCCGTGATTCTCACCGCGACCTCCGGGGATACCGGAAAGGCGGCGCTCGAAGGCTTCCGCGACGTTGCGGAAACGGAGATTTTCGTCTTTTATCCGGAGGACGGCGTCAGCGGCATGCAAAAGCTGCAGATGGTTTCACAGAAGGGCGAAAATGTCCATGTCCGCGCCGTGCGGGGGAATTTTGACGATACGCAGACCGCCGTCAAGCAAATTTTTACGGACGAAACCGTAAAAGCCGCGCTCGCAAAGAGGGGAATGGTCTTTTCCAGCGCGAATTCGATCAATATCGGCCGGCTCGTGCCGCAGATCGTCTATTATCTCGAAGCCTACGCGAAGCTTGCGGCCAGCGGCGAAATCAAAGCGGGGGAGGAGATCAACATCGCCGTGCCCTCCGGCAATTTCGGCGATATCCTTGCGGCGTATTATGCGAAAAAAATGGGCCTTCCGGTCCATAAACTGATCTGCGCCTCCAATACCAACCATGTGCTGACGGATTTCATCCGCACCGGCGTCTATGACCGCAACCGCCGATTCTATACGACGGTCACCCCTTCCATGGATATCCTGATTTCCAGCAATCTGGAGCGCCTGCTGTTCGATTATTACGACAGGGATTCCGCCGCCATCCCCGCGCTGATGAAAGCGCTTGGGGAAAAAGGCGTCTACGAGGTCTCCGACAAGGTGAAGGCAAGGCTGCAGGCCGATTTCTGGGCCGACTGGTGCCCGGAGGAGGATACTTTCCGCACGGTCGGAGAAATTTTTACGGATTACCATTACCTCTGCGACACCCACACGGCGGTCGCGCTGGAGGTCTGCCGCCGCTATGCGCGGGAGACCGGGGACCGCCGTATGACCGTTATGGTTTCGACGGCGAGCCCGTATAAATTTCCCGCAAGCGTGCTCAAAGCCGTCACCGGGGAGACCGTCTCCGACGAATTTGCCGCCGCGGAGGAATTGGAGCAAATTTCCGGCATGCTCATGCCGGATGCGCTGCGGGAGCTCAAAAATGCGGAGATCCGTTTTACCGGATCGAGTGGGAAAGAGGAACTGAAAGAGTACGTCTTGAGCACGATAGGAGGGTGACATGGCGCTTTTTGCGATCGGGGACCTGCATCTCTCTCTCGGCACCAATAAGCCAATGGATTTATTCCCTGGCTGGGATAACTATGTCGCCCGTCTGGAGCAAAACTGGCGCAAAACGGTCGGCGACGGGGATACCGTCGTGATCCCGGGGGATTTCTCCTGGGGAGTCTCGCTGGAGGAAGCGCTTCCGGATTTTCAGTTTCTGGAATCCCTGCCGGGGAGAAAGCTGCTACTGAAAGGTAATCATGACTACTGGTGGAACACAAAACACAAAACGGAAGCCTTTTTTGAGGAACACGGACTTCGGACGATCGGCCTTTTGCACAATGGCGCGGAAGCCGCCGACGGCATGATCCTCTGCGGCACAAGGGGCTGGGTCTTCATGCCGAATGAGGAGCACGACCTGAAAATCTCCGCAAGAGAGGCGCTCCGGCTGGAATTATCTTTGAAGGATGCGGAACGTTTCGGGGAGGGGGAAAAAATCGTTTTTCTCCATTACCCACCGGTATATGCGAACGAAATCGTTCCCAATATTATAGATATGCTGCTTAAATATCGGATTCGGCGCGTCTTTTACGGCCATATCCACGGCGCGGCGAGAGCCATGGCGAATGAAGGGGAATATATGGGAGTTTTATACAAACTGGTCTCCGCCGATCATCTTCGCTTTATGCCATGGAGAATCGAGCAGATCAATCTATAATCTTTTAGAAAATTTATAGAAATTTAATATTTATTATGATATAATAATCGGGTTATTGAAAAACGCAACTATCGGGAGGAAACAGAATGGAACTGACACATTTTGAAAAAACCGGAGCCAACGAATGCAAGCTCACCGTCTCTGTAAACGCCGAGGAATTTGGCCGCGCGATCGAATCCGCGTATCAGAGCAACGCGAAGAAGCTGACTGTCCCGGGATTCCGCAAAGGAAAAGCGCCCCGCACCCTGGTCGAAAAGTATTTCGGCAAGGAGTATTTTTATCAGGACGCCGTCAAAGAATCCTATCCGGCCGCCTATGAGAATGCGGTCGCGCAGGCGGGCGTGGAGCCGATTGACCGTGCCGACATCGAGCTGCTGAACTGCGGCGCAGACGGTTATTCCTTCACCGCGACCGTGACGGTAAAGCCGGATGTCGAGGTCAAGGATTATAAAGGCATCGAAGTCAAGAAAACCGTCAAAACTGTTACCGACAAGGATGTCGACAACGAATTGAACAAGCTCCGCACGCGCAATGCGAGACTTGTCGATGTCGAGGACCGTGCGGCGCAGATGGGCGACCATGTGACGCTGGATTACGACGGCTATAAGGACGGCGTCGCCTTTGAAGGCGGCAAGGGCGGGGATTATGAGCTTGAACTCGGTTCCAATACGTTTATCCCGGGCTTTGAGGAGCAGGTCGCCGGCCACGGCGTCGGCGAGGAATTCGATATCGGCGTGACCTTCCCGGAGGATTATCACGAGGAGTCCCTCAAGGGCGCACCCGCGGTCTTCAAATGCAAAATCAAAAAAATCCAGTATAAAGATACTCCGGCCGCCGACGACGAGTTTGCCAAGGATGTCAGCGAGTTCGACACGCTCGACGAGCTGAAAGCCGAGATCAAAAGGCGCAACGAGGAACGGAACCGTTCCGAGAGCGACATGGATGTCGAGAATCAGCTGGTCGATGCCGTTCTTGCGAATACCGGCGTCGAAGTGCCGGAGGTCATGTACGAGATCCGGATAGAAGATATGATGGAGGATTTCGAAGCGCGGCTCAAACAGAGCGGCCTTGATCTTGAGAGTTATCTGAGATATACCGGCTCCGATAAGGAAAAATACAAAGAAGGCTTCCGCCCGCAGGCGGAGCGCCAGGTCAAGATCCGTCTTGCGCTCGAGAAGGTTGCGAAGCTTGAGGGCATGGATGTCACCGATGAAGAATATGATGAGGAATATAAAAAACTGGCGGAAAAGTACGGCATGAAGGAAGAGGAAATCCACAGTGTCGTTCCGGCCGGGGAGCTGAAACAGGATCTTCTTGTTGAAAAGGCCATTAAATTCATCCGCGATCAAGCGAAGATCACGGAGGTTACGGATGGGGAAGAGGCCGCGCCCGCCCCGAAGAAACGTGCGCCGAAAAAGAAAGCCGCCGCAGCGCCTGCCGAAGAAGCTCCGGCCGAATCGGCCCCGGCTGAACCGGCTCCGGAGGTCCCGGCCACGGCGGAGGAAACCGCCGCTGCCGAGGAAGCTCCGGTTCCCAAAAAACGCTGCGTCAGAAAGAAAAAAGCCGACATCGACATGGATAACGACTGATTTCCCGCCGGCGGTACATTTTTAAGCTTTGAAGAAACGAGGTACGGTAAATGAGTTTAGTCCCGATGGTAATTGAGCAGACCAACCGCGGCGAGCGTTCCTATGATATTTTTTCCCGCCTGCTCAACGACAGAATCGTGATGCTTTGCGAAGAAGTCAACGACACCACGGCAAGTCTGGTTGTCGCCCAACTTCTCTATTTGGAGGGGCAGGATCCGGATAAGGATATCAGTCTTTATATCAACAGCCCGGGAGGCTCCATCTCCGCCGGCATGGCGATCTATGACACGATGCAGTATATCAAATGCGACGTCTCCACCATCTGCGTCGGCATGGCCGCTTCCATGGGCGCGTTTCTCCTTTCTTCCGGAGCAAAGGGCAAGCGGTTTGCCCTTCCGAACAGCGAAGTTGTGATCCATCAGCCGCTCGGCGGCGCACAGGGTCAGGCTTCCGACGTAAAAATTCATGCGGATCACATTATCCGCATCCGCGAGAGACTGAACCGTCTGCTTTCCGAGCAGACCAGCCAGCCGCTGGATGTGATTTATCGGGATACGGACCGCGACAACTTCATGTCCGCGGATGAGGCCCTCGCATACGGTTTGGTGGACCGTGTCATCACAAAGCGCCAAGAGGTGTGATAAATGGCAACAAAAGACGATCACAGCAAAATGCTGCGTTGCTCCTTCTGCGGCAAGACGCAGGATATGGTTTATAAAATGATTGCCGGCCCCGGTGTCAGCATCTGCGATGAGTGCGTCGAGTTGTGCCGTCAGATCATTGAAGAGGACAGCAAGGAACTGGCCAGCGCCAGAAAAAGCCGCCGTCCGAAAGATACGATTGACCCGGCGGCCATCCTGAAACCCGTCGAGTTGAAAGCGGTTCTGGATGAGTATGTGATCGGTCAGGATGCCGCAAAGATCACCCTCAGCGTCGCGGTCTACAATCATTATAAAAGGATTCTTTCCCGCATGAATACGGAGGACGTCGAGCTGCAGAAGAGCAACGTCCTGCTGATCGGCCCGACGGGAACCGGAAAAACGCTCCTTGCGCAGACCCTTGCGCGAACCCTGGGCGTTCCGTTTGCGATTGCGGATGCCACGACCATCACCGAGGCCGGCTATGTCGGCGAGGATGCGGAAAATGTTCTGCTCCGGCTGATCCAAGCCGCGGATTTCAACATCGAGGCGGCCCAGCGCGGCATCATTTATATCGACGAGATCGATAAAATTTCCCGCAAATCCGAAAATCCTTCCATCACGAGGGATGTCGGCGGCGAGGGCGTGCAGCAGGCACTGCTCAAAATGCTCGAGGGCACGGTTTCCAACGTCCCGCCGCAGGGCGGAAGAAAGCATCCGCAGCAGGAGTTCATCAAGATCGACACAACAAACATCCTGTTTATTTGCGGCGGTTCGTTCGATGGGATTCTGCCGATCATCGAGAAGCGCATCTCCAGCTCGGCGCTCGGCTTCGGCGCCGCCGTGCGGAGCAGCAAGTCGAAAGAATCCTCCGCGCTGCTCCGGCAGGTCACGCCGCACGATCTCGTGAAGTTCGGCATCATCCCGGAGATGGTCGGCCGCCTTCCGGTAACCACGACGCTCGACGACCTTGATCTCAATGCGTTGGTGCGCATCCTGACCGAGCCGAAAAACAGTTTGGTCAAACAATATCAGAAGATCTTTTCCCTTGACGGCGTCGACCTCCAGTTTACCGATGACGCGCTCCATGTGATTGCGCAGAAGGCTATCGACCGCAAAACCGGTGCGAGGGGCCTGCGCTCCATCATGGAGGAGACGCTTTCCGGACTGATGTTCTCGATTCCGTCCGATCCGACGGTGGAGATCGTGGTGATCGGTTCCGGCTGCATTACCGACGGAGCCGCCCCGGAGATCGTACGCAACCCGGCGAAGAAGGCCGTTCCGCTTACGATTGCGGCGAATCCTTCCCGTGACGCCGCCGATTTTTAAATCAAAAAACAATACACGAAAACCGTCCGCTATGATAAATGCGATGCGTTTGTCGTAGCGGACTTTGTTCATCTCCCAAAATTCGACCCGAAACGGAGGTTTCGAACATGGATGAAAAAATTATGGAAAATCCCCCGGTTGTCATGCCGATGATCGCCATGCGCGGCATCGTGCTGTTTCCGAAGGTCGTCCTGCATTTTGACGTGGGGCGTAAAAAATCCATTGCAGCGCTCAACGACGCAATGAAGAAGGATCAGCTGGTCTTTCTTTCGGCACAAAAGGATATTAAGGATGAGGATCTGAAGCCGAGCCAGATTTATGATGTGGGCGTCGTGGCGGAGGTCCGCCAGGTCATTAAACCCGGCAGCGACGTGATGCGCATCCTTGTGGAGGGCAAATACCGCGCGAGACTGATCGAAATGGTCTCCGAGGAGCCCTATTTTGAGGCGAAAATCCAGGAGTATCCGCTGCACAGCCTCCGCCCGAGAAAGAGCGTTCTCTGCGATGCGCTGATGCGCACCGTCAAGGAGCTCTTTAATGAATATTGCTATCTGATTCCCAAGATGCCCAAGGAGATCGTCGTCAACACCCTCGGCACCGATGATCCGGTCTTCCTCGGCGAGTATCTGGCCGGGAACCTGAACCTTGAGGTGGAAGATAAACAGGCGATCCTTGAGGAATCGAGCTATGTCAAGCGGCTGGAGCTGCTTGCCTCCGTGCTCGAAAATGAGAATTCCATCCTCAATGTTGAGCACGACATTTTCGAGAAGGTCAAGGATCAGGTCGACCAAAACCAGCGCGAATACTATCTTCGCGAGCAGCTCAAGGCCATCAACGAGGAGCTGGGCGAAGGGGAAAATGTTCAGGAGGAAGCGGATGTCTACCGGAATAAGATCAATGCCATGCACCTCGGCGAAGAGGTACATAAGAAGCTGCTGGAGGAGGCGGACCGTCTGGGCAAACAGCCGGTCGGCAGCCATGAATCCGACGTAATCCGCAACTATCTGGATACCTGCATTGACCTGCCGTGGAATACCGAGACAACGGACCGCATCGATCTGGAAAAGGCGAAAAAGCTGCTGGACAGGGATCATTACGGCCTTCGAAAGGTCAAGGAACGGATCCTCGAGCTGCTTGCGGTGCGGAAGCTTGCCCCGGATGTCAACGGGCAGATCCTCTGCTTCGTTGGGCCGCCCGGCGTCGGCAAAACCTCCATTGCCAAATCCATCGCCAACACCATGGGCCGCAAATACGCCCGAATCTCCCTCGGCGGCATGAAGGATGAATCGGATATCCGCGGCCACAGAAAGACGTATATCGGCGCCATGCCGGGCCGCATCATGAATGCCGTGAAGCTCGCCGGCAGCAAAAATGCGCTGATTTTGCTCGACGAGATCGACAAAATGGGAAACGATTTCCACGGAGACCCGGCCTCCGCCATGCTGGAGGTGCTGGATCCGGAGCAGAACGTCGCTTTCCGCGATCACTACATCGAAGTGCCGTTCGATCTCTCCAAGATTCTTTTCATCACGACGGCAAACGACATGAGCGCGATCCCGGAGCCGCTGCTCGACCGTATGGAGGTCATCAACCTGACGACCTATACCCGCGAGGAGAAATTCCAGATCGCCAAACGCCATCTGCTCAAAAAACAGATGCGGCGCCATGGGCTTACGGCGAAGGAATTCAAGGTCACGGATGAGGCGCTCTATGCCGTTATCGACTATTATACGAGGGAGGCGGGCGTCCGCAATACGGAACGCAACATCGCCGCCCTCTGCCGGAAGGCCGCGAAACAGATCGTCGGCGGGGATACGGAAAAGGTTGTCGTCACGGATAAAAACATTCACGACTTCCTCGGCGTCAAAAAGTTTAAGCCTGAAAGCATTCCGAAGGAGAATGCCGTCGGCCTCGTCAACGGGCTTGCCTGGACGGAAGTCGGCGGTGAGATGATGCAGATTGAGGTGGCGATCCTCGACGGCTCCGGCAAAGTGGAGTTGACCGGGAACCTCGGCGACGTGATGAAGGAATCCGCCCATGCGGCGATCAGCTTCGTGCGTTCCTGTACGGAAAAATACGGCATCGATCACGATTTTTATAAAACGAAGGATATCCACATACACGTCCCGGAAGGCGCGGTTCCAAAAGACGGCCCCTCCGCCGGCGTGACCATCTGCACGGCGATTATTTCGGCGCTCTCCGGCACCGCGGTCCGCAGGGAGGTCGCCATGACCGGTGAGATGACGCTGCGTGGCAGGGTGCTCGCCATAGGCGGCCTCAGGGAGAAGACGATGGCCGCTTATGCCGCGGGAATCAAGACCGTGATTATTCCTGAAGACAATTTTCCAGATCTCGAGGAGATCGACCAGATCGTGAAGGACGGCGTGGAATTCATCACGGCCGAAAACATTGAGACGGTGCTGAAGGCCGCTTTGGTGCATCCGCTGGAACCGACGGTTGTCAAAGAGCTTCCGGCGCTTGAGAATCAGCTCCCGGTGCTCAGTTACAGCCCGAATAACCCGGTAGGCACAGCCATCACCCAATAAGAACAACCGGGTCCCATGGATTTTTTGGCCGGCATGGAAACATAAAAAGCGAAGCGGCGCATGGAACGGATGGTATGCGTAGGCTTTAAAAAGGGAAGAACGATGAATTTTAAAAATGCTGCCTTTGAAGCCTCTTATGGGACTTCGGAACAACTTCCGCCGGATAACGCCGTGGAATTCGCATTTGCGGGGCATTCCAACGTCGGGAAATCCTCGCTGATGAATAAAATTTTCGAGCAAAAAAATCTTGCGCGCGTGTCCTCTCAGCCCGGCAAAACCGGCACGGTCAATTTCTTTGACTTGGATGGCGTAAAGTTTGTAGACTTGCCGGGATATGGGTACGCAAAAGTTTCGTTCAGCGAAAAAAAACGCTGGGCCGATCTGGTCGAAGGCTATCTGATGAGCGGGCGGGACATCCGGCTCGTGGTTCAGCTGATCGACAGCCGGCATGCGCCGACGCAGGATGACCTTGATATGATCAATTTTCTGATCGACAACGAGATGCCTTTCGTGATCGCATTGACCAAGTGCGACAAGCTGAACAAGTCGGAGCGGCAGAAACGCACCGAGGCGCTTGCGGAGGAGATCCCCTGCGCGGACCAGGTTACGATGCTTTTTACCAGCACGGAGACCGGGGAGGGTATCGAGGAGCTGAAGGCGATCTTTGACGATCTGGTGCAAGACGAAGAATAGTCCTATAAAAAGCTTTGCAGCCGCCGTGCTGCGGAGCTTTTTTTATGGGAAACAACGAAAAAAGCGGGCCGGGCCGCCCGCGGGGAATATGGGGCTGCGCCCTTCTCGACGTTCAACAAGTCCGTGAGCAGGCG
>CAZLMO010000034.1:12681-15975 GCA_964560915.1 uncultured Oscillospiraceae bacterium
TGGGGCTGCACTCCTTCCGGCGTACCGGGAATGGAAAGGAAAACAGCATGAAGATTTCCACCCGGCGCCTGCCCGTTTTATAAAAAATCGTTTCGGCCGCCGCCGCGAGCACTGCTCTTTGTACGGCGTGTCGGGAACGGTAAAAGGGTGCCCGGAGACGGCCGGAACCGTAAGTTTTTGAAATTTTTAAAAGAATTTTTACTTTCTCATCTTGATTGTCACGAGCTAAAGTGTTAAAATTTTATTGAATGAAAGCAGGAGGCGTTAGAATGAATAACAAGCTAAAAAATTCCAACATGGATTTTTTGTTTGATGCGGTCCTGACACTGAGAACCCGGGAAGAATGCTATAATTTTTTTGAGGACCTCTGCACCGTGCCGGAGATGAAGGCACTTTCCCAGCGCATTGTCGTGGCGAAGATGCTCACGGAGCATAAGGTTTACAGCGATATCGTAAGTGAGACCGGTGCATCCACCGCGACGATCAGCCGCGTCAACCGTTCCCTGATTTATGGCAGCGACGGATATTCGGTCGCTTTCGAGCGGCTGATGGAAAAAGAGGCCGCGGGCCCTGCGCCGAATGTCACCGAGTCGGCGGAAAAGGAACCTTCGGAAGATGGTTCTTACCCGACCGGGGAATAACCGCCCGGAGCGGAAACAAATAAAAAATAAAAGGCTGTTCGGAACAGCCTTTTTTCTGTGGGGGGTTCTACATGTCCGATTATTCCGGCTTTGCCCCATATTATGATCGTTTCACCGGCAATGTGGATTATCCGGCGCGCGCCCGGTATTTCGATGCGGTGATCCGGCGATATGCGCCGGGAGCGAAACTGGTTCTCGATCTCGCCTGCGGAACCGGGAGCCTCACCTTTGAGCTTGAAAAGCTCGGGTATGATATGATCGGGGCAGACGGCTCCTGGGAGATGCTCTCGATCGCCGCGGAAAAGCGGGGCACACAAAAAAGCGAGGCGCTTCTGCTTTGCCAGGAGATGCGCGCTCTCGATCTTTACGGCACCGTCGATGCCGTAGTCTGCGCGTTGGATAGCCTGAACCACATTCTTGACGAGGAAGAGCTGCGGGAGGCTTTCCGGAGGGTGTCGCTGTTTTCCAATCCGGGAGCCTGCTTTATCTTCGACGTGAATACGCCCTACAAGCATCGGGAGATCCTCGGAGACAACAGCTTCGTCTATGAGGACGACGGCGCGCTCTGCGTCTGGCGCAACAGCTACGACCCGGAAGGGGACATGGTGGATATCACGCTGGATTTCTTTGAGCACGAGGATGAGTACGGCCTTTACCGGCGCAGCACTTCTGAATTTTCGGAGCGGGCGTGGCCGCCGGAGGATCTCCGCTCCATGCTTGAGGAGAGCGGCTTTATCGTGGAGGACATTTTTGATGAGGATAGTTTCCTGCCGCCGTGCCCGGAGAGCCAGCGGATCATATTCGTTTCCCGGAAAAGATAAATGCCGGGAGGCGCCTTCGACCGAAAAAGGGGAAAGCGGTTTTACTCATTCGATATCAAAGATGGGAGTGAAAAACGGCATGCGCTGTGCCGGTCAAAAAAAGAGCGGCTTTACGCTGATGGAGATGCTGGTGATCGTTGCGGTCGTTGTGCTTCTGGCCGCGATTGTCATTCCTGTTTATAAAAATGCCATGGAAAAAACGAGGGAAGCGGTCTGCACCGCCAACCGGCGGACCCTGTATGCGCTGCTGTCCATGAGAAGAATGACGGACGAACTGGATACGCTGGAGGATGCGCTCGCCGCTTACGAAGCGGAGGGAGAGGATATCCTTGCGGATTACACCTGCCCCGACGGAGGCGTAATCTCCGTGGAGGGGGGGTCGGTCACCTGCTCCATTCATGGCCACGAGGGTTCCAAAACCTATTTCACCGGAATTTCCGAGGGGGCGATTCAGGATCATTATTCTGTGCTGATGGATTTTTCCGAGACGCTGCCGGCTTATCTGCAGAATATGTACAAGCTGGAGGTGCTTTCAAGCGGAAAGCTCAACGGATACTGGGAGACGGAGGGCGCGGGCAAAAGTACGAACCTGAGGGCGGTTCTTGCCACGATCATCGAAGAAAACGGCGCAGAATATGCCGGGAGCTTCTCCAACGCGGCCGTCTGGCTTGATCCATACGATCATACCAAGGCCACCTGCGTGGAATACAAGGTCGGGAATAACGCCTATGTATATTTTTCCAGCGGAAATACCTATGTGCTGGCAAATTCCGCGTTTTCCAACGTGAATAACGCAAAAGTCAATTGGGAAAACGACGAGCAGGCGGTGCTCGACGCGATCGGCAGCGGCCGCAGCGATGTCTCGGTGCTGCCTGCATCATAAAAAATTTTCGGGCGGCGGCCCGGTCGGCAGAAAACAAAAGGGACGGATCCGAATGGAACCGTCCCTTTTTCCGGAGAAAATAGGTCTTTTTAGGATCTGTGCAAACCAACGCTCAATCAGAAGTTTTAATTTGATTTATGCTCAGGCCCATAGCAGCCAGATGGCGACATATCCGGAGAGGACGGCGGTCAGCGAAAACGGCACGCCGACGCGCATAAACTCTTTGGTGGGGACTTCGTAGCCGTTTTTCCGCAGAATGCCGATAGCCGCAATGTTCGCGGAAGCGCCGATCGGGGTCAGGTTTCCGCCCAGTGTCGCACCGGCCAGCAACCCGAAATAAAGCAGGTAGGGATCTGCGCCCATCGCCAGCGAAATACCCTGCACCACCGGAAGCATGGTCGCCACATAGGGAATGTTGTCGATAAAGGCGGAGAAGAGAACGCTTGCCCAGACGATCACCGTATAAATAATGAAGATATTGTCGCCGCCGAGCCTTACAAACAGCTCTGCAATTGCATCCACGACGCCGGCCTCCGTGATGCCGGCAATGACGACAAACAGCCCCGCCAGCAGCAGGATGGTCTCATAATCGATTTCGCGGACCGGTTTAAGGATCCGGTCGGCTGTCTTATCCTTTAAAGCTTCCGCGATCGCTCCGCCGAGAAAAAGCGTCATGCAGATGATGCCGTTTGTGATGTCAGGCTTCCCTGGAAAAAACGAGGCGCAGATCAGCAGCGCCACCATGCCGGAGAGCAGCGCGCTCGGCAGGTAATCGGTCACCTTTGTCACTTCGCAGATATCCACCCGCTGCCGGTCCTTCCGGAAAAGCCAGAGTAAAACAAAGATGGTAAGCAGGGCGCCCGTTTCCACGACCCAGAACATGCCTGGCCGTCCCAGAAACCAGAAGAAATCCAGGAAATCGAGGCCTGCGTAGCTGCCGAGCAGGATG
>CAZLMO010000035.1:0-15674 GCA_964560915.1 uncultured Oscillospiraceae bacterium
TCGCCCGGCGGGAATTCCTTCCCGACGGGCGAATTTGTTTCATAGGGATTCCCCGAATTTTTGGGGATGTACGAAACAACGAATTTGGGAGCCGCTTCGGCAAAATAATCGAATGAGCATCATAAGCGAAATTATTTTCGGGCTTCGGGGGCGGGTTTTGCCTGCTTGATGCTCAGGGAGATACGTTTCTTTTGCGGATCGACGCTGAGGACCATGGTATCCACCACGTCGCCGACCTTGACGGCCTCCGACGGATGCCTGATAAAATGATCGCAGAGCTCGGAAACATGAACTAGGCCGTCCTGATGCACGCCGATGTCGACGAATGCGCCGAAATCCACGACGTTCCGCACCGTGCCGCGCAGAATCATGCCGGGGCGGAGATCCTCCATGCCCATCACGTCGGTGCGCAGCATCGTCGGCGGCAGCTCGTCGCGCGGGTCCCTGCCGGGCTTCATCAGGTCGTCCGCGATATCCCGCAGGGTCGGGATACCCACTCCGGTATAGGCCGAGGCCTTCTCCTCCCCGACGAGCGCCACCCGGCTGCGGAGGCTCTCCGCTTTTCCGGCGGAGACGTCCGCGAGCGAGCAGCCGCAGAATTCCAGCAGCTTCGCCGCCGCCGCGTAGGATTCGGGGTGGACGCCGGTGTTGTCGAGAATATTTTTCCCGTCGTGTACGCGCAGGAAGCCGGCGCATTGCTCAAAGGCCTTCGGGCCGATCTTGGGCACCTTCAGCAGCGTTTTGCGGTCCGGGAAGGGGCCGTTCTCCTCGCGGTAGGCGACGATATTCTTCGCAGCCGCAGAGGAGAGCCCGGCAACCTTCGCAAGCAGGCAGGGCGACGCGGTGTTGAGGTCCGCGCCCACCGCGTTGACGCAGTCCTCCACCACGCCGTCGAGCGCCTCGCCGAGCCTCGCGGGGGGCATGTCGTGCTGGTACTGGCCGACGCCGATGGCCTGTGGGTCGATCTTCACAAGCTCCGCGAGCGGATCCTGAAGCCTCCGCGCAATCGAGACGGCGGAGCGCAGCGAGACGTCGTATTCCGGGAATTCCTCCGCGCCCAGTTTTGAAGCCGAATAGACCGATGCGCCGGCTTCGTTCACCATCATATAGGCGACGCCCGGCAGGTCGCGGATCAGCTCGGAGATGAAGATTTCCGATTCCTTCGAGGCGGTGCCGTTTCCGATCGCGATGGCCGTGACGCCGTGTCTTTTTATCATATTTAAAAGGGTTAGCTTTGCCTTCTCCTTCTCGTTGTGCGGCGGGGTGGGATAGACGACGCCGGTCTCCAGCACCTTGCCGGTTCCGTCCACGACCGCGATTTTGCAGCCGGTGCGGTAGGCGGGGTCGAAACCCATCGTCACCCGGTTCCGGACCGGCGGCTGCATCAGCAGGGGCCGCAGGTTGAGGGCAAACATCCGGATCGCCTGCTCGGAGGCCATATCCGTCAGCGCGGCGCGGATCTCGCGCTCGACCGACGGGAAAATCAGCCGGCGGTACGCATCCTCCGCGGCGGCTGCGACGAAATCACTTGTGATGCTTCCCGGCCTGACGCAATGGTTCCGGACGATGCCCATGGCGAGCACCGGGTCAACTTCGATTCCGGCCTTCAAAAAATTCTCCTTCTCGCCGCGGTTGACCGCGAGCACACGGTGGCTCTGCGCCCTGCCGACCGGCTCGGAGAAGTCGTAATAAAGTCGGTAAACCGAATCCTCCTCCGTCGCGGCTTTGGAGACAAGAAAGCCTTTTTTGAAAATCAGGTCTTTGAGGGCGCGCCGAATCTCCGCATCGTCGGAGATATCTTCCGCAAGGATATCCGCGGCGCCGGCGAGGGCCTCTTCGACGGAGGCGACGCCTTTTTCTTCATTGATATAGTCCGCGGCGATGGCGTTGAGGTCGCCGGACCGGAGCTCCTGTGCAAAGAGCAGCTTCGCCAACGGCTCAAGGCCCTTTTCGCGGGCAACGGTCCCGCGGGTGCGGCGCTTTTGCTTATAAGGACGGTAGATATCCTCAAGCGCGGCAAGCGTTGCGGCGGCGCCGACGGCTTTGCAAAGTTCATCGGTCAGCTTCCCCTGGCTCTCGATCGACGAAAGGACTTCTTCCCTGCGCTTGTCGAGACTCCGCAGGTACTCGAGGCGGTCGGCGATTGCGCGGATCGTCTGATCGTCCATCGTGCCGTGCATCTCCTTGCGATAGCGCGCGATGAAAGGCACGGTGTTGCCGTCGTCAAGTAGCTTGACGATATTTTCCACATAGACGGGGTTCTGGCCGAATTCCTGCGCCAGAAGGGCGGTGTTTTTTTCCATGATCGTTCTCCTCAAGAAATAAACGTGGGATGATTATACCTCTTTTCCGCCCGGATTTCCAGCCCCAGGCACGGAACGGCGCTCCTCCCGTGTGCGGGACACGGCTGAAATCCACACAGGAATAAAAACATTTACAAATATAAGCCTTAGCAAATAAAACAAATTGTATGAATTTTAAAACAAGAGCGAAAAATTGGAACAAATTCAGCATTGGCACAAAAGCGTAGATATTATAGAAGGCCTATCTATAAAAATTGTAGAAAATGACAAAAAACTCTTGCAATTCCGGTGCGGGGCCGTTACAATACTTTTGGAACGGAAAAACCGTTTTTGTCATTTTCCTCTCTCTGAAATTGGAATACCGCGGTCCCGCTTCCCGGAGCGGGCCGCGGTATTTGCATATGGAACCCCGCTTTTTTCGGGAAATATGTGCCGTTATTGAAAGGAGCGCTGACTTTGATCAATCATTTCTGCAAACAGAATCTCTGGGAATGCACCCGCACCCTGGCCGACGTTGCGCTGGGCCGCAAGCCTGCCGACACCGTCATCACGGATGCGAAGCTCGTCAACGTCTGCACCGGAGAGATTCAGGAACACATGGATATCGCCGTCAGCTGCGGCCGAATCGCTCTGGTCGGCGATGCCAGGCACTGCATCGGCGAGGGCACGAAGGTGATCGACGCCGCGGGCCAGTATGTCGCGCCGGGCTTCCTTGATGGGCATATCCATGTCGAAAGTTCGATGCTCTCCGTCGGGGAGTATGCCCGCTCCGTCATCCCGCACGGCACGGTCGGCATCTTCTGGGATAACCACGAAGTTGCCAACGTCCTCGGCATCGAAGGGGTCCGCCTGATGATCGAGGATTCCAAACGCACCCCGCTCAAGGCCATGGTCACCGCGCCGAGCTGCGTGCCGGCGGTCGGTTCCTATTTTGAAGACAACGGCGCCCACATCGGGCCCGAAGAGATCCGCGAGATGATGACGTGGGATCACGTCGTCGCCCTCGGCGAGATGATGAACTTCCCCGGGGTGCTCAGCGGCGACCCGGATGTCCACGCCGAGCTTGCCGAGACTCTGAAGGCCGATAAGACCATCACTGGTCATTACTCCATTCCGGAGACCGGCGCCGGCCTCAACGCGTTCATCGCCTCCGGCATCCGCTGCTGCCACGAGAGCACCCGCAAGGAGGATGCCCTTGAGAAAATGCGCCGCGGCTGCTACGCCCAGATCCGCGAGGGCAGCGCATGGCGCGACCTGCATGAAGTCGTCAAGGCCATCACCGAGACGAAGGTAGACACCCGCTTCGCGATGCTGATCTCCGACGACACCCATCCGAATACCCTCGCCTCCGTCGGACACGTCGACCACCTTGTCCGCCGCGGCATCGAGGAAGGCCTCAGCCCGATCACGGCTATCCAGATGGTCACGATCAACCCGGCTCAGTGCTATATGATGGATAATGAACTCGGCTCCATCACGCCGGGCAAATGCGCCGATATCGTATTCCTCTCTGATCTTACCCGTGTCACCGTCACCCGCACGATGATCGACGGCGACGTCGTCGCGGAGGACGGCAGAATGCTCAGCGAACTTGTGCCCTTCACCTATCCGGAGTGGGCCACCCACACCGTCAACGTCGGAAAAAAACTCTCCGCCGCCGATTTTGTTGTCAAAGCGCCGGAGGGCTGCGGCAATACCGTAAAGGTCCGTGCCATCGAGATTATTCCGGCCAAGGTTGGCGATAAAGAGCTGGTTGTTGAGATGAAAGTGGAAGACGGAGCCGTCGCCTCCGATTTGAAAAACGACATGCTCAAGACGTTCGTCTTTGAGCGCCATCACGCCACCGGGAAGTTTAGCTTCGGATTTGTCAAGGGCCTCGGCATCACCAGGGGCGCCATTGCCCAGACCGTCGCGCATGATGCGCACAACTTGCTGGTCACCGGCACCAACGACGCCGACATGGCGCTTGCCGCCAACACGCTGATGGAATGCGGCGGCGGCATGTGCGCGGTCGCGGACGGAAAGGTGCTCGGGCTTGTGCCGCTGCCGATCGCCGGGCTGATGAACGACAAACCGGCTGAAGAAGTCGCCGCCATGGTCGCCCATCAGGAAAAGGTCTGGGAGGACATGGGCTGCCGGATCGTCTCGCCGTTCATGACGTTGGCGCTGATCCCGCTTGCCTGCCTGCCGGATCTTCGACTGACCGACAAAGGGCTGGTCGACTGCCGGACCTTCCAATTCGTCGATCTGTTCGTAAAATAATCTTCACCGGATAAAACAGGCCGCCCGGTATGAGTAACCGGGATGGCCCATGACGCCCACGCTGATCCTGCATGCCGGATCTCCGATCCGGCCATACGAAAAGATTCCCTCTCTATTTTTTCTTCCTCATTATGCCAAAAGGGCCCTGCCGTCGGCAGGACCCTTTTGGTGTGCGAACAAAAAAGTGGGTGCCCCGCCAAAGGGGCGGAGAAGATTCTCTTTTTTTCCCCGGTTACCGGCTTCGGCCCCCAAGGAAGGGCCGGCCTTATGACTGAAAAGGGCAGCTTCCGGGCCGCGCTTCTTCGGCACGGAAAAACGGAAGAAGCCGGCGTCAGGCATAATTTTTCATATCTTTTCATAAAGTTTACACTCGCCTGCTTAGGGAGGGGTGTGTCTGATGAAAGGATTACCGGAGGATCGGGCCGTGCTGCTGGCGGAGTATATTGTCGAGAAGGGCGCGACCGTGCGCGCAGCGGCACGGGAATTCCGCGTATCAAAAAGTACGGTACATAAGGACGTCAGCGAGCGGCTGAGAAAACTCAACCCGGTGCTCTACGCGGAGGCGCGCGCAGTGTTGGACCGGAACCGGGCCGAGCGCCACCTGCGCGGCGGTATGGCGACGAAACTCAAATATGAGGCGCTGCGTGGTGGAGGATCCTTGCCCGGAGAATAAATTCCGGAAAAATAAAAAAGAAAGCCCGCCGGAGATTTCTTCCGGCGGGCTTTTGCGAAGTCAAAATCTGTTTTCTCCGGGGGAGGAAGATACCTGCGGCCGGAACTTCGGCAACAGCGCCGAGGGCAGGCGCCCCGATCCCTGAAACCGGCCCAACGCCGCAAAGGCTATTCGAAAATCCCTGCATTCCCCGCTATATTCATGCGCAGACGCTTTCCGCATGCTCAAGGGATTTTCCCGCATGATATTTTCCACAAGGCCGGGCGGTCTCTCATTCCCTGCCGATCTCTTTTGCGAAATTTGCGATGTTATCCGGTGTGGCCGTGCGGGTGGCGGGGCGGATCCGTCGGACGAAGTACGAAACCGCCGAATGGAGGGCGAAACCGCCGGAGCAAAGTGAAACACGGCCGCATGATTTAAGCGATAAATCCGGCCGGGCGGTTTCTCATTCCCTGCCGATCTCTTTTGCAAAATTTGCGATGTTGTCCGGTATGATGTGGCCGTGCGGCCGGAGCGACGGGTCCGATTTGGAGGCGAGCTGCATGATTTTTGTAATCAGCCTGTCGCTGCCGCGCTGCTTATTCGGATCGAATTCGCCGCCGAAGGTATCCATGCACAGCGCATGCTCCATGAAATCCTCCGAAAAATTCTTGACGAAGGCGTCGGAGACCTTGGTCAGCAGGCAGTTGCAGGTAAAGGCGGCATAGCGTCTCTGTTTCAGATCGTCGGCGTGCCGTCCGATCATCCGTTTGATGCGGCCATCGATCATGCCCATGCGTACCGGCGTGCCGAATACGATCATGTCATAGCCGGAATAATCCGGTTCACCGTCGGCAATATCGAACATATCCGTATTTTCGGCTCCGAGCCGTGCGGCGAGCAGGGCGGCGCAGCGTTTGACGGTGCCGGTCTTTGTGGCGTAAATGATGATTGTTTTTATGACCATCGCCTCCCGGGTTTAAAAATATTTTATCATACCCGGCTGTGGATTGCAAAAAAGATTTCCGCCGCTCCCGGGAGGGAATCCCCTGCTTTTCGGAGGAAAAATGTGGTATAATAAACACAAGAACCGCAAGGCAGGCTGTGATACCGTTATCCCAAGTGACCCGCCTACGGTTGTGATATCATACTTTTGCAAACAGCCTCCCTGCTTATTTTTTGTGGGGTGCTTTTCCGAAAAAAATACGGCGAAATGCGCAACAATATTCCACGGCGTTTTTCCGCCAAACAGGTTCGGGGCGGGGCCGCAAAATAACGGCACTTCCGTTTTGCCTTTTTTCCCGTCGGTTTCTGCGGCGCGTTTTTCCGAAAGGCGCCAAAATTTCCGGGAAGATGTAGCAAAACACACGATTTTGGGCACTTAACAAATGAAGCCGTTTTTTCACAACGATTTTAAAAATCCGGAGGAAACTTTTATGAAGAAATTTTATGCAATTTTGCTTTCCGTGCTGCTGGTGCTCTCGCTCGGCGCCTGCGCGGCAGAAAACGGGGGGAATGCGATCCCGAATCCGATCACGGATTCCACGGCCGAGGAGATCCTGGAGACGCTCGGCATCAGCTTCAGCCTGCCGGAAGGCGTTTCGGACGCCGCTTATTCGGTCATCGACGCGGATGGGGAAAATCCCATCGCGCAGGTAACATTTACACTGGATGGCAAGGAGATCTGCTGCCGCATCCAGCCGGCGGAGGAACTTTCCGACAACACCGGCATGTATTATGAATGGAAAAATACCCTCGAAGATGCCGCCATCGCCTCCTGCCCCGCCATCGTGAGTTGGAACGACGATGCCGAGGGCATCTGCTGCTGGTATGACGCGGCCGCGGGCCTGCTTTATTCCGTCAGCGTGACGGAGGGCGCCTCGGCGGACGATCTGACCGGCCTTGCGGAGACGCTCTATCTTCCGCTTCAGAGTGCCGCCTCCGAACCGGATTTCACCGTCTCCGGCCTGCAGGCGGAGCTTGCCCCGTGGGCGGATGTCATCGATTCCTGCATGGAGGAGACGTTCGGCGCGGACGCGGATTTCACGAAGGGATATATCCGTCTCTATGCGACGCAGGAGGCCGCCGATGCGGGAACAGACTGTGCCGCGCTGGTGCCGGAAGATGAAATCTCCGGCACGGACGGAACCTACAACGGCCAATATATCGACCCGGCCTATGCCACCCTCTACCCCGTTTCCAACTATGCCACGGCCGCCGAGACGGAGGCTTATCTGAGGCAGTATCTCTCCGACGCGGCCTATGAGTCGCTGGTCGGCGAGGGCCTCGGCCTCGATTTCTTTGAGTTTGAAGGCAAGCTCTATCTGGTCCGCGGAGGCAGGGGCTACGGCGCCGAGGCCTACGACTGGACCACGGTCTCTTTCTTCGGCAGACAGAACGGCCTCGCGATCGTCACCGTTGAGAAGAGAATGTTCGACGAGCTTTCCGGCACGGATGCATTTTTCTTCGGCTGCGACACGGATGGGCTTTATAAAGTCATCAAAGTGGAAACGGTCTCCGACACCAGTGACGCGGCCGAAGAGACCTCCGCCGGGGAGACGGTGAAGACGATTACGGACCGAACCCTGACGGAGGATCTGGTCTGCGCCCAGGCGCTGGAAAAGATCGCCGAGGACGACACATACACCTATTATCTGCCGTGCATCAAGAGCCAGTACATCGTCGTCGCGTATGAGAGCGGAAAAGAAGAGACTGCGGCGGAGGCGCTGGCAAACGGCAATATCACGCTCGACGACCTGATCTCCGCCGGGATCACGGTGATCAAAGAGGCAAAGTGACGGCTCTCCGACTTCCCTCGTCTCACCGGCCTGCTTTGAGCCAATAAGTGATCCGTGCAGAGCATCCGGCTCCGCCCGGCACGAAAGGCATCTTCTCCGCCGAAAGACGTCGGAATCTCCGCAAAAAAATCTGCCCGCCGGAAGCCCTTTTGAGAGCCGCCGGCGGGCTTTTGTTGTAATTTCCCTGCGGCTGCGGTAAAATATAACTATCACAAACAATAAAAAGGAAGGTGAACGCAATGTCCATTGTTGCTGCGGTTATGGTGCCCCATCCCCCGATCATCCTGCCGGAGATCGGCAAGGGAGAGGAACAGAAAATCAGCTCGACTGTTGCGGCTTACCGGCAGGCGATGAAATTCCTGGCGGAACAGAAACCGGATACGATCGTCGTCACCTCTCCGCACAGCGTGATGTACTCCGATCTGTTTCACATCTATCCGGGTGCGGGTGCGAGGGGGAGCTTCGCACAGTTCGGCGCGCCGGAGATCCGCTTCAATGTCGGCTACGACGTGGATTTGGTGGATGAGCTCTGCGGCCTCGCGGCAGAGGAGAAGGTCTTTGCAGGAACCATCGGCGACGATCCGCCGGAGCTCGATCACGGCGTCATGGTGCCGCTTTACTTCTTGCGGGAGGCGAGCGGCGGCGGGCTGCCGTATCAGTTTATGCGGATCGGGCTGTCGGGGCTGCCGCTGGTCGAGCACTACCGCCTCGGCATGTTGATTCGGGAGGCGGCGGAAAACCTTGGCCGGCGCGTCGCCGTCATCGCAAGCGGCGACCTCTCCCACAAGCTGCTGGCGGAGGGCCCCTACGGATTCGCCGAAGAAGGACCGGTCTACGACGAAAAAATTATGGAGACTATGGCCTCCGCCGCCTTCGGCGAGCTCATGGAGTACGACGCAAAATTCTGCAGCCGGGCCGCCGAATGCGGGCACCGCTCGTTTACGGCCATGGCCGGCTGCTTCGACGGCGTCTCCGTGAAGGCGGAGCGCCTCTCCCACGAGGGCCCGTTCGGGGTCGGGTACGGCGTCTGCACCTATTTGCCGGGGGATCCCGACGAGAGCCGCCGCTTCCTGCAGGCCTACCGGGACCGGCAGACGGCGGAGCTTGAGAAAAAGCACGAGACGGAGGACGACTACGTCCGTCTGGCGAGGCGCTCCTTCACGAGCTGGGTGCAGAAGCGTCAGGTGACCACAATCCCGGACGACCTGCCGCAGGAGATGAAGGAGAAGGCGGCGGGTGTCTTCGTCTCGCTGCACAAGGAGGGGCAGCTGCGCGGCTGCATCGGCACGATCGCGCCGACCCGGAGCTGCATCGCCGAGGAGATCGTCTATAACGCAATCAGCGCCTGCAGCAGAGATCCGCGCTTCATGCCGGTCATCCCGGCGGAGCTGCCGTATATCGAGTGCACGGTCGACGTGCTCAGCGAGCCGGAGAAGATCAGTTCCACGGCGGAGCTCGACCCGAAGCGCTACGGCGTCATCGTCTCTGCATTCGGCAAGCGCGGCCTGCTGCTGCCGAATCTCGACGGCATCGACACGGTGGAGCAGCAGGTGAAGATTGCACTGAAAAAGGCCGGCCTGCCGGATACGACGGTGCCGGAGCTCGAACGGTTTGAGGTGGTCCGCCATGAGTGAGTGTAAGGTCTGTTTCCACCCGGAAACAGTGGTTCCGAAGCTCAAACGATTCGGGAGGATCATCTATGATTGAGTGTAACGTCTGTTTCAGGCACTGCCATCTTGAAGATGGGCAGACCGGCGCCTGCGGGGCCCGGAAGAATGAGAATGGCGAAAATATCTGCCTCAACTACGGCGAGCTGACCGCTCTTGCGATCGACCCGATCGAGAAAAAACCCTTTGCACGCTTTCATCCGGGCAGCCGCATTCTCTCGGTCGGCAGCTATGGGTGCAACCTGTTTTGCCCTTTCTGCCAGAATCATGAGATTTCCACGGCCCGTTGCGGAGAGGTCCCGACCCGGAAGGTAAAGCCCGAGACAATCGCAAACCTGGCGAAAGACAGCGAATCCTCCGGCAACATCGGCGTCGCGTTCACCTACAACGAGCCGATGATCGGCTGGGAATTCGTGCGCGACACCGCGCGGCTTGTTCGGGAGAAGGGCATGGTCAACGCGGTCGTTACGAACGGTTCCGTCGCGCCGAAGATCCTGCGAGAGGTGCTTCCCGATATCGATGCTTTCAACGTCGACCTCAAAGGCTTCACAGAGGAATATTATAAAAAGCTCGGCGGCGATCTGGAGACCGTGAAAACCTTTATTAAGATTGCGGACGAGAGCGCCCATGTCGAGCTGACCACGCTCATCATCCCCGGCGAGAACGACTCCCCGGAGGAGATGGCGGCGGAGGCCGCATGGATTGCTTCCATTGATGAGGACATTCCGCTCCACATCACCCGCTTCTTCCCGCAGTACAAGTACGAGGACCGCCGCCCTACCGACGTGGACCGGATGCGGGAGCTCGCCGCCGTCGCGCGCAAAAGCCTCGGCACCGTCATGCTCGGCAACGTGTAAGCCGTGCTCAAAAAAGAATAATTGTGCTTATAAAAAAACGCCCCGAAAAGCCGCCCGGCATAAGACGGTATAAAATCCAACCTGTTTATGAGCGGTTGCCAGGCAAATATCCGGAAAGCAATCATATCGTTCATTTTGAACGATATGATTGCTTTTATTTTATAGAGTAACCCTTGGTTTTCACATGCTTGCGTTTTTTATTTTGATGAGTTACAATAAAAACTCTCCATTATAACACCAGACTTTGACAGGGTGGTATTATGATGCAATAGAATGGTGGCGATAAAATGAATACTTACAAAACATCTGAAATTGCATATCGCATGGGAATCCATCCGAATACGGTACGGCTTTATGAAAAGCTTGAACTGATTCCTAAACCGGAGCGTAAAGAAAACGGGTATCGTGTCTTTACGGATTTTCATATGGAGCAAATTAAATTGGCAAGAATTGCTTTAAAAGTTGAAGTCCTGCAAAACGGGCTGAGAAAGCAAGCGATTGCTATTATTAAGACCTCGGCCCTCGGGGACTTTGATAAAGCAATTCATTTGACGAAGCGCTATATGCAGCATATAGAAGATGAGCAAGGAAATGCGGAAGAAGCCATAGCGATTACCGAAAAGTTGTTGTCGGGGGACAGTCAAGAAATAGATACGGCGTTTTTAACGAGAAAAGAAGCGGCTGAGTTTTTACAGATATCGATGGATGCTTTAAGAAATTGGGAAATGAACGGCCTGTTGACGGTAAAGCGAAAGCAAAATGGCTATCGCGTTTATAGCGATGAAGATATTCGGCGGCTGAAAATCATACGTTCCCTGCGCTGCGCAAATTACTCTCTTTCAGCCATTTTACGAATGCTGAATACGCTGTCCCAAAATCCAAAAGCGGATATTCGGCAGGCGATTGATACCCCCAAAGAGAATGACGGTATTATATCCGTATGTGATAAGCTGCTCACTTCACTGGATTACGCGGAACAGAACGCAAAGATCATGCTCGGTCATCTTGAGAAAATGAAAAAACAATTTCAGGCAAACCCTACACCTTAACACCAGACTCTGTTCCGGTGTTATTTTTTTCTATAAAGAAAAAGCGGGAGGGATTTAATTGCATGGAAACAACGGTTGAAGTAAAAGGGCTATGCAAGTCATATGCCAATGTTAAAGCGGTAGAGAATGTCAATATCTCCATTTGCCGCGGAGAAGTATTTGGGTTGTTGGGCGCAAACGGTGCGGGGAAAAGCACAACTATCGAATGTACTTTAGGAACAAAGAAACAGGATAGCGGAACCGTATCCATTCTGGGAATGAATCCGCAAAAAGAGCGAAAAAATTTGTTTGAGAGAGTTGGGGTTCAGTTTCAGGAAGCCAATTATCAAGATAAAATACAGGTGGCCGAGCTTTGTGAGGTCACAGCCTCCCTATACAAAAATCCCATGAATTATGCGAGCCTTCTTAAGCAATTCGGGCTTTCAGATAAGCATAAAAGCCAGGTAAGCGAGCTTTCGGGAGGCCAGAAGCAACGATTGTTCATCGCTCTCGCCTTAATCCCAAATCCCGAAGTCGTATTTTTAGACGAGCTGACAACCGGGCTGGACGCACGGGCAAGGCGGGATGTGTGGCAGAGCCTTTCGGATCTGAAACAAAAAGGATTAACCATCCTGCTCACCTCTCATTTCATGGACGAAGTGGAAGCTCTGTGCAACAAAATTATGATTCTGAAAAATGGGAAGGCCATTTTTTCCGGAACAGTACAGGAAGCGGTTGCCGCCAGCCCTTATGAAAAATTTGAAGACGCATATCTTTGGTACACGGATGAGGGGGAAAAGAAGAATGGGAGCATTTAAGGCGCTTCTTAAAACGGAAGGCAGACTGTCGCTCCGCGGGATGGACATGTTCATCTTCGCGATATGCATGCCGGTCGTCATAGTAGTCATCCTGGGGGTAATTTACGGAAATAAGCCGGCTTTTGAGGGCGCGGAATACACCTTTCTGGATCAATCCTTCGGCGCGGTATCGGCCATCGCCATTTGTGCCGGAGGCGTGATGGGGCTGCCCCTCGTTCTATCTGATTATCGGAGCAAAAAAATACTGAAGCGGTTCAAGGTGACGCCCATCAGCCCCGCCCTTATCCTGATGGTGCAGGTCGTCATTTACGCGCTTTATTCGATTGCTTCGCTAATCCTTGTTTACGCGACGGGGGCACTGTTTTTCGGCTATCAGCTGCATGGCTCATGGCTTCAATTTTTGGGGGCATACTTACTGGTCATGTTGTCCATGTTCAGCATCGGATTATTGGTGGGAGGAATCGCGCCCAATATGAAAATAGCCGGCGTTGCCGCCAGCCTGCTGTATTTTCCGATGCTTATTTTTTCGGGCGCTACCCTACCTTACGAAGTGATGCCTGCCATGCTTCAAAAAGTCGCGGATGTCCTGCCGTTGACACAGGGAATAAAACTCCTCAAAGCCGCTTCGCTTGGGCTTCCGATAGGCAGCGTTTTCATTCCGGTAATCGTGATGATTGCAGTTGCCGGGATATGTATCACGATTTCCATACGCTTTTTCAAGTGGGAATAAACTTTCCCGATTCGTTTGACGGAAACTTTTTGTTATTGGCCGATAGTTAGGATTTAATAGGTTTGATATATGAAAAAAGTATAGATATTACCGTTTTACGAAGGGTGGCCCCAAAGGGCGCTTTTTTGCGGGGATGCTGCCGCACACGGATTTTCCCCCGAAGGCCCGCCCGACGGCACAATTTTTCTCGCCGTCTATTCCGCAGAAAAATTCCTCCTGCCGCCGCGCAAAAAAACAGCCGGAGAACAAATCTCCGGCTGTTTGGGTTATATTTTATTGGTAGAAAAGTTGTGCGATGGGGCTGTCGGCGTCGAGGATCAGGGTCTTTTCCTCGCCGGTCATGGATTCCTTGAGCGCGTCGAGGGAGATCATAAAGGTGTAAAAATCAGCCTCTTCTTGGGTGTCGTAGATCTCGCTCAGGATGCGCATATATTCGGCATCACCGGCGGCTTTTGTCATCTCGGCCTGGGCCTGCGCCTCGGCGAGGGTGATCTGCACCTGCTTGTCGGCGGTGTTGCGAATCTGCTTGGCCTCGGCATTGCCTTCCGCTTCATAGGAGGCGGCGATGTTGTTGCGTTCGCTGATCATGCGGGCATAGACGGCGCTCTTGTTGTCGTCCGGCAGGTCGATCTTTTTCGTTTCGACCGCAATCATATAAATGCCGTATTTCTCGAAGGAATCGCCGATGTTTTCCATAATGGCGTCGGCAACCGCTCCGTTGCGCCCGCTGATGATCTGCTCGAGTGTCAGGGAGCTCATGACCGTCTTAAGGGCATTATAGACGTTGGCGTCGATGCGGCCCTCGGCGTTCTCGACGTTGCCGGAGAGCGTCTCAATGAAAAGACGGGGGTCGTCGATGGACCAGACGGCGAAACAATCCGCAATTAGCGAGGATTTATCCGCCGAAATCAGGTCGCTGACCGGAAGATCATAGAGCAGCACCGTGTTCGGCAGGGTGCTCATCTTCTGGATGAACGGCGTTTTGAAGTAGAGGCCCGGCTGATCCTTCACCTCCACGACCGCTCCAAATTGGCGGATGACGCCGTATTCGTTCGCCCGGATGATGTAAACGCTCTCAAAAAGCGTGATAACGGCGGCGAAGATCAGTACGACAATCAGAATTTTTCCCGCGAGTCTGCCGCCTTTTTTTGCGGCAGCGGGACGAGTGGCTTCTTCCATATCAGTCTGCCTCCTTTGCAGCGGTGTCGGTCTCGATGGACGCAAAATCGTCAAGCGGCAGCACCGTATCGACGGAGCCGTCCTGGCCGAGGATGATGACTTTCATATCCGGAAAGATCCCGGAAATTGTCTCGTAGAACAAGCGCTGTTTCGTAATGGCCGGGAATTTGGAATACTCGGCATAGAGCTCGGTAAAACGGGACGTCTGCCCCTGTGCCTCGGCGATGCGGGATTCCTTGTAGGCTTCGGCCTGCTGAAGGATTTCATCCGCGTCGGCCTGTGCGGCGGGGAGCACCTCGCTCGCGTATTTGTTCGCGTTGTTGATGGAGGTCTCGGCATCCTGCTTGGCGGTCTCTACCTGTTTAAAAGCCTGCTGGACCTCATCGGTCGGCGGGACGGCATCCTGCATGGCAATGTTCACCAGAACGATGCCGAGATCCTCTTTTTCGAGCCTGTTTGTGATTTTTTCCTTGATCGAGGCCTGGATCTCGGATTTCCCGGTGGTGATGATATCGTCGACCTCATAGAGGCCGATGGTGTCGCGGATGTAACTCTGGCAGAGCATCCG
This sequence comes from uncultured Oscillospiraceae bacterium, assembly GCA_964560915.1. Taxonomy (GTDB): domain Bacteria; phylum Bacillota; class Clostridia; order Oscillospirales; family Ruminococcaceae; genus UMGS1668. Next base: position 14,863 of record CAZLMO010000035.1, read on the forward strand.
GAGGATTCCCACCGGGTCCCTGCTGCCGTAGAGATATTTGATCGGGTCGGTGACGCGGTATTCCACGTAGAAATCCACATCCACAAAGTTGAAATCGACCGAGATCATGACCGACTCATCATCGACGGCCTCATCCGTATTGAGGTCGTAGCCGATCGAAAAGCCCTTCGTGGCTTTGCTGACGATCGTTTTCTGCTGAATGAACGGCAGTTTGAATTTCAGCCCCGGCGTGTTGACCAGGCTCGGTTTGCCAAAGGTGGTGATGACGGCGTACTCGTCCTCCTGAAGCTGATAAAAGGAACCAAACGCGATGCTCAGGGCCAAAAGCGCGACAAGCAGCAGGAGAAAACCCCGAACAATTAACTTTTTGCGCGCATGAAGGCCGTCGAAAAAGTTTTCGAACGCATCTTCAAACATAAAATACCTTTCCTTCTTTCCTTATTTCTATTTGAGCGGGCCGGTCAGTCCCCGAGGCCGGCGATCAGATCTTCCGCTTCCCGGCGAAGCTCCGCAGAGCGGTAAGCCTTTTCCATGATGCGCAGTACCTTTTCGAGGCGCTTCGCCGCGCCGGGGAAGGGCTCCGTATAGTCGGCGGTCAGGACCGCGACATCCTGCTCCGGGTCGCCGCACAGCCGGACGAGATAGAGATAGAGCCGGCTGTCGTCGATGGCATCGTCGCTCTCGTCATCCAGATGGCCGTTGATGGAGCGCAGCAGCCGGCAGATTTCCGGCAGGGGCAGCGTATTCCGCAGCATATTGATAATCAGGATGCGCGACAACTGGCGCCGCGTATAGCGCTTTCCCTCCGGCGG
>CAZLMO010000036.1:0-15575 GCA_964560915.1 uncultured Oscillospiraceae bacterium
CCTGCTTTTGGGTGGTTAGCTCGATCGGCGAAATCAGGGCGCGGCAGGCGGGGACGATGCCGTTCTCGGTTGGCTCGGTCAGGTCGCTGTTGGTACCGATGAGCTTCGCACCGTTTTGCACAAGTTTAACTGCGTGCTCGATTTTTTCATAATTGATGGATTTTGTCTCGCCGAATACGACATAATCCGGGTTGACGTCGTTCATGCTGAAGCCAGCCTCATAGAGCGCAAAGGTCAGGCCGGGCTCACCGATGACGTAGACGGAGCCGTGATTGCATTGACTCTTGAGGAAAGAGGCCGTCGCGAGCGCGCTGGTATAGAAGTTCTTCTCGTCGACACAAAGGCCCATCCGATCCAGCTTTTGAGAAAGCTCTCTCGGAGAACGCTCCGAACTATTGGTCAAAAACAAAAAATCCTTTTTGTTTTCCTGCAGCCACTTTACAAATTCCGCCACATGCGGAATGATGCGGTTGCCGTGATAGATAACGCCGTCCATATCGCTGATAAACGCTTTTTTGGACTGTAATTCTGTGATATTCTCTTCCATAATATCATCTCCTTTTCTTTACTACTCTATTATAGTAGAAAAATAAAAAATCTGCAATTACTATTCTGTTAAATCTTTCCTCAATTCTATTCAGAAAACCTTAAAAAATTTATGCGTTCGTTTTCTGATAATCGGTGTCGGCACGGAAAAACTAATCCCGGTGTTGAAAATGAAAAAAATCAGGAATCAATCTGTACTTTTTTGCTCCGGCGCGGTGGGATATTGCCTGCTGGAAATGATCTGGCGCGGCAGAACCCACTGGAGCATGGCCGCGGCGGGCGGTGTGTCGCTGGTTTTGCTGACCGGTCTGTTCCGGAAACTCCGGGGATTCTCGCTGTTGGTGAGATCCGCGGCGGGCGGAGGAGCCATAACCGGCGTGGAGCTCCTGTTCGGGCTGATCTTCAACCGGGTGCTGCGCCTCCATGTCTGGGATTATTCCGCCGTACCCGGGAATTTGCTTGGTCAGATCTGCCCGCTTTATTCCGTCTTTTGGTGCCTGCTCTGCGTTCCGATCGCTTTTTTAGCGGAGCGCACCGGCCGGGGAAAAGCGCTTCCGGGCGCATAATTGTTTTTATCCCGGTAAAACTATCGGCGAGGTGAAGATAGGATGAGCGAAAATCAAGAGGTCGAAGACGTACCGCTCGGCCTCGGCATGGCTTTGGCACAGGATCAGAAGGCGCTCAAGCATTTCGCCTCCCTTTCCGATGCGGAACGGGAACGCATGATTACGATGGTCCACGGTATCGGCTCCAGGAAGGAAATGCAGGACTTCGTCGGGTCCATGCGGGATTCGGAAACCGGCAGGAAGGAAACCTTCTGACCAAAGCAAAAAAGAGCTTTCCCATTCGGGGGGAAGCTCTTTTCCTATATATTGGTCAGGCGACCAGCAGAAGCACCCAGTATTGAGAGCCTCCGGCGCTTTCGGTGAGGATGCAGTACCCGGTGAAATCCGTGCGGACCATGTTCGCATAATGGGCGGGGGAGCTCATCCAGGCATCGAACACATCCTGCGCCGTGGAATAATTGAGCGCAAGGTTTTCTCCAAAGGCCTGATAGGAGACGCCGGCGTCATCCATGACCGTGTAGCAGTTTCTGCCATCCGGCCTCGTGTGGCTGAAGGACTGCTCGACCTCGGCCAGCCGCACGGAGGCGGGGTCCTCCAGATCCGTCACATAGTCAAGAGAAGAGAGGCCGTTGCTTGTACGCAGGTCGTTGATCAGCGTACCGAAATCCTTTGCGTAGCCGGTGGCGTCGGTCGTTTCCCAACCGGAGGCGGCCGATGTTTCCGGAGCGGAGGAATTCTCTCCGATACCCGAGGTCTGCGGCACGGAGGATTCCGGCTCCGAGGCCCCGCTTGAAACGGATCCCGGTTCGGAGGCATCCCCGGAGGAGCTTTCGGCGGCGGATTCCTCTGCGGCGGCGAAAGATCCCGTCTCCGCGGCGGATCCGGATGCCTCGGCCGCGCCATAATCCGGCGTGACCACAACGCCTTCGGAATCGTCTTTTCCAAGCTCGTTTAAGCCCTCTACGGTGGCTTTCCGGCCGGAACAGCCGGAAAATAGGATCCCCAGTACGAGGATCAGCGCCGCCCATTTTTTCATTTTCATCACCGCCGGCAAGTACATAATTTTGATACGGTCATTGTATCATGTTTTGCCCCTTTTGTCATTAGAGAAGTGACGCCGGAGGACGTTTTCGCATAAGCTGAATTGACGGAAGGAGGAATTCCTGTGACAGAAACGGAAAAACTACCGCGCTTTTTTCTCGGAGCCAATACGCCCCGGGGATTTGTTTCCCGATTCGATCAGGTTCCGGATTATGAAAACGACCGGGCCTGTTATTTATTAAAAGGCGGGCCGGGTTCCGGCAAGTCTACATTTATGAAAGCGTTTGCGGCGGAGCTGGTCCGGAGGGGAGCCAGACCGGAACTGATTTATTGTTCCTCGGATCTGCGCTCTCTGGACGGTGTTCTTGCGCCGGAGCTTGGCGTCTCGATGCTGGATGCCACGCCGCCGCATATGATGGAGCCCCAGTACCCGGGCGCCTGCGAGACGCTGGTTCCGCTGGGCAACTGCTGGGATGAACATGCACTGAAGGAATCCAAAGCGGAGATCATCGGCGAATTCCGGGCATGCCACGCGCTGCAGACGCGGGCTATGAGCTATCTGGCCGCAGCCGGGGATTTGATGGGAGAGGTCATGGCCATTGCGAATACCTGCATTTCGCAGGAAAAGGTGATTGCCTGTGCGGCGAGGATCTGCGCTTCGGAATTTTCGCGGAAAAAACGTCCCGGCCCCGGAAAGGAAGAACAGCGTTTCCTCAGCGCCGTGACGGCGGAGGGCGTCTGGCTCTGGAGCAGTACTGTGCGTTTGCTCTGCCGAAAAATCTATATCATCGAAGATGAGTGCGGCGCCGTCTCGAAACTGTTTATGGCGGCGGTACGCAGGTTTGCGCTGGATGCCGGCCTCAATATCGTCTCCTGCCGCTGTACGCTTTTCCCGGACAGCAAATACGAACATATTCTGATCCCGGAGCTGAGCCTTGCCTTTTTGACCTCCAACAAACGCCACCAGCCGGAAGTCACACCCTACCGCGTGATTCATGCGCGGCGCTTCACCAACAAGGAGCACCTTGCCGAGCATAAATTCCGCATTCGCTTCACCCTGCGGGCCGCCACGGAGTTGATCCGGGAAGCTTCCGCATGCATGAAAGAGGCGAGAGATGAGCACGACCGTCTGGAACAATATTATGTTCCGAATATGGATTTCGAGAAGGTCGAAAGAATGCTCAAAAAGGTTCTGTCCGGTTTGCCGGAATAAAATTTATCAAAATGAGAGAGGCAGCGGGGTGCTGCCTTTTTTGGGTTATTCGTTATTTCCAAAAAGTAGGAACGGGTTTGTCGTATAATGAACGGTGTCAAACCAATATTAACTACGGAAACAGGAATACGTATGCGGAGGATCTCATGTTTAAATTTACCGGATTTACCCAAAAAGCCAACAACGCCGTCAACGCGGCCATCGCACTGGCATCCTCGCTGGGCCACACCTATGTCGGCAGCGAGCATTTGCTCTGCGGATTGCTGCGGGAGGGCAGCATCATGGTTTACGCGCAGATGCGGAAAAGCGGGGCAAGCTGCGAGATCATCACCGCAAAGCTGCTGGAGACGGTCGGGCGAGGCTCCCGGACGGAACTGACCCCGGAGAATTTTACGCCGAAGGCGCGCCGCATTCTGGAGAACGCGCTGATGGAGGCGAAGCTCTCCGGCCTGCTGCAGGCGGATACGGAGCAGATTCTCCTTGCAATACTCAAGGAACAGGACAGTTATGCCTTCCGCTTTTTGAAGCAGAGCGACTGCGATCTGGAAGACCTTTTGCGGGAGCTCAGCGGCATCACGGCGGAGGTCACGGAGTACCAATCCCGCAAACAGCAAAAACAAACCCGAACTCCGAGCCTTGACAAATTCGGCCGGGACCTCACGCGGCTCGCGAAGGAACGCCGGCTTGATCCGGTGATCGGCAGGGAAAAGGAGCTCGCCCGGGTGATCCAGATCCTTGCCCGGCGGATGAAAAACAACCCCTGTCTGATCGGGGATGCCGGGGTCGGCAAGACGGCGATTGCGGAGGGGCTGGCCCAGAGAATCATTGCCGGCGATGTGCCGGAGGTCCTCCGCCAGAAGCGGGTGATCGCGCTGGATCTGCCGCTGATGGTCGCAGGCGCAAAGTACCGCGGCGATTTCGAGGAACGCATGAAATCCGTCATGGATGAGGTCGTGCACGCGGGGAATGTCGTTATTTTTATCGATGAGATTCATATGTTGATTGGGGCGGGCGCCGCGGAAGGAGCGGTGGATGCCTCCAACCTTCTCAAACCGCAGCTTGCCCGAGGGGAATTCCAGATGATCGGCGCCACCACCACGGAAGAGTATCGGCGTTTCATTGAAAAAGATCAGGCCCTCGAGCGGCGCTTCCAGAGCGTAATGGTCCCGGAACCGGACGAGGCGGCAGCCGTCTCGATCCTCAACGGGCTGAAAGAACGCTACGAGAATTTTCACCATGTGTGCGTGACTCGGGGGGCGGTGGAGGCGGCGGTGCGGCTCTCCATCCGGTATCTGCCGGAGCACCGGCTTCCGGATAAGGCCATCGACCTGATGGACGAAGCCTGTTCCCGTGCGGGAATGAAGTCCTGCCGCGAGGAGAGCGGCTGTTTGCCGGAAGTGACGGCGGAAGACATTGCGGCGGTGCTTTCCCTAAGCACGGGGATCGACGCCGGCCGTTTCACCGAGGATGAAAGCGCTATGCTCATGAGGCTGGAAGAGACCCTGCACCGCCGCGTGGCCGGGCAGGAGAGGGCCGTCTCCGCCGTGGCGAGATCCATCCGCAGAAACCGAGCGGGTCTGCGCGAGCCGAAGCGCCCCATCGGTTCGTTTCTCTTTGTCGGGCCGGCGGGGGTCGGCAAAACGGAACTGACAAAGGCACTCGCGGAGGCGCTTTTCGGAACGGAGGAATCCCTGATCTCGCTCGACATGACGGAATACGCGGAGCCGGGCTCGGTGGCGAAGCTGATCGGCTCACCGCCGGGATATGTCGGCTATGAGGATGCGGGCGGCCTGACGGAAAAGATCCGGCGGCGGCCCTATTCGGTCGTCCTGTTTGATGAGATCGAAAAGGCGCATCCGGATGTGCTCAATCTGCTGCTGCAGCTGCTCGACGAGGGGCGCCTCACCGATTCCCACGGACGAAAGGTGGATTTCCGCAATTGCGTAATCATCCTGACCTCCAACATCGGCGCGAAGGCAATCCTCAATTCCGGCAGCATGGGGTTTTCCGTGACGAATAAAGCGGGAACGGTCCCGGATTCCATAAGGCCGGCCGTGATGACCGAGCTTCGGGCCGCATTCCGCCCGGAATTTCTGAATCGTCTCGACGAGGTCGTGCCGTTTGACAAACTCGGCTACCGCGTCGCGGAACAGATTGCGCACAAGATGCTCGCCAGTCTCCGCGAACGCCTCTCCGCCTCCGGCATCGACGCGGCCTTTTCGCCCAATCTTATTGAGGCGATGGCGAAGCTCTGCTCCGAAAAAGAAAGCGGCGCCCGCCCAATGAAAAAATTTCTCCGAGACAATGTGGAAGATCCGCTTTCGGAACAGATCCTTTCCGGCGCGCTCAAGCGGGGCGACCGGGTGTTCTGCGACTGGAACGGCATGCTTCTTTGCCATAAGGGAACCGAAGATTTCGTCAGCATTCAAGCTTGACAATTTCGCCTGATTCGTGCATAATATACGGGAAACCGCGGATATAGTTCATTGGTAGAACACCGGCTTCCCAAGCCGGATAGGCGGGTTCGATTCCCGTTATCCGCTCCAGCAGACTGAGCCTGCAAACAATTCGCGCTCCTCACAATGTGGGGAGCCGTTTTTGTATATGCCCGCGCCGAAAGCCTGCCATCTGTATTGAGCAAATGATACATGGAACAGAGCCGAACTTCGCTTAATTATGCGGCGTTTGGCTCTATTATTTTTTTGCGGCACCGCAGGCGACCCCATTTTTTCAAATTGCTTGTCTACAAGCTTACCGATTTCCCTTGCTTGCTCAGACGTTGTGCGCGGATAGATATTCTGAAGAGCAGCCACGGAATGCCATCCGCTTAAACTGATTTCTTATGTGAAATGGGGAGCCTCTTTATGATTGACATGATCCGTAGCCGCAATCCTCTCATCTATGCCATCCATATGGAAGAAAGAGAACATAATGATAATTACGAGAGATTTAAAAAGCGTGATTTATCACTCAAATGAACGGAAAGTCAACAGCTATTTTTAAAAATATCAAAATAGCTATTGACTTTTTTATGAGGAGCAGTTAGTATCTATTTAGAAAAAAATAAAAATAGGATGCGAGGGGTGCTGTTTGGGATTTCCTGAAACATTCAAAGCCCTTTCCGACCCGGTGCGGCGAGAGATTCTGGTTATGCTGCGCGCAGGCAAATTATCCGCAGGCGAAATCGCGAATGCTTTTGATATATCCGGTGCAACGATTTCTTACCACTTATCTCAGCTAAAAAAAGCGGGGCTTGTCACCGAAAGCAAATATAAGAACTTTGTTTATTATGAACTGAATGCTTCTGTCTTTGAAGAAATCATGCTGTGGGTCTCACAGTTCGGAGGGAAAGATGATGAAAAATAAAGCAGCCGTTATTTCCACGATTTTATGCCTTTTGCCGATCGTATTATCGGCCCTGCTCTACAACAATCTGCCGAATCAGGTTGCCGTTCATTTTGACGGCGCCGGCAACCCCGATAACTATTTGCCGAAGGCTTTGGCGGCATTCGGTCTGCCGCTGTTGCTGGCGGCAATAAACCTGTATTCGCATTTTCGTATGACGGCGGACCCAAAAGTGAAAAATTCCGCCGCTTCGCTGCGAACGCTTGCCAAATGGCTCGTCCCCGTCGTTTCGCTGGTCGTTATGCCGATCACTTTATTTATGGCAATGGGAAAAAAGGTGCCGATTGCCATGATTGTTACCGCAATGGTCGGCCTTGTGGTTGTGATAAGCGGAAACTATCTGCCGAAATGCAAAAGGAATTACACGATCGGCATCAAGCTTCCCTGGACGCTGGATGACGAAGAAAACTGGAACCATACCCACAGATTCTCGGGATTTGTATGGGTCGTCGGCGGTATTTCAATCGTAATCAACGCGTTCCTGGAGATCCCGTACCTGACGGTTGCAATCGCCGCCTGCCTGATCGTCATACCGTTTCTATATTCTTACCTCTTTTCTCTTCGTCACCACGATTGAAGCAGCAGAGGGCGAGTAACCGGCAGGATTCGGGGCGTATACCACACCGTTTATGGAAGCGCCGGAGGATATGGTGCGAACAGGCTCCTATCCCGATGACGTGGAGCTGCTCGTTCAAATCGGGGAAGCATACGTCCTGTTTTTCCTTCACCATCCTCGGCGATATCAAGGAGAGCGCCGATCCGCCGCCGGGGAAACTTCAAGTATCAAAAATCGGCCCTTAGGGGTTGACAAACGGGTATGGGAAAGGAGAGATCAAAGTCAAAATGGGGAAGTGCGGATTTCGTAAGCTTGACAAACTGTGTTATGTCCTTCTTGCGGTTATGGCGCTGCTTTTTATTCAGGAATTTGCCGGCAAGGCCGGAGGAGCGATTGCCGATACATTCTCCTATGAGAAAATTGACCCGAACAATGTGTTTGCCTGGCAATCCGTGCATCATATCGTGATGCTGCTCATCGGACTGGTTGTTGTCGCGGTATCAAGCAGGCTGCTGAGAGACAATTTCGGTTTTCAGTTTGGGGACCGAAAGAAGGGAATGCGATATTTTATTATTTTCGCCGCCGTTTTGACGGTGATATCGCTTATCTACCATATTTCTATGCGTATAAACGGCCGGCCCCTGACCTATGATTTCGCGCTGAACACAAGAAATGTTCTCGGAACGCTGGGCTTTCAGCTGCTTTTGAGCGGACCCGCCGAAGAAATCCTGTACCGCGCGCTGCCTGTTACGGTGCTGATCCATGTGCTTGGAAAGAGCGTAAGGCTAAAAGGGAGTATTACATGGGAAGTCGTTTTAGCTTCCCTCCTGTTCTCGATCGCGCATATAAAATGGTCTTTATCTCCTTTTACTGTGGATGCGAATATTTCTCAACTGGTCTACGCTTTTGCGATAGGCACCGTGCAGGGCTTGGCCTATCAGGAGAGCCGCAGTGTTTACTATCCGATCTTGATGCACAGCGTAAGTAATGTTCTGATGGTTGGGACGGGATACCTGTTCTCCGTGCTGATATAAACAACCGGGAGGCACAATTATGAAATACTTACATAAAAAACTGAGAAGCGACAGCCTAAAGGAAAGAGGGGCTTTCTTGAATAAATACCAAACCGGAACAGGATGTCATGGCGGTTGCGATACGGGAAGAAAGAATGCTTTTGGAGGGCGGGCCATATGAAAAGGAGGCGTAGGAAGATGATTCTCGTTATAATCGGGATTCTTTTCTGTGCGGCGGGTGTCTTCATGATATTTTTCGGGGTTCCCGGCTCAAAGACGAAAACAGAATTTGATGGGATCGTAAGGGATTTAATTTCCGGAGCGGATCATCAGGAAGATGTATTTCAGGAGAGCGACATCGCCGGACTGCCGGAACCCGTTAAGAGATATTTCAGATATTGCGGATATATCGGCGAGCCGAAAATGTCTTATATCAAAATATTTTATCAGAATGTCGATTTTTTGCTTGACCCGGAGAGATCTGCATTAAATATCGATTATACTCAATATAATTTTGTGAACGGCGCAAACAGAACGGCCTACATAGACAGCTCAATGTACGGCATTCCCTTTGAAGGGCTGGATTGTTTTATAGGCGGATCCGGCTCCATGAAAGGCGTGCTGGCAAAACTGTTTACCCTGTTTGACCAAACAGGCGGGGATATGGATAAATCCGGCCTGGTCACTTTTCTGTCGGAGTGCCTCTTTATTCCCAATGCGGCTTTACAGGAGTATATAGAGTGGGAAGCAATCGATGACTTCCATGCGAAAGCAACGATGACTGATTACGGAATATCTGTCAGCGGTATATTTACCTTCGATGAAAATGGCGAAATGTTGTCTTTCGAAACCGAAGACAGGTCGGCGGTTGCAACCGACGGCTCGAGCAAAAGGGTAAAATGGTCCGTGGTTTGCGATGAGTATAGGGAGGAGAACGGCATGAAAAGGCCGACCGTTTTTCAGGCTATCTGGCATTATGATGACGGAGACCTGGTCTATTTTGACGGCAAAGGCACGATTGCCGCGTACAGTTAACTGAGTAAGTAAACGAAAGGAGGATGTGAATATGAATGATACAGTACCGACGTTATCGATCGTATTTATGGCGGTTTCAGCTCTTATGGGAATCGCGATCCCGGTCGTTCTGTTTCTTGTGTTCAGAAAAAAATATAAGGCCGATGTTCTGCCGTTCTTTATCGGATGCGCGGTTTTTATCGTATTTGCATTGCTTATTGAGGGGGCAATCAACAGCATTATCTTATCATCAGGCGCTGGAGAGGGAATAAAAAGCAACATATGGCTTTATGGGATCTACGGCGGTTTGATGGCAGGGCTTTTTGAGGAAACCGGCCGCTATGCCGCATTTAAAACCATACTGAAAAAGAAGCGCGGCAATGATGGAAACGCCTTGATGTACGGCGCCGGGCACGGGGGATTTGAGGCGTTATACATTCTTGTTTTCAGCATGGTTTCGAATATCTATATAGCTTATATGCTGAACGCCGGAATGACCGACAAGCTGACTGCCGGTGTCACGGACCCGGCGGCACGGCAGACACTCTACGCCACATTCGCGGCGCTCGCGGGAACCGCGCCCGCGGTTTTCCTGATGAGCATCGTCGAGCGCATCGCGGCCGTAGTCCTTCAAATTTCCTTTTCGGTTCTCGTTTGGTTTGCCGCGAAGGACGGAGGAAGACGCTTCTGGTTCTATCCCCTTGCGCTTATTCTGCATGCGTTTGTCGACGCGGCTGCCGTCATTCTGTCGCGCTACATTTCAAATGTCTGGGTCGTTTTATGCGCGGTTTATGTGATTGCAGCCTGCAGCGCTGGAATTGCCATAGGAGTATGGAAGAAACATGCTTCGGATAAAGGGATCCTCGTACCGATGAAAGAGGAAGAAGAAGCGTGAGCGTCTTTTATGGCAGAATAACACAACCGTCTGCTTCTTGGTTCTGCCGCACCGCGGGGGGATGACGCTCTTCCTTTTCTTGACTGCCGCAGAAGGATGGATATTACCGGCTTATTTAAATAAATGCGGGAAGAACGCCCGCGCCAAAATCGTTTCTATAGGAAGTGAAAAATCATCCTGTAGAAGCGATTTTTTATAGGGTTTCATCTATGGCGGGGAACATCTTCATATAAAAATCATATTATATAATATTTATTGGAAAGGCAGCGATACATATGTCTCTATGCCCCGCCGATACATGTCCCTATAAAATCCGTCCCGGAGATTCTTTGTGGCTGATTGCGCAGCGCTTTCATATAACCACAGAGGCGATCATGTCGGCAAATCCCATGCTTAATGAAAACAATCTGTGTATTGGGCAGGTAATCTGTATTCCCCAGAAATATAAATCTCAACATATGCCCTCACAGCCCATCCCCGAGTGCATCGGCAAGGCGCAACAGACGCTGAGCAACCATATGCGGCTATTGTGGGAACAGCATGTCTATTGGACGAGACTGTTCATTCTCAGCATGGCCTTTGGATTGCCGGATATGGAACTTGTAACCGATCGTCTCCTGCGCAATCCCAAAGATTTTGAAGAGGCATTGAAGCCGTTTTATGGGAAAGACATTGCCGCAAAATTTGCAGAACTATTCACAAGCCATCTTACAATTGCAGCAGAGCTTGTCGAGGCGGCAAAAGCCGGCAACAGCGCCGCAGTTGCCGATGCTGAGAAGCGATGGTACGCAAACGCGGATGAGATTGCGGACTTCTTGAGCGGGATCAATCCATATTGGTCGGCGCAGGAGTGGAGGAAAATGCTGTACGACCACCTTGCAATGACGAAGGCCGAAGCCGTTGATATCCTGACCCAAAAATATGGGGACAGCATCAACGTCTTTGACGGTATTGAGCAGCAGGCGTTAATGATGGCCGATGCAATGACACAGGGACTTGTGAAACAGTTTCCGCAACAGTTCAGATAAAAAACTCTTATCAAAGAGTCTGCATGATGCAAATAAACTTTATTTTATGCGGGTCTCCCAGCTTATCGCTATAAACACTTACACCATAGGAAAGCCCGTCGATTTTAAGTCGACGGGCTTTTGCTTTTTCGGATAATGTATGTTGACGGATATTTTGCATAGTGTGTGATGACCGCCGGCGCCGCTTCACACCGGGTCGGAAGGGCTTGCCGGGATACGCCAATAACGGGATCCATCCCGTTCGCGGCCCAGAAGACCCTGATCTACAAGTTCTCGCCGCAGCAGAAAGTAATCCCCAAAGGTATGCCACTGATTGCAGACGGCGTTGACCTCCGGCTCCGAATATACGGAATCCGGCTCGAATTTATCGGCCAGATATTCCAGCACCTTATATCGCACCGCCCGTTTTTGAGGCAGCTGCGTTATTTTTCCTGAACCGTCGAGATACCGATCAATTTTAATTATTGGCTCCATGGATTATTCCTTTCATCAAAGAGCGTCGTGCTCGTATTTTTCAAGCCATATTTCAAGGAGAACACCGATATCTTCCGAAAATTCCCGTTCCGTTTGTGTTTCTTTCTTTTCCAATTCTTCAAGAATGGTGAAAGAAAATGCCTGCGCCCCATATTCCGCCCACTCCGTACGCATAGCCGGTTCCGGGCAGGAATTCATGGAAACCCCAAACTCAAACCTGTTTTGCAGACTCTTTAGATCATTTGTGGATTTTATCCACCTGCGTTGATTGCCGCTGCACTGAATGCAGTAGATGCCGCCTACGACAGACTGGTTTTTGTAGGCATTTTTTAGTTCTTTTCTTTTCACAGAATCCATGAGCCGTACCTCTTTTCATTTCCATGAATTTCTTTAAAAACATATAATCCCGCCGTAAAAGACTTTTGCGCAGGAATACGGCCGTATTTCGGCTTCAACATATCCGGGATTCTTTATATGGGATCGGCGTGAGCTTCGGAAAAAATCTCTCCGCGCCGCATACCGCGGCGATAACAGATAGGGCTGTGAATTTCGCCGGCGGCAACAGCATCTTTTATTTTTTATGGGATTCTTCAAGTTCTTTCAGCACGTCGTCGATATACTGTCTTACCGAATCCTCTTCAAACGGGATTTTCAGCGCCTGAAGGTTATAAACACAGAACGCATAGCCGTAATCCGTGAGCGGGAGGGAGGCATCCGCTTCCAACCAATCGTTGACGAGATAGTAGAAAGAGCCTTCGTAAAGGAGAGCGGCCACCTTTGCATCCGGAATATAGACCGCATGATGCAGCTTGAACCGTTCAAACCATACCGCCATGGTTTGCGCGGATGCCTTCATGCTGGCCGTTTTTACTCTCTCAAACTCCGGATTGATTGCGGCAGCTTCCAAAAGCATGATCTTGGAGATATCGCGATTTCGCTCATACAGCCAAAGAGTGGCGATCATCACGCGGGTAAAGTTTTTTACCAGCGAAAAGTTATCCACATCCAAAACGCTCATGGCGCCGACCTGAAACATTTTTGCGATATTCAGATAAAGCTCTGTAAACAAATCTTCCTTACTTTTGAAATAAAAATAGAAACTGCCTACGGAAACAGCCGCCTCATCCACAATATCTTTTACCGTCGTATTGTGGTAACCCTTGGCGGCAAATACTTTGGCGGCGGTATCCAGAATCAGCTGCCGCCGGGCTTCCTTCCGTTTTTGGGTATCCTTTGATGTTTTATACACAATAGGGTCTCCTCTCAAGCATAGAACGAACCATCATTCTATGCTTGCATTATAAACCGCAAGTCGCTCCGTGTCAATGTCAGGAAGAGAAAAAGAATTCTATGGTTTACTTTGGAAAACACCGTCAACCTTATCGCTCAGTTCATACGCGCTGCCCTAAACGGATCTTGAATGATGATAACGACTTCTCCGCAAGGGATAAGAAGCAAATTTGCACGGCAAAAAGCCGATGGATGACAAATCCATCGGCTTTTTGCTGCCATAGATAAGAAAAGAGAGAGTGAAAAATCAAACGCAAAGCAGACGCACTTGAAAAAAGCTTGTCTGCGAAGGGAGCATAAGAGATTTCATCCATTGCGGTTGGGGCCGCGCCCCCTTCCGGTGCCTTTGCATGCTTCGCATTTTACGGGAATCGAAAAAGAACAAAGTGCCATTCTTCCAGGATGCCTTTATACCGTTATCTTATCGAGCATTCTGCTCAGCCTGCATTTCCGCGAAGCATTCGCTGCAGTAAACAGGGCGATCCCCCTTTGGCTTAAAGGGAACCTTACAAGGCTTTCCGCAGCGAGCGCATATCGCATCATACATGACGCGATCACCAATGGAAGAGCCGCTTCGCTGCGTCTTATGAGATTTCCGGCACTCCGGGCAGCGCTTCGGTTCATTCTGAAAGCCACGCTCGACATAGAATTCCTGCTCGCCGGCAGACCATATGAATTCCTTGCCACATTCCACACAGATCAGCACTTTGTCTTCATACATAAAAATTTTCCTCCAGTTCAGCTTTTGAATACGCAACTTGTTTGCGTATTAAATAGTAGCATGCAAATAACTCTTTGTCAATAGAAATAAAAAAGAGCCGGTCGTGCGGCGGCTCTTTTTTTTCGACAAGTAAAATATAGGCATGCGGCGGCTCATTTCATATCCTTTGTCTTTATGCCTCCCGGCTCAGACCCGACCGATAGAAATCATGCTTGGCGATCTCCATCGTGATGAGGGAAAGAACAGCGATGACGAGCAGCGTCGACAGCAGGGCCGGGATGAGAGTAAGGACCTCTTGGAAAGATAGGCAGGGGATGGCCGAACGAATAATTCCCGAGGCGACGGAGGAGCAGAGCCGGGATTAGGTTCCGTTTTTCCTTGAAATTCTAATCAGGCAGGCGTTTGCCGCGAAGCCAAGGATGCTTGGCAGCCAAAAGGAAATGAACCGGTATCCCAGAACCACCACCACGCCGGTGCCGGCGGGGACACCCAGGCTCGTAAACACGGCTGCCATGCCGCTCTCGACCACGCCGATGCCTCCCGGCACAAAAAAAGGATATCGTTTTCAAAATAAACGCGATGCTGTAGCCTGTGACCAGCACAACAAGGTCGATCGGATGCCCGGCGGCAATAAAAAGCAGATATAATACGAGCATATCGGATCCGAGGCACATGCACGCGCCGGCCGCTGGCTGGACCCAGCCGCGCCCTTTGAGGAGCGTCAGCCCCGAGTAAATATCGTCGATCGTGTCATGGACGATCGTCGTCTCTTTGGAACGCCGGAAGACGCGCCGGTAAAGATTGAAAATTTTTTGAGCGGAGGATTCTATTTTTTCGCGATGGCGCATCCCGTAGGCGATCACGGAAAGCGCCAGCACCCAGAGAAAAAAGATTGCGCCGTATATGACCGTGTTGGCGGTCGAAAGGTCATGGGCAAGGAGCAAATGAAGAAGGCCCGCGCCGGTCAGCAGCGTCATCAGGATGTCGCTATAGAGCGCCGGCAGGAAGCCGGTCAGTTTGGATTCTTCCGAAGCGGCTTTTTCTTTGGAAACCCAATAATAGGTGGTGGCCGCCGTGGTGACCCAGCCGCCCATCACAAGCCCGATGCTGGCAGCGGCGAGCGTGATCAGAACCCCGCGGAACACTGTGAAGCGGGATTTTCCGAGATCCATGATGGCCTTGAGCAGATAGCCGCTCCCGACGTAGCTGAGCGCCTCGGCCGCCGCCGCCAAAAGGATCATCCATATCGACATCGACCGTAAGACCGTGAGCGAATTTTCGAGCGTGGCGATCCTTGGCAGAAAATAATAGACGGCAAAGCCGAGGATGGCTAAGGTTGCAAGATAGCGGATGATCCGTTTCCGGTCGGATGGGCTCTCGGATTTTCCGGCAAGTATGGCGGATCCCCCCTCTCTTTGGCGCACAGGCGGACACCGTCCGCAGGGATTTGGTGTCAGACAGAATATAGCAAATCCCTGCGCTTTTTGCAAGAGGAATCGTCTTACCATGGCGGCAAAGTTTCCTCTTTCGGCGCCCCATCCGGCAAAAAAACAAAGGCTGCCGGCAGTCGAATTTTTTCGGGTAATGTGATAAAATAAAAACGGAAAAAACCGTATTCGGGGCCGCCCGCTTTTCGGCGGGTGCCGGCGGAGATCGTTTTCTTTTCTGCACGAAGGAAGGTATGGATATGGCGGCTGAAAAACGGTATGAGCAGGATGTGGACGCGATTCTGGCGCATCTCCACGACCAAGGGGCCGATCTCTGGACGACGCCGGACAAGCGTCTGATAAAGGGAGCGCCGTTCTCCACGCTG
>CAZLMO010000037.1:0-15329 GCA_964560915.1 uncultured Oscillospiraceae bacterium
GGTCGAAGCCGAGGTTAAATTTCATCGAAATGTCGGCGCCCTTTCGGGCCAGCACCTGCGGGCACTCGAACTCGCAGGCGGAAAAGAGCTCCGGCGGGCTGCCAAAGGGGTGAAACTGCTCGATATTCTGGGCGACACCGCTGCTGAGAACCTCCTCCGGTGCGAACCCCTCCTGCCCGAACTGCAGCGCCGCGCCGCAGATCTGCACGCCGGAGAGGACTTTGGAATCCGCGATAATCACATAGCATTCCGTTTCGCCGAGGGATACCTTCTGCGGCTGGTAGCTTTCCATGCGCAGGTAGACCACGCCATCCTCATAGCGGACTTCGTTAAAGGGCTTTTTCCGCGGGTGGCCCGGATCGGCGTCGTCCGGCTCCAAAAAAGAGAAGGAGACTCGGCCTCCGGTCATCAGCTCGCGGAAGATTCCGGCATCCTGATCGTCCGGAAGCGTAAGGCGCAGGCCGATCTCAAAGTGATCCAGAAGGTCGAACGCATGGGAAAAGAGAAAGCAAAGCTGGTGGCCCGCGCAGTTTTCCCCGTCAAGGCCGAAAGCCGGGAACACGGTCTCTTCCGGCACGGCGCCATCCGCCTCACCAAAGACGAGGATGATGGTGTCGGAGTCTTTTTCGACCGAATACAGGGCCTTCAGCTCGGCGGAGGTCGTGGTGATCGCGTGGGTGGTCTCGTAGACCATCTCCTGATCGCCGCCGGCCGCCCGCGCGGTCAGGCGGGTGCCCTTGGGCACAAAGACCGGCTCATCAAGCCCGCCGACCGGATCGAACCGCACATAGCTCTTTGCGGATTCCACCGGTTCCTCTTTCAGGCGGTCGAAGAGATTGAGGTACTGGATCTTATGTTTATGAAAGATCTCCCCGTAGCGCTTGATGCTCTCGCTGCGCATGTCGTCAATAAGCATGGCGAGCACGGAGCCGGGGTCGGGATCCGTCTCTGTGAAATGCCACTCCGGCACATAGGAACCGGACAGAGCCTTCAGCCCTTCATGGCCCCCGTAGTTGTCATACAAAGCCTTCCCCTCCTCCGCACCTTATTCGATGCCTACGCCTTCGTAGAGATAATATGGGAATACCAGGTTGTTGGGGTTGTTGGTCGAGCGGACCGTGTAGCTGACGCGGAAGATCACTTTTCCTTCGACAATGCCGGAGGAATCGATGTCAAGCGTGATATCCGTGATGCGGGGCTCCCATTTGGTCAGGGCATCGATCACTTCGTTTTGAACCAGATGGAAAAAGGCGTCGTCGGGCAGCTCATAGATATATTTTTGAACGGAGGAGCCGAACTCCGGCTCCATCGCGCGTTCGCCCTTGCGCGTCATGAGAATGAGGTAAATGGATTGCCTGATGTCCTCTTCCTCCCTGCTCATCCGGAAGCGGCCGGTCGCCTTATCCACACTCGGCGGAAAGGCAAACCCTTTGCCAAGAAAATCCCGTGTATCTGCCATCCGTTTCACCCGCTTTCCCAAAATATCCCGTTCCCTCGGTCTATCCGAGCTTGATTATGCTTCCGCTCACCTGAACCATGGCGCCGGATTTTACTTCCACCATGGCCTGCCCCTCGATCTTCACCTGCGCGCCGCCCAGATTGGCGGCGGAGTTGCCCTTGATGTCGACCTGCTGGTTGGCGGTCAGGCTGATCTTATCCGCCTTGATCTCCACCGAGCCGCCCTGCCCATCCATCGTAACGGTGCACCGGCCGGCCTTCAATGTGATCTTTTTCTCCGCCGTCAGCTCCACGGCGCCGTTTTTGCTGTCGATTTTAAGAAGATTCTTGCCGTTTTTATCTTTGAGGGTGATGGTCTCCTTCTCATCCTCGATAATCTCCGTCAGGCCTTTCGGAGAAGCGATCGTGAGGCCCTGCTTCTTATCCTCATCGGTTTCCGTATATTCAAAGCCCTGTTTGAATTTGAAATGGCGCTTGGTGTTTTCCTTGACGAAGCTCTCCTCCGCGAAACCGGCGTTGGCCGGATAGAGGCATCCCAGAACAACCGGCTTTTGCATGTTGTTGCCGACAAATCCGACCAGAACGATATCGTCTTTCTCCGGCTGGTAATAAAAACCGTAATCCTTGCCCGCATAGGGGCGAAGGATCGGCACGCACTCGATATCCTTCCCGGCGCTGTCATACGAAAGGAGCGTGATATCGACGGCGCCCTTTATCTCTCCCTTGGAATTATCCTTAATTTTAGCGATCAGGAGCGTGCCAAGACCGGAGAAAAAGGAGTTTCCGACGGAATTGTTGCCGAGCAGATCCGCAATCTCGTTCATAAGCTGCTTAACCTCGCTTCCAGGTTGGTGGCAAAGCCCTCTTCGCCCAGTTGGTGAACCACCTTCGTGATGTAGAAGGTTTTATTCATATCGGCCGCAAAACCCGTGAGCGTGATGCTGCGGCCGGGAACAATCTCCGGAATCCCCTGGAGACGCATCTCCAGCCTGCCGAAGCCGCCGTTAAAATCCGCAAGCAGCGTTTTGGCCCGCTCGTTCAGGTCGGCCTTTGTCTTGGCGTATGGGTCGACAAAGGTCTTAACGGAGCCGCCGATCATCTGTTTGCCGCCGCTTGCCGCGGAATATTTCCCGGTGGTTTTGGCCTTGCCCTCCATCATCTCATCCTTTGCGGGGTCGATGCCCAGAACGCTGACGCTCTCCACCAGTTGGGCGCCGCTCATGGTGAAGCTCGCGGAGGAAACGATCTCATCCTGCATGTTGACGGTCATGATCGCCGATGCGGAGGAGGGTGGCTCCCGAAAATAGACGGTGCCCGCCACGATGAAGAATTCACACCCGAGATATTTTGCAAGCTTGACGATGTAGTCGTAATCTGTCTCCTGATTCATGCGGAGCGGGATTTCAGCCTGCTTGGTGACCTTGATCTCCTTGGAGCCGAGATAGCCGGAAACCGGCGAGGAGCCGAGCAGGGCGCTTACCAGCTTTGTGACATCCTTTTCCTGCCGCACCTCGACGCGCTGGTTCTTCATCATCTCAATCTTCGCGTCCACGCATTCGACATGGATCGTAGGCTCTTCATCCATATCGAAACGCAGCGTGACTTCGGAAATCAGGCCGCCGAAGATCTTTTCCAGCGCGATGTAGCCGACGGAAATCTCAACCTTCGCGCCGACTTCGAGGCTCGGGCCGGGGCCGTCCTTTTTGAAATCCGACTGCTCGGAATCGTACTGCTGAACCACGTCGAAGCTCGCGCCCGAAGCCTCGTATCCCGCCGTCAATTCCACGCAGAGATCCGTGACGACGCCTTTCTTCTTTGTGAGGATGTCGGTGCCGTTTACCTTAATCTCCACGGTCGGGGCGTTAAATTCACTGTATTTCTTTTTTAAGCTCTTGACCGTCGTACTGGAGGTCATCAGGCTCACGGGCGCTCACCTTCTTCCTGCCGGGCTGCGTTTATTTGATGGATGGAACGATATAATTTTTGGTACTGCCGAGCTTCCTCGGATTGAGCACGTCGTTCGACTCGGCGATCACCTTCCACATGGCGGGGTCGTTGTATTCCTGATCCGCAAGCATCCAGAGCTGATCCCCCGCAAGGAGCGTGCGCTCCTTGGTGCGGTCAGGAGAGGAAAACGGCAGCTGTTTGATGCCGTTGATGATCTGGGCTTCCTCCCCCGCGATCGAAAGGTCGATCTTGACGCGCAGCGGGTTGCCGTTCGGCTTAAACATCGTGTATTCCGCGCTGCAGTTTTCCACCACGCCGATAAAATCCAGTGTGCCCCAGATAAACTCGACGCGCTCCGGGTTGTGCTCGCTCGGCTCAAATTTTGTCAGAGCCATGATATTGCTGATGACCATTTCCGGGTCTTTATTCGCATCCGGAAGGCCCCTTCTGCTCAGCGTGCCCGCCTTGCCCGGGTAAGCACCCATCGCCGGCCCGGTCAGGGAATACCGCAGCGTATTGAGGCTGATGGTATCATAATCTTTTTCCAGATCAAAGTAGAGGGCTACGGAGAAACTGGTTTTTCCTCCCGCGACCGGCCGGACATTCCGCTGTTCCTCGTCCTTGCCGATGCCGGGGTGCTCCTTCGTCCGCATGCCTCTCGAAAGATGGTATTCGGAGGGGTTAAACTGGACGGTGATCGGGCCGCCGGTCACCTCCAGATCCTCATTCATCAGAAAGATTTTTGCCTTCTCGAGCTTCGGGCCGAAAATACTTTCGGAAACCGAATTCTTGGCCTTTGCGAAGCCTTCCTTGAGCTTTCCCATTTACAGCTTCCCCCTCCTGATCTTTTCGGAACGGAGCCTGGATTCCAGCTCCTGATAGACTTTATCCGCGATCTTGCGGATGCTCGTGTTGCTCATCAGTTCTTCCTCCACCGCCGCGCGGGAAACCTGCTGTGGTTTTCCGGAGGAAGCCGGCGTGTTGATCGCCCGGTTGACGGTATGCTCATGCAGCTCCTCCGTCCGGGAGACGATCTTTTTCTTAGGCCGGGTTCCGGTTCCGATCCCGGCGGCAGCCATTCTGTCTTCTACGCTGCCGGATACGCTCCGATTTCCCAGCACCAGCTCCGAGGCGCTGAAGTGTTCCGTTTTCCGCGTCTGCCCATTCTCCTCCGGGAGGGAATCCCGGCCCGCAGGGGCGTACTCTAAAACCGACGGGGCTCGGCTGGCCGGAGCGAAATTTCCCGTGGAATCGACCGCCCGACGCGCCTCGCGGATTTGCCCCACAAGCGCCCGGCTCCCGGGCGCCCGCTGCTCCATAGATACCGGGCGGAATTTTGCGGCGATCTTTTGGGATAAGTCGTTTGCCGCCGGGGAAAATTCCTGCGGCGCCGTCCCGGAATCCCGCGGTTTGGGCGGTTCCCTTCCCGGAGCCTCCGGTTTTCCTCCGGAGGGCTCTGGATTCTGTGACGCGGGCAGTACCGTCTCCACAGGCGCCGGCGCCTTTGCTCTTCGGATCGCCGAAGGAGTGGTTTCTATAAATTCCTTCTCCGTCTCCGGAGAAGGGGTGAAATCGTTTTTATGGCCGGGCTCCGGCATTCCTTGGGCGGAAAAAGCCGTCCTTCCTCCGTCGGGCCTCACCTGATCCTCCTTGCCTGAAGCGCCGTAATCCATCCTAGCCGGTTCAAACGGCGCCGGTCTATGAAGGGTTTCCTGCGGGCCGCGCGAAATCTCCGGATTTTTTCCCGCAGATTTTGTTCGGCCGTCGGATGAAAACGGTGTTTCTTCGGAATTCAGGTTCCGTCTCGGCGCGGATTCGTCTGCGCGGGTGGATTTGTCGGGCGGGGTTCTCTCCGAAAGCGGGCTTTTTGCGGAATCCCGCGGTCGTCTCTCCGGCTCTTCGGAGGCAGGCTGTCCGTAAACGACGCTCGCGGGCGTGAAATCCCCTTCCACCCTTCTTGCGACGATCACCGGCGCGGCGGGTTCCCCCTCCCGCTCCAGCCGCCGGGCCTTCAGAATGGTCTCCGGCTCGTCGTGCCGCAGAGACCCGCGCGATTCCGCTCTCCTTGCGGCCTCCTGCGCCGTCTTCTCCGGGAATCGGATCTTCGGCGGCGCGGCGGGTTCTTCCTGCTTCGCTTCCGCCGTTCCCTTTTCCGGCAGAACAAGATCCGCCGCTTCCTCGGCGGGCGCGGCCTGCCTGCGGGTCGTGCCTTCCGCAGGGAATTCGCTTTCAAAATCCCTGCGGGCTTCCGCTTCACGGCGTTCCGCGCCGGATAATCCCGCACTGCGAACTGCCGCGCCGTTTTGGGCTTCCTCCCCGGACGAAAAGTCTTTGTTTGGCTTCCTCCGGGCTGCGGTCTCCCCGCGCTCGGCGGCTTCGGGATAAATAAAATTCTCTGCTTCCGCGGCGGGTGTGGCCTGTCTGCGGGCTGGGATACCCTCCGCCGGGAATTCGCTTTCAAAATCTTTATGGAGTTCCGCTTCCCGGCGTTCCACGCCGGATGCTCCGGCACTGCGAACTGCCGCGCCGTTTTGGGCTTCGTCCCCGGATGAGAAATCCCGGTTCGGCTCCCGCCGGGCCGCGGTCTCTTCGTGGCCGACGGCTTCGGGATAAATAAAATTCTCCGCCTCCGCGGTGGGCACGGCCTGTCTGCGGGCTGGGATACCCTCCGCCGGGAATTCGCTTTCAAAATCTTTATGGGCTTCCGCTTCCCGGCGTTCCGCGCCGCTTTGGGCTTCGTCCCCGGATGAAAAGTCTTTGTCTGGTTTCCTCCGGGCCGCGGCCTCCCCACGCTCGGCGGCTTCGGGATAAATAAAATTCTCCGCTTCCGCGGTGGGCGCGGCCTGTCTGCGGGCCGTGCCCTCCGCCGGGAATTTGCTTTCAAAATCTTTATGGGGTTCCGCTTCCCGGCGTTCCGCGCCGTTTTGGGCTTCGTCCCCGGATGAAAAGTCTTTGTCTGGTTTCCTCCGGGCCGCGGCCTCCCCACGCTCGGCGGCTTCGGGATAAATAAAATTCTCCGCTTCCGCGGTGGGCGCGGCCTGTCTGCGGGCCGTGCCCTCCGCCGGGAATTTGCTTTCAAAATCTTTATGGGCTTCCGCTTCACGGCGTTCCGTGCCGTTTCGGGCTTCGTCCCCGGATGAATGATCCCGGTTCGGCTCCCGCCGGGCTGCGGTCTCTCCTCGCTCGGCGGCTTCGGGATAAATAAAGTTCTCCGGTTCCGCGGGCACCGGTGCGTCCGATCTCGCGGAGGAGATTTTCGCCGTTTCTGTCCGGCGATCCGCTTCCGGGCCGACATGCCCGGAGCGGTCTATAAAATCAGGAAATTCCCTTGTTTGGAATTCCTGCTGGTCTTCAGTGGAATGAATTTTGGCGTTTTCGGCAGATGCCTGCCGTGCCGCGGAGATTTCCCCGGAAACGGTTTCCCCTGCAAACTGCCGCCGCAGAGCTTCCTGTTCGTGCTCAAGCTCCCGTTTTTCTTCATGGAAGCCGGCCTTCTTCCGCTCTAAATCGGAGGCGGACTGCGAAAGCGCTCTCTCCTTGAGCACGAGGCGTTCTTCCTCCTTGTGGAGCCGCTCCATTTGATGCTTTTCTGCCGCGTTTTGCTCTTTTTCCGCGGCGGACAAATATAACTTCTCGCTTTTCCGAGCCGTTTCTTTAATACCCGGCTCCGGCTTGTAAACATAATCGGCCGCATAGGGAACCGACGGTTCCGCGGCCCTTTTCCTTGTGTCCGTGACGGCCTGCACCGCGGTCAAAGGACGCTCGTCCCCCTGCGCGGAATGGAGCCGGTCAGAGAGCCGCCTTGTCTCCTTTTCGTTGACGGTGACGGTCTTTCCCTCCGTTTTGAGCACGGCCGGATGCTCCGTCATCACGCCGCCGCTCGTATAGATACCCGCAATTTTTTCCACCGCGCCGGAGATGAGCTTTCCGACAAATCGAAGGTCGACCTGCAGCGGCAGAACCGGGTTTTCCGTGATGTACTGATTGATGTTGGTGACGTTCCGAATATTGGTCTCATAGACCTCTTCGGCTGACTCCGCCGGCATTTGGCCCTGGTTCCGGAGGTAGAGCATCTCCGCCTCCGCCGAGAGATTGTCGGAAAAACCGGTGTAGCGCGCAATGATATCCCGGCTGAAGGAAGAATCCGTCGCCATGCCGATCATTGCTTTTCACCTCCCGACAAAATCCTGTGGAACCGATTTTTTAGGTAATCAGTCCGAGCACCGCCGCGGCGATTCCTACGGACTCCGCCTTTTCGTAAGCGATCTCAAAAGTCTCGACCAGAACGTCGCTGCTGCCGGCGTCGAAATCAGAAAGTTTCCACGACTTGACGTAGCAGCCGCTCAGGGCAAAGACGTCGCGGACGTGCTTGCCGTTCTGATCGTGAACGATGATGAAGGTATCGCAGGTGATACGGCTGCCCGGTTTCAGGTTTCGTTCCGTGAGCATCGTAATCATGCCTCTGGAACCTCTGCCCCGCTCAAAAACCATGACGCGCTCCGAGGAAACCGGCCTGCGGAGGGAATAGACCCGGTCGTTGACGCCGCCTTCCACGATGGTTTCCGTCTCCACGGAATCCTCAATGTTGGAGACCTTGGAAAAGCCGAATTTGAACGCATCGAAATAGACCGTGAAATTATAGCCCACTTCCAGGTTTGCCTGCGGTTTATAAATCGCTTTTTTAATAGAATTAAGATTCATACTCATCCCTCAAAAATATTTTTCGGGGCATTGTTAAGCTGTTTATGAATGGCGGAGATTTCTGCGCAGAAGCGCCGGCGCGTTCTGTGATCCAGCGTCATAACGGTCTCATAATCCCAGTGATTATAGTAGGAGAGAAAGCTCATCTCCTTGTAAAGCTCCTCCTCCGGATAGACCGCTATTCCGCTGAAGTAAAATTTACTTCCTGACGGAACTTATGTCCGCACTCGGGACAGACGAGCTCTTCGACGATGGGCTCTACGGCGTTGATGCGCTGATACATGCTCTGAAGAAAAGCGAGGTCGGAAGAGTAGAGCTTCTCGATGATTTTGCAATCGATGCGCGGCAGATCCCCCAGCTGCGTAATCACCCTTGCCAGAAGGATGATGGTGAGATAGCCCGGATTTTGAACCACTCTCGGGTCGCGCAGCGGAATGATCTCGTCCGCCGCGGTCGCAAGGCGCATCACGCCGTGCTTATGCAGCGTGCCGCTGCCGTCAAGGTACCCTTTGGGCAGGTCGAATTCATATTCGGTGGCAAATAGTTCCTCCATGATGAGCTCCTCCTCAAAGTAACGGATAAAAATCCTGACGGATTTCCATTTTAACAAACGAAAATTCCGGCGAAATTTAAAATTCTGTGGATTCTGTGCGGATGGATTTTTAGCTTAAATCAAAATGGGGTGCCCGCGGAGAGTGCCCAATGCGGCACTCTCCGCGGAGAAATCGGATTACTGGAGACGGTGCATCTCTTCGTATACAATCTCGACGCTCTCGAAAGCGACCTCAGACGAGGTGGCGTTGAAATCCGGAGCGGTGTATTTGCTCGGCCAGGCATTGATGAGCTCCCAGCTGGCGATGTCGTTGTGGGCGTCGTCCTGGAGATAGATGGTGACGGAGCAGGCGCGGTCCTCGTTGGTCTTGGTGCCGTCGCCGATGCCGGTGACCCATTCATAGAAGCTCATGTTCTCGGACATACCCCACTTCAGCGTGACGTTGCCATATTTGGTGAGGCCGGGCATCTTGCGTGGGCTGTTGATGGTTTCGGTTCCCTCTCTGTATTCGATGACGTCGATGGAGGCATCGAATCCGGAAACCTCGGAGAAAGCCGCCACGTCGACTGCATCAATCTCGAGGCGGTAATTAAATTTTTTATAAGGATACGTATTAGCCATGATTCAGGCCCTTCCTTTCGTAACTCTATTATGCTGAGATCCTATTGCCGTGGTCTGGGCTCGGAAATAAGATTACTCCTTCATGTACTGGGTGATCCTGAAGATCACGAACTCGGCCGGACGGCTCGGGGCGACGCCGATCACGCAGATCAGGCGGCCGTTGAGGATATCGGACTGAGTCATGGTATCGTGGCCGATGTTGACGAAGAAGGCTTCGTCCTCGGTGGAGCCGACCAGAGCGCCGGAACGGTACATATCGCGGAGGAAGGATGTAATGGTGCGCTGAACCCGGAGCCACAGAACCTCGTCGTTCGGCTCGAAGACCGCCCAGTTGGTCTGGGATTTGATGGTCTCTTCGAGATAGATGAAGAGCCTGCGGACGTTGACATATTTCCAGAGGCTGTTGGAGGAGCAGGTTCTGCCGCCCCAAACACGGATTCCCTGCCCCGGAAGCGCGCGGATCAGGTTGACGCCGGCCGGGTTGAGAACATCCTGCTCGCCTTTGTTGTAGAGGCAGGAGAGGCCGAGGCAGTTGTTGACGACTTCGTTGGCCGGAGCCTTGTGAACGCCGCGGGTCTGATCGCTGCGGGCGTAGATGCCCATGACGGCGCCGGACGGCGGGATGTAGGTCGGTTTCTTCGCGGCCATATCGTAGACCTGGAGCCACGGCGCATAGATGGCGGCGTAGTCGGAATCGACGATTTCACGGTGCTTGAGCAGATCCGCCGGCTTGACGGCTTCGAGCGGCATATCGAGCACGGCGAAGCGGGAGGCCAGCAGCGAGCAGTGGGAAACCAGAGCAAGCTGGACGGCCGGCGAGGTGATGCCCGGAATGGCCATAATGGAGACGTTGGTGATCTCCTCAAAAGCGGAAAGACCGGTGCGTTTGCCCGGGGCGTCGCCGCCGCCGATATAGATGCCGTCGTCCTGCTTCTTGCAGTCGCCGTCAAGGCCTCCGGCAAGGGAGAACGTCGCGGATTTTGCTTCGGCATCGCCGGCAATCGCAAGCATCGGCGGGCAGATCTCGTCGACCGGCTGGATCTCAACATCGATCAGCGCGGATTTGCCGAGCTTGCTGCCGATATAATCGGTGGAGGCGATGTTGAGGGAAACGTCGGTAAACTGCTCCACCTCGTTGTCGCAGAGGATGTCGAAATCGACATTGCAGGCGGCAATGGTTTTGGTCGGAACCAGGTTGGCGTCGACGAAATCACCCTCGATCTCGTTTTCAAAGGTGACGGCGTTCCCCTGCACCTTCGTGACGCGGTTATAGACGACCGTCTGGTCGCCGTCGATCAGGGCGACGACATCGCCGGCCTCGAAGAAAGAGGCATTTTTCGCGGTATAAATGGTGGTGGCGGTGATCGCGTCGGTCTCGGCCTTCAGAAGCTGGGTTTTACCCTTGCTGGAAGCGTAGACCTTAACTTTGATGTCGTTGCCCCATTTGCCGGGATTTTTGGCGGTGATGACAAGGGAGCTCATCGCGGCGGAAGCGGCTTTTGCATCCTCCGGAGCGACACGCATGATGTAGGCACGGGAGCCGCCGTTGTTGAAGAAAGATTCCACCGCATACGGAAGGAAACGATTGCCGCCATAGGTATTTTCAGAGAGATAGCCGCCGAACTTTCTGTGGTATTCGGAAAAACTGGTGATGAATTCCGGGGTGCCGATAACGGCGCCCTTTTCCGCCATGCCCACAAAGCCGGCGGTGCTCGTGGAGACGCCCTCCATGCCCCTCATGCCGGATTCAAATTCTTCCACATAGACGCCAGGGGAAAGATATTCTGCCATAGTTTGTCTGGGCCTGATTTCTCAGTTTCAGGCCGCTCCTCCTTTGTAATTTTTTTGCTTACTTTAGAGCTTTCATCTGCCCTGGACTGACGACCTGAATGACGCCGCCCCAGTTGCACATAAGTTTGCAGGTATCGTCGACCGCCGGCATCCCGCCTATCAATACTGTGGGGATTCCGGGTATCCACGGCGCTGCGGTTGCAGGTACGCAGGGCATCGGGGTAAGCACGCCCAACGCCGCTGCCGTCGCGGAAGCCACCGTCGGGTTTGCAGGATTGGAGCACATTCCGAAGGGCATAATGTTGACTATCGGTTTGTTATCCATGATGTTTGCCGTGGGGGTTCCCGTGAGCACCTTGTTGGCGGGAAGGACCATCAGGGTCGACGGGGCGACGCCGAAACTGCATTGAAGCATCGCGCCGTTGCAAATCAGCATGCCTATGACTATTTCAGCTCCCTTCCTTCCAGAATATTTGCGGGGTTTTTGCATACGAAACCGGCCTCCACCGGCATAGAAAACGTACCATCCTCACCACTTACCGCGGTGAAGACTCTTGCCACCGGCTCCCCTTCCTGATGCGGAAACGCGAACGCCCTGTCGATCTGGTAAACGCCCTCTGTGATTTTTCTGCGGATCACGAAGGTCTCGAGGGTCTCCCCGCTCCCGATACAAAACCGGAGCCCTGTAAGATTCCTGACACTATAGCCAAGAAGCCCTATCTTTGTCACACCGTTCTCCTCCGTTTCAATGGAACGGACGGAAAAGGATAGAGTTTCCGGAGCAGGCAAACAGAGATACGAACCGGGGGTGCGCCCCGATCCGGTAAGCCACTCGCTGCCCGGGTAATATTTGCCCGGCCGGCGAAACAGCCTGACGGTGACATACCAATTTTGCGTCTCCAGCTCGGATCTCCTGAACCGGAAACGCCTCGGCCGATAGCCTGCGCAGCTCGCCGTCACGTCGTATTCCTCGGCATCCACGCCGGTGAATACATAGAAGCCGTCCGGTTTTATCATCGGGACGACATGCCTCCCGTTTACAAGGAAGCGGAAACCCTGGTCAATGATCGTTTTTCCGGAAAACTCATCTTCCAGCAGCAGCGCGAAACTCAGCAGGTTTTTGATTATCACTGGATCACCTTCTTTCCATGGAAAAAAGCATTGCGAAAACCGAAGGCAGGCAGGCTCACCGGCTTAGCTGCTCAATCTCGGTCTCGGCGGCAATGACACGGCTAAACGGCGTGACCTTGCGGCTGGAGATCAGCACCGGCGAGACGCTGAAATACAGGGCCACCTGGTATGGCGTGGAAAGCCCCTGCCAGATTTTCGTTTTATCCTCAAAGCTGAGATTGAGGAAAGTGATGCCGGCAGCCTCTTCCTCCGGATCGTCGAAGGCGTGTACGGCGGTCACATCCATGAAAGGATCGTCGGAAAGAGCCTGAATGGCCCTTCCAAGAATACGCTGCTCCGCCTGCGCGCCGGAGGCGACTTGCGCACGGCTGTTGAGAAAGAGCATGTAAAAAAGCGAGAGGGGTTTGGGCGGAAGCGTTTTTGTGCCGTTTGCGTTGCGGATCTTCGCCGAGGAACGGTACTCGCTCATCTCCCGGATATCATAAAGAAATACGCCGAGCTGAAAATCGCCGTTCTTGTCGGTCGGCGCGGCGATCTGGATAGCCTCCGGAGACTGCATGGCCTCCGGGCAGAGCGCCTCCCGCAGCTTTTTGAGCACGGCTTCGCTCATATCGGCGATGATCGAAAAATCAGCCATTTTCCCTCCCCCTTCTATCGAATGATAAAATACATCAGCGTTCCCGTGTCGCCGAACTGGTAGCATTTGAGATAGGTCAGCTCGTCGGCGACATATTCCTTCCGGACGATCAGCCCGGCGTAGTTGATGCTGGAGACCTCGATGCGCAGGCGCATCTGCTTATCCTCCTCATAGGTGATGTTGGAGAAGGAGGTCGGCTTCGCGGCGCGGATCATCTCGATGGCGACGCAGTCGGAGAGCGAAGGCGCCTCGGAGTTGTCGTATTCCTTCGCATCCGCCGGGATGGAAGGTTCCGCCCCATTAAAGGCGATGACCGAGCCGACCTGCACGAGCGTTTTGTCGCGCTCCTCCTCGGACTGCCAGACGCCGCTGTCCACTTCATAATAAAGAACGTACGTCTTTTCGACAAAATCCGGCAGTGAACTGCTTTCGGAGGTCTCCTCCTGGGAAGAGCCCGATTCCACGGTTTGGCCGGAGGATTCCCCGATCACGACCGAATCCGTTTCGCCGGCAAACCAACCGGAATCCGCAAGCCCGAGGCCGAAAACCGGCTCGTCTTCGGAAGAATACCCAAGCTTGCGGTACATTGCGCTGAGATCAAAGGCTCCGGCGCTCACCGCGCCGATCTCGACGGGCTCGCCGATCGGCTCCTGGCCCGTGTAGCTTTCGGAGGAATCCCCCGGCACGAAGAAATAGCTTGAGGAATCTTCGGCCCCTTCCGCCGTGTTGTCCCGCTCATACATTTTTACGGAGCAGTTGAGCGCGAGGGCAGTTTTTGCCTCCGAGTAGACGTAGATGCATTCGCTCCCGCAGTAGTAGATGACCGGCGTTTCGGCAAACATGGTTTCGATATCTGCGAGCGTGGCGTCGACCAGGGAGGCGTAATTGATATAGCCCTGATACATGGGGCCCGTGTAGATGAGTTTCCCGGAGACGCTGTAAAGGCTTCCGGAGCCCTGCGGCAGCCCCTGAAAGAATTCGCCCTGATAGCTCACAAGACCGCTGCCGAGATAGCTGGTGCCCGTGCCGTGGTAGAGCCCGGCGAGGAAGCCGCCGTCGTAAATCATGGCGCCCTCACCGTCATATTCCTGCCCGGCGCCGCTGTAAAGCCCATCCGCGAAGGTGCCGGAATAGAGTAACCCGCCGTCTTCGTCGTAGAGTTTGCCCTCGCCGTTATAGAGATCCGACAGGAATTCCCCGCTGTATTTGATCTTGCCGGAGGGGTAATATTCGGTTCCGGCGCCGCTGTATTCGCTGTTGAGGAACGTGCCGTTGTAGACGAGCCTGCCTTTGCGGTCGTAGAGGATACCCGTTCCGGTCGCGGCGCCGTTTGCGATGTCGCCGGTGAAGCAGATCCTGCCGTCCGCCGCGCGGATATTGGCCGTACCGGTAAAACTCTGAAGTTCCATGTCGTCGTAGTCGTAGGTGACGTCGGTGACGACGGATTCCTCCGCCTCGACCTGCTCGACTGCCGGCAGATAGTTCCGGCATACGATAAAGACGACCGCGCAGACGCCGACGATCAGCAGCAGAAAAAGCTTTTTGTAGACGTAGATCCTGCCGAATTTGTAGTAATCCTTCCAGGAATCCGGCCGCAGCACGATCAGGGATTTGATCTTTTTGGTCAGCGGGGCGATCAGTTTCGCCGTGATCATGTTCACGTTGAACAAGCGCTGGATCTTGACCCACAGCGCCTGGAACGGGGCGGTCATGGCGGTGGTCAGGCGCTTGAATGCCGATACCAAAAGCTTAAACACGGGCGGCACCTCCTTTCCTCAGAAGATCGTTAGTAGAACGTTACTCCGCAAGTTTCTTTTCGCAGTTAAAGATGTAGTGCCGCGTGACGTTGTCATACTGGTTTTCTCGCAGCACGACGGCGAAGAGGTTTTTCGCGTCATAATAGCGGCCCTTGTGGTAGAGCTCGACGGCTTTGTCGAAGGTATCCTTCGTCTCGTTGATGCGGCGGGTGACCTCCGGCGAGCAGCAGTCGTAAAAATCGTAAAGGCCGAAGCGCTGGGCGAAGATTTCGGCCGGGTAGCCGATGAAGCGGTTGTAGTAGTGGGCGGCATCGATGCCGCCGTAGGCGGCGGAGGTCACGATCAGGCGCGAGGAGAGCTCGCGGAAGACATCCTCGTGCGCCGTGATGAAGTCGAGCTCCTCGGAAACGGTGGTCGGCACCAGCCGTTTTTCGTCACCGCAGATGCCGTAATAGACCTTGGCGCGGTGAAGCACAAACAATACGTCAAGCCGGTTCTGCACGAGATTCTTCGCGTTGCTGGCGTCGATCCGGGCGAGCGCCGAGAGTGCAGTGACAACGGCGTTCTCCGGCCCGGCCGGGCAGATGATGCGGAGCCTGCGCAGGTTTGCGTTGTCCGTCATCAGCACGCCGCCGTTCTCATCGCAGGTCTCGTTGACAATGTTGAAGAAGCGGTTCGTCAGCTCCTGCGTCTGGGTGGAGGTATAGGCGCTGCCGTCGAGGTTCATGCTGAC
>CAZLMO010000038.1:0-14967 GCA_964560915.1 uncultured Oscillospiraceae bacterium
AGCGCGGAGTTGGAGCCGTGCCAGAAGCGCTCCGGATGGGCCGCATAGGTATATTCCCAGCGGATCAAAACGATGCAGGCGGTGAAAAAGAGGCTCCAGCTGAAAAAGCTCTTGATGAAGAGCATCGGGGTGTACATCATGAAGTGGCCCCAGTCGAAGATCCGGCAGTTGACGCAGCAGCGGTTTTTCATGATGAAGGACTGGAACGGGCAGAAGACCATCATGCAGACGAGGTCGGAAAGAAAATAGAAAAACGTCAGCAATACCATCTCGGCCTCGCCGATCACGTCAAGCAGATAGAGCAGGGCGAAGACGCTGTTGAAACAGAGCCAGATCAGCATGACGGTCCAGGCCTTGACGTTCATGATCTGCACGAAGCGGTGCAGCTCTACGACGTCGAAGGATTCCTCCGGGATCGCATAGGCCGATTTCCGGCTCTTTTTTCCGCCCATGGTGATAAACGTTTTCGGCAGCAGGTGAAGGATCATGCCGGACATCAGAATGATCCACAAAACCTGCGGAAGGCCGAAGCCGTCGAGAAAATGGGAAGTCACAAGGCCCGCAAGGATGCCTTTATTCACAAAATAGACGATGAGAGCGGCCAGAAAGATCCCTGCCCGGCAGATGAGCCGGATCATGTAAAAAACAAACATCGCGGACCTGGAACGCCGTATTTTCCGGATCTTTTCCACCTGACGGCCGCCGATCTCCCGGATGCGCCGGAGCGGTTCGGTTTCGTCTATTTTTTTCAGCCGGTCGAAGAATGCCGTTTTCCTTCACCTTCTTTCCGAAATACGTTTCACCCGGGGAAGCGGGAACTCTTTTTGGATATTATATTTCCGCGGAAGTATTCCTGAAATTTCCGGTTAGGAATTGTATTTCCGATTTAGCCATTCCCGGACGAAATCTGCGAATTTCCGGACGAGCGGGGATCCACCGGCGGCCTTCGGCACGGCAAGGGCGATCATAAAGCTGACTTTTGGCGCGAGCTCCATGATCTCGATGCCGTCGGCGCAGCCCTCCAGCAGCATTTCCGGGAGAATCGTGATGCCAAGGCCGTTCCGGACCATGGAGACGGCGGCATGGGCGTCGCCGGCAGTGTATTTGACGCCCGGCTTGACGCTGATCCCGCTGAGGGACTGAATGGTATCCGATGGGGCGGAGAAAGCGGAGATCGAGATATAATCTTCGTTCGGAAGCTCGGAAATCGGGAAGTAGGGGTAACCGGCAAAGCGATGGTTTTTCGGCAGAACGGCCAGCAGCCTCTCCGCCCGGAGCGGCATGCAGACGCCGTCGCACCCGCCGGGCAACGTGACGAAGCCGGTGTCCACGGAACCATCCTGAAGCCAGTTCCTCACCTCAAGGCGGTTCCCGGTCAGCAGCTCAAGCTCCACGGCCGGGTACCGCTCCCGGAATCCGTTGATGATGCCGGGCATCCAGCTGGCCGCGACACTGGTGAAAGCCCCGACACGGATCGTACCGAGGCTCAGGCCCCGGATCCCGGCCGCCGTCTGGCGCAGCTCTTCGCAGCCGCGCAGCACGTTTTTTATGGCCGGAAGAAGTTTTTCCCCCTCTTCGGTCGGATGGACGCCGCCCCGGCTCCGTTTCAGCAGCGGAAAGCCCAGTTCCTTCTCGAGGCCGGAGACGGCGTGGCTGACGCCGGACTGGGTGAGCCCGAGCTTTTTTGACGCCGCGGTAAAGCTGCCGGATTCCGTAACGGCAAGGAATATTCTATATTTCTCAATCTCCATGCGGCGGCCCCTTTCATGAGAGAAAAAAAGCATCTGTCGGATAAAGGAGACGGTTCTGCTTTCTATTATAACGACTTTTCCGCGCCGATCAAGACGGAAAAATCTCCGCGGAAGAAGCTCTCCCCCTTTCGGGAATATGAAACCGATTCATCTGCGGGAGGGCTCTCCCCGGTATGCGGGCAAAAGCCCCCTTTCGCCGGGCGGAAAAAACGGAATTGCGCCCGTTTACAAAATTCCTCTTAACTTTATATGGACTTTGCGATAGAATAAAATTAGAGAATTTATAAAGGAGGGCATCGCCGTGGAGATCACGCCCGGTTCCGACATTCGCTACATCAAAGGCGTCGGCGAAAAGCGCGCGGCGCTCTACGGCAGATTGGGCGTGTTTACGGTCGGGGACCTGCTGGAACACTATCCGCGGGACTATATCGACCTCACCGCGCCGAAATCCATCTCCGATGCGGAGGAGGGCGAGCTCTGTGCGATCCGCGCGGCGGTGGACGCAAAGACGCCAGAGCAGCGCATCCGCAAGGGGCTTTCCGTCTTCAAGGTCCGCGTCGCCGACGACCGGGCGGATATGCTGCTGACCTTTTTCAATCTAAAATACGCGGTCGAGTCGCTGGAGGTAGGCAAGGAATATATTTTTTACGGCATGTTTTCCAAGCGTCTCACCGGCGGGGAGATGACCGCGCCGGAGATT
Organism: uncultured Oscillospiraceae bacterium; assembly: GCA_964560915.1. Taxonomy (GTDB): domain Bacteria; phylum Bacillota; class Clostridia; order Oscillospirales; family Ruminococcaceae; genus UMGS1668. Next base: position 2,452 of record CAZLMO010000038.1, read on the forward strand.
TTCTCCGCGGAGGAGAGCGGCTATCTGCCGCGTTATCCGCTGACGGAGGGCCTCTCCGGGAAAATGATCTCCGCAAACGTCAAAGCCGCGTTGGAGGCCTGCGGGGAGCAGATCCCCGACGAGCTGCCCGAGGCCGTGCTCAAGGAATATTTTCTGTGCTCAAAAGCGGAAGCCATCCGGAGCATCCATTTCCCGGAGTCGGCATCCGCGCTGGCGAGGGCGAAACGGCGGCTGATTTTTGAGGAATTCTTTGAATTTTCGCTCGGGCTCGCGCTCACGAGAGGAAAAAACCGCGCGGGGTCCGGCATCCCGATTCGGCCCTGCGACCTGCGGCCGTTTTTCAGTGTGCTCGGCTTTGAGCTGACGGATGCTCAAAAACGGGTGATTGCCGAGTGCACGGCCGATATGGCCAAAGCGGTGCCGATGAATCGGCTCGTGCAGGGGGACGTCGGTTCCGGCAAGACGGCGGTCGCGGCCGCCTGCATGTATGAGGCGGTGCAAAGCGGCCTGCAGTGCGCGATGATGGCGCCGACGGAGGTCCTTGCCGCCCAGCACGCCGAAACGCTGGAAAAGCTCTTCGCGCCGCTCGGCATCGGCGTCACGCTGCTGACCGGCTCCATGAAGGAAAAGCAAAAGGAGGCCGCTCGCTCCGCCATTGCTTCCGGCCTCGCACAGATCGCAGTCGGCACCCACGCGCTGATCCAGGAGGGCGTTTCCTTCCGGGAGCTTGGCCTCGTCGTAACGGACGAGCAGCACCGCTTCGGCGTCTGCCAGCGGCTCGCCCTGATGGAGAAGGCAAAATCCCCGCACGCCATCGTGATGTCCGCCACGCCGATTCCGCGGACGCTCGCTTTCGTCATGTACGGCGACCTCGATGTCTCCGTGCTCGACGAAATGCCGAAAAACCGCCTTCCGGTCAAAACCTACCTCATCGAGCCGGATCTTCTGCCGCGCGCGATGAGCTTTATCCGCAAATATGCCGATAGGGGCATGCAGAGTTATATCGTCTGCCCGTTGATCGAGCAGGATGAGGAGAACCTCAATCTGACCGCCGCCGCGGATCTTGCGGAGCGGCTGACCGGGCAGGAGCTCGCCGGCTGCAACGTCGGCCTGCTGCACGGAAAGATGAAACCGGGTGAAAAGGAACGTGTGATGCGGGCCTTCACCGAGAACCGGCTTCAGGTATTGGTTTCCACAACGGTCGTCGAGGTCGGCGTGGATGTGCCGAATGCGGTGGTCATGCTGATCGAGGATGCCGACCGCTTCGGGCTTTCCCAGCTCCATCAGCTCCGGGGCCGCGTCGGCAGGGGTACGGAGCAGAGCTACTGCATCCTCGTCTCCGGGAGCAGGAACGCAGAGACGAGGGAACGCCTGAAGCTGCTGGCTTCGATTTCCGATGGATTCCGGATCGCGGAGCAGGATCTGCGGATGCGGGGCCCAGGCGACTTTTTCGGATTCCGGCAGCACGGCCTGCCGACGCTCAAAATGGCGGATATGGCGAAGGATATGAAGCTGCTGGAGCTCGCGAAGCAGGCCGCCTCTGAGCTTTTGGAGAAGGACCCGGGTCTCGGGTTGCCGGAACACGCCCTGCTCGCCGACCGGACCGAGCGCCTGATGCGGACGGCGGCCGCATCTTGATTTATGAAGATTCCAAGAGTATAATTATAAAATATATTTTTAAGAATTTAGGGGGGGACGGTCGGTGGAACATAACAACAAAACAAGAGAGCTTTCTGAAACGGCATTATTTATCGCTGTCATCATTGTGATGTCGGTGGTGCCGTTTCTCGGATACATTCCGCTGGGGCCGATCAACGCGACAACCATCCATATCCCGGTCATCATCGGCGCGATCCTCTTCGGTTGGAAGAAGGGCGCGCTTCTGGGCGGCGTTTTCGGCCTGACGAGCCTGATCAAAAACACGGTCGCGCCGAATGCCTCCTCCTTTGTGTTTTCCCCGTTCGTTCCGGTGCTCGGCAGCGAAAAGGGCAGCCTTTGGGCGCTCGTCGTCGTTTTGCTGCCGCGCATTCTGATCGGCGTTTTTGCGGCGCTTGTCTTTTCCGCGCTGATCAAACTCAAGGCAAAGCGGCCGGTCGCCTGCGCGGTGGCCGGGTTCGTCGGCTCCATGACGAACACGATTTTCGTCATGGGCGGTATCTATTTCTTTTTCGGGCACAGCTACGCGGCGGTGAAGGATATCGCCTATGAGGCGCTGCTAACGACGATCAAGACGATCGTCACCGGAAGCGGCCTTGTGGAAGCGGCGGTTGCGGCGGTGCTCTCCGCCGCGATCGGTACGGCGCTTCTGAGATCCGCCGCTTTTCACAAAGAGTGACCCACCACGTTCTGATGGGAGGGAGACGAAGGAATGGCCAAAAAAGAGGTCTCGGAATTTGAGGCCGCGCATAAAAAACGCAGAAGAAAATATGCGGCAAAGCGGCTCTTTCGTCTGACTACGGCGGCTGTCGTCACGCTTCTGGTCGTCGTCGGCGTCTATTTTACGGCGGAAAACGACCTCCTCGGCATCGTGGGAGACCTGATCGCCTCCTCCACTTCCGGGGGAGGGACCCTGCCCGCAGAATTTCCCGGCGATTCCGCCGTTTCCATGTTTGATTGGGGCGGCAGCATCGGCATTCTGACCGATACGGCGGTCTATCTCTATTCCACCGGCGGCAGGGAGCTTCTGTACGAGCAGCACGGCATGACCGACCCCTGCGCGGAGGTATCCGGTCGGCGGATGCTGATTTATGACCGCGGCGGCAGCACGCTGCAGGTCCGCACCCGCACGGCGGTGCTCTTTGAGCAGACTTACGATCATGAGATCGTCACCGCCTCCCTTTCCGAAGACGGATACCTCACCGTGGTGACCGGCGCCCAGCGCTACGCCTCGCAGGTGATGGTTTATGATCTGGATTTCAACGTGATTTTCACATGGTCCCCCGCGGAGGAATATGTGGTGGCGGCGGCTGTCGGGCCGGATGAAAGAACCATTGCCGTGGCTTCCGTCTATGCCTCCGGCGGCCAGATTTATTCAACCGTCCATATTTTTACTGTCGATTCCAGCGAAGAACTGGCGCAGCGCCGTTTCGACGGTTCCGCCGTCATCGGGATCGCCTTTACCGGAAAGAAGAGTATCCGCGTGGTTTGCGACGATCAGGCCGCGGAGGTGGATATGGACGGGAAGCTTCTCGGCTACTATGGCTATGACGGCCTGACGGCCTATCTGTGCCCTCCGGGCGGCAGTGAAACAATTTTAATTTTTGATACATATACGGGATCAAGAGACTGCCGATTGGTCTTCCTCGGAGAAGAAATGAAGGAAAAGGCATCGGCTTCCGCGGCAGGAAAGCTCAGCGCCTGCTGCTGCGACGCCAAACGGGCGGCGGTCTACTGCTCCGGGAACCTCACGGTGTTCGGAACCGACGGCTCGATGCTTACCTATTCGTCGGCGGAACAGGGCGCTCTGAAAATCGCCCTCATAAACGGCGGCTTCTATGCGTTGACGAGGAGCACGCTCTGCGCCGTGAAAACGAATGCGCCCGTTTGACGGGCTTTTATCAGGCAGAGAAACTGACAGAACAGGAGGAACTGCATGAACGCAACCTATATGGCCCTCGCCTATGATGCGGTCGCCGTGATCCTGATCCTGACGGCGGTGATCCGCAGGACAAAATACGGATTCAGCGATTCTTTCATCCGGATTACAGGCGGCATGGCCTCCATCGTGCTTTCCGTGATTGTTTGCCGGATTGGCACGGAATTCATTCTCAGCAGCGTCGTAGAGCCGCTTCTTTTGAATCAAATCGCCGGCGTCGCAGCTTCCGCCGAGCAATCGGCGGCCTTTGTCACCAATATAGAAGGGTCGCTCTCCGGCCTGCCGGCGTTTATATTTTTAATTTTTAAGATCAGCGGAGCCGCGGACGGCACCATGCTGAAATCCGTCACGGAATCGGGGGAAGCCCTTTCGGATGCGCTGATGCAATATCTGCTCGAGCCGATCCTCCGCCCGGTGTTCCGGGTGCTTCTGTTTGTCGCGGTGATGCTGCTCCTTCTGCTTTTCCTGCATGTAATTGAAAAGAGGGTGCGCGGGGTACGCCAAAACGCCGTCTTCGGCGGAGCGGACGGATTCCTCGGCTTTGTGCTTGGCCTCATTGAGGGTGCATTCCGGGTCTGTGTCTTTGCCTTTGCGGTACAAATCGCAAAGCTTTTCTGGGAGGGAAGATGGGAATTCCTTTCCGATGAAGTACTCTCCAAGACATATCTTTTTAGATGGGTGTATGGCATAGTCGGTGACGCACCCATTCTGAAGTGAGGCGGGCGGGGAAGGAGATCTTCAGCATCCCGAACATTTTGTCCGGGTTCCGCCTGCTGTTGATCCCCGTTTTCCTGATCGTCTATTTTCGAGCGGAAACGACAGCGAATTATCATCTTGCGGCGGTTGTTTTGCTGGTTTCGGGGCTTACGGATGTCGTGGACGGCATTATCGCACGAAAGTTTGACCAGATCACCGAGCTTGGAAAGGCGCTGGATCCGCTGGCGGATAAACTGACGCAGATCACGGTATCGGTCTGCCTTGCGATACGGTACCCGGCGCTCTGGCCGGCCGCTGTCGGTTTTATTTTGAAGGATGTGCTGATCTTTGCGGGCGGCATCCGCATATATAAAGAGAAGAAGCAGGTCGTCTCCGCAAAATGGTATGGGAAGGCCGGCACATTCCTATATTATACGGCGGCGTTCCTGGTTGTCTTTTTCCCAAATCTGCCGGAAACCGTCCGCGACGGCATCTTCTTCGCCCTGCTGGCTTTTATGCTTTACGCCGCCTACCGGTATTACATGGTTTATAAAGAAAAAAAGAAGGAATAAGATCCTGTCTTTTTTCAGCCTGCCGGCGGCGACGCTCAATACCGAATCACCGGCTTTTTCCGGGGCGGTATGCCGCATCCTGTTCGGCGCCGCGGACAAAGGACGAATCCGCGCGGCCGGTTATTCCTGATACATACGCAGGGGGCGCGGCGTTTTCATGCCGCTTCCGCACAGAGCAGGCATTCCAAGCGATGGGCACAGGATGCCGCGCTGTTTCGCCGAAAGGGTTTCCCCGCGGCGCCATTCGCGCAGGATGCAGTGGGTTTGCATAGGATAAGTTTTACGGCACGACGGCACGGGATGCTGCCCCTGCCGCGCGGTTTCCGCGCGAAGGCCGCGAATCCGCGGTGAAAATATAAAAAATGGGCTTTAAAAAACGGCACATCTTCCAAAAAAATGCGATTTTTTGAAAAAAGCACACGGTTTTTTAATCCGTTATTCACAAAATTCGGTTATCCTAGTATGAGAATACGATTTTATGTCTCCATCGGAGGATTGGAATGAATAATATGCTTTGCTCGAGATGCAAAAAGAGAATCGCCGTTGTTTTCATGACGCATCTGGATGAGAACGGCAAGACGACAAGCGAGGGCCTTTGCCTTCAGTGCGCCAAGGAACTCGGAATCAAGCCGGTCGACGATTTGATGAAAAAAATGGGCATTTCCGGCGACGAACTCGACGCCATCAGCGACCAGATGATGGAGGCCATGCAGGACGGGGAAGAGGAAGATTTTCAGCCCGGCGGGGCGCAGTCCTTCCCGTTCCTCAACGGGATTTTCGGCGGGAGCATGCCGACCGGTACCGGAGAAGCGCCCACTCAGGAGAAAAAAACGCCCAAAAAAGAGAAAAAAGAAAAGAAACCGGAGCTTAAATATCTGCCGGCCTACTGTGAGAATCTGACGGAAAAGGCGCGGAAGAACGGTTTCGACCCGATCATCGGCCGGGATCGCGAGATCTACCGCGTCGTGCAGATTCTCAACCGCCGCACCAAGAACAATCCCTGCCTGATCGGCGAGCCCGGCGTCGGCAAAACCGCTATCGCCGAGGGCATCGCCCAGAAGATCACCTCCGGAGACATCCCCGCGAAGCTCGCGGAGAAGGAGCTCTGGCTGCTCGACCTGACCGCTTTGGTTGCCGGCACTCAGTTCCGCGGCCAATTTGAAAGCCGCGTCAAGGGGCTGGTGGACGAGGTCAAGCATGAGGGGAATATCATCCTGTTTATTGATGAAATCCACAACCTCGTCGGCACCGGCGACACCGAGGGCGGCATGAATGCCGCCAACATCCTGAAGCCTTCCCTCTCCCGGGGGGAAATTCAGGTTATCGGTGCCACAACCTTCGACGAGTACCGCAAATATATCGAAAAAGACGCCGCCCTTGAGCGCCGTTTCCAGCCGGTGACGGTGGAGGAGCCCACCCTTGAGGAGACGTTTCAGATTCTGAAGGGTATCGTCCCGAATTATGAAAAATTCCACCATGTAAGCGTCAGCGACGAGATTCTTCGAAGCTGCACACGGCTCTCCGAGCGGTATATCACCGACCGGTTTCTGCCGGATAAAGCAATCGACCTGCTGGATGAGGCCTGCTCCTGCGCGGCCCTCGCAAACAAAGAGCTCGCGGAGTACGAGGCCACCGGCCAGAAGATCCGCGCGGTCGAGGAAAAAATTTTCGACCTCGAGCAGGATGAGGAAATCGATTATGAGACGCTTGCCAAAGCCAAATCCGAGCTGATCCAGCTGGAGGAGGAGCACAGGCGGCTCGAGCCGATTGCGCTGGCCGCGGAGGTGAGCGAGCACGACCTCGCGGTCGTCATTGAGCTCTGGACCGGCATTCCGGCGAGCAAGGTGCAGGAGAGCGATCTTCAGAAGCTCGGCCAGCTTGAGGCGGAGCTGAAAGCCAAAGTGATCGGCCAGGATGAGGCCTGTGAGCTGGTTGCGGCGGCAGTGCGCCGCTCCCGGGTGCAGATTTCCGCCCGCAGGAGGCCTGCCTCCTTTATTTTGGTCGGCCCGACCGGCGTCGGAAAGACGGAGCTTGTCAAAGTTCTGGCAAACTGCCTCTTTCAGGGCACGGATCCGCTGATCCGGCTCGACATGTCGGAATTCATGGAAAAATTCGCGGTCTCGCGGATCGTCGGCTCGCCGCCGGGATATGTCGGCTACGACGAGGCCGGCCAACTGACCGAAAAAGTCCGCCGCAAGCCGTATTCCGTCATCTTGTTCGACGAAATCGAAAAGGCGCACCCGGACGTCTTCAACATCCTGCTGCAGATCCTCGACGAGGGTAAGATCGCCGACGCCCACGGACGGGTGGTCTCCTTTGCCAACACGGTCATTATCATGACCTCCAACGCCGGCAGCGACCGGCACGACAACGCGCTCGGCTTCAACCAGACCGAATACTCCGCGGAGAAAGAAAAGGTGCGCAAGGCCCTCAGCGAATTCCTGCGCCCGGAATTTCTGGGCAGAGTGGATGAGATCGTCGTGTTTCGCTCCCTTACGAAAGAGAATTATGAGCGCATCGCCGCCCTCCGTATGGAGGAGCTGCGCGGACCGCTGCAGGAGAAAGGCATCGCCTTCTCCTACGACGATGCCGCGCTTAGGGCGATCGCGGAAAAATCCTTCGGCGGAAAAAGCGGCGCGCGCGACCTGGTGCGTGTCATCCGCAAGGAGGTGGAGGATCGGATCTGCACGATGCTCATTGAGCACGCGAATCAAAAGCTGGAGTCCGTCCTTATTTCTGCGCAGGACGGCGTGCTCACCGCAACCGGAATAGAGGCCCCGAAAACACTCCCACGGCCCGCTTCGGAAACCGCTGCGCGGAAGAATTCGCAGAAGATTCCTCCGGAAGCCGCCCTGCCGGGCCCACAGGGGCCCGCGCCGGAAGAGAAGACGCCGCAGGATGATCCGCAGCCCCCGAAAGAACCGGATGCGCCAAGCGCGCCGGAGAAGAGCCGGCAGGCGGAGTGATGGGGCCAAAGACAAAAAATGGCCGCGAGAGAAAGCTCCCGCAAGATTTTATAAAAAAACAAAAAGACGGCCCCGCGCTCATAAAAGCGGGGCCGTCTTTTTGTAGAATGTTCTTCCCATGCGCCGGGATTTCCCCTTTTTGCGGTGCCCGGCCTACGACAAAAAAGCACGGGGCTATCTCCGGGAGGAGCTCTCCGGCAGCTCGAGCTTTGTCACGGCGGCCGTGACGACACAGACCTCCGACGCGCCGGCTTTTCTGAGCGCCTCCGCGCAGAACCAAGCGGTGTTCCCAGAGGTCAGGATGTCGTCCGCCAGCAGGATGCGCAGGCCGGAGAGCTCTCTGCCGGCCTGGAACGCGCCGATCAGGTTCGTACGGCGCTTCTTCACGGAGAGCATATGCTGTTTCGGCGTCGGCCGGAGCTTAATCAGAAGGCCCGGCTCGAAAGGCAGGCCCGCGTACCCGGCGAAGGTTTCCGCCAGCACGGCATTGTGCGGAAACGGGCCGCGTTCCTCCCCGGGGCAGGCGTCCGGGGGTGCCGCGACAAGGTCGAAACGCTGCCCGCCATACTGCATGAGATACGCTTTGTAGAGCCATTTCCCGATCAGGGACGCGTAGCGCTTCCGGAAACGGAATTTATAGCGGGAGATGGCATCCCTGGCCGGACCGCTGTAATAGTAAGCGGCGGCCGCGCGCGTATACATGCCGCCCGGCAGATCCGCCGCAAGACCGTTCGGAACCGGCTCCAGCTTCCCTGCGCAGTCCGCACAGAGGTCGCACCCCGCCGGGAGAATTTTTCCGCAGGCCGGGCAGCGGTTGGGGTAGAGAGATTCCCGCAGCTTATCCATGATAGAAAAAAGGCTTCGCTTTTTCATATCGATTCCTCCAACGCTCAAAGAAAGAGCCCGGCGGCATCCGCTAAGCTCTCCACGGCGTAATCCGGCTCATATTCCGGGGAGGGCGCGTTCTGATAGAGGCCAAAACCCTGCCGGATCCAGACGGTGCCCATGCCGAGCTTCTTTGCCGGAGCGATATCGTTATCCAGCCGGTCGCCGATCATGAAGCAGCGTTCGGGGGCGGCGCCGGCTTTTTTAAGTGCAATTTCAAAGATATGGGGATCCGGTTTCGAGACGCCGAGCTCCGCGGAGGAACAGACGACCTCAAAATAATCCAGGAGGCCCCAGTTCCTGAGCCGCTCCTCCGTGCCGGCGGCCTGATTGGCGATGATGCCGAGCCGGTAACGCTTTGCGAGCGCGGCCAGCAGGTTCTCCGCGCCGGGATAGGGGGTGCCGTCCGCCGGGTCGCAAAAGAGCGCGTCGCCGGCGCCGTAGAAGCGGTTCACATCCCCCACCAGCTTCCGAAACTCCGCCGCATAGCGGGCCGTCAGATCGCGGATCTCCTCAGCGGGGACATCCCTGCCCCGCGCGCTCAGCAGCGCCGACAGCCCGCGGTAGCGCTCCTCCCAGACCGCGTCCTCGTCGATCAGCGTATGCCCCATGTCGAAAAAAAGCCATTCGGTTCCGACCATACGGTTTCCTCCATAAAGAGAAGCGGCAGCGGGGATTTTTACCGGCACGGGCGCCGGATAAAAAGCCGTTTCCGCCGGATTTCTACCGCCATCCTACCATCTTTTTTCCGAGAAATCAAGGCGGGCGCCGCAGTGGGGCGGGCCGTTTCGCCCTGCTTATTCGGCAAGATCCATTTCAAACTCAATCTCGTGCTTCAATGGGATTCCATTCTCCCCAATCAAGGGAATCGAGGGCTTCAATTTTCTTGAGAGATCCATCGCGTTGTGGTAGAGCCTTGCCATATCGAATCCCCGTCTCTGGTAAAAACGGATCGCCTGAATATTATCGTTCGTCGTCACGACAATGATCTTGCGGCAGCGGGTTTTCCCGGCGATGGAGATCGCCCGGCCGACCAGGGCGGAGCCGATTCCCTTTCCCTCCGTCACGCTGTCGAGGGAGGTGATCTCAAAAATCCCCTCATGGATCACATAAGTCAGGAGCCCGGCGATGGTGTCGTTTTCCGTTGCAAGGATACCGTCTGCCTTTGTCAGATCAAATTTTGCGCCGCGGATAATCATATCCGTGGAAAGCCAGTGCTCTGCGAGAAAAGCGTTGACCCGCTGCCTGTTTTGGGAATCAATCGGTGTATATTCCGTCATCGTTGTTTCCTCCCATAGGACCGTCAATGAATTTAGTTTTCGCACCTATCGGCGCAGTCCCCTGTTCGGAATCAAGAATATCATATTTTTCAGTATAATCAAGAGAAAAAAACCTTACGGGAGGACCCTGGTTCCGGATACAAAAAACCTGTGCCGAGGCACAGGCCCTTTGTACGAAAAGGCATGAAATACCGGGAGTTTTGAAAGGCCAATGATTTACGCTTTGGATTCCGGCACTTCGTAAAATACTGCGCCGGTCAGTTCGGCCAGCCCGGCCGCGGCATCCTCACCGATCTCATACACTGCGTCCAGCGTGTTTCCGCCGCACAGATACCCTGCTTTCCAGACGGTCCAGATATCGATCTGCTCACCGATATCTTTTTCAAACCACACAATATAAATATTGCCCTGTCTCCGGATATTTTCCATATTCGGGACGGCGTCGATACGTGGGGCGGCATTCCCCAGCACGCAGTCCATGACAGGGAGGACATCGGAGACGTTTGACGTGATCGTGTCGATTTTTATTTTCCCATCCGCGGTCTCTGAATAGACCGCGTAGCGGACTTCCATGCGGACAAGATCCGCGGAAAGCCCGAAATACTCGCAGTATGCCGCCAGGGTGTCATAATTCGATGAATCCATGGTTTCTTCCGCCTGAACGATCGGCCCGAAGCTGTCCGCGATGCATTGCAGGGTCAGATAATCTTCGCTGTCGATCCGGCCGATCAGCATATACTTTCCGTCTTCGGCGACAGCTGCGCGGCATATGCCGTCCAGCATATAAAACCGGTATTCTTCCGAACTGCCCGGGGAATCCGGGCCGTCCATGATGCGGAGCGTTATCCACTCCTCCGGTTCGGAGCTATCCTCTGTGCGCGGGTCTTCCTGCGATCCGGCCGCCGCAACGATCTCTTTTACCTGCTCCACATATTCCGGCGTACTGCCGTCCATGGCGCCGCCCGTCACCATCTGCGTGACGCCGTTTTCGTTCCGGCAGCGGATGATTTCGGCATATACCGCCTCGTCATCGGATTCGGTTTCCGGATCGGAAGCCGCCCCGCCGAAATTGTCGCTTTCACTGGACGGCACCACCTCCGGAGAGGCATCCTTTTGCAGAAGGGACATTCCTCCAAAAACCGCGGCGAGCACGAAGCATGCGGCTGCAGCATATTTGATCCAAGCGTCATTTTTCCGGCCGGCCGGCCGCTGCGGTTCTTCGTCACACAGGCGGATCCATTCGTCGTCGGCCTCGCCGATGGCGCGGAAAAGGTTTTCACGGTTCATCTCATGAGATCCTCCTTTTCAAGACATTTCCGGAGCTTTTCCCTGCTGCGGAACAGACTGCCTTTCACGCTGTTTTGTTTCATTCCGTAGCGCTCGGCGATTGCCGCGAGAGGCTCCACATACCAGTAACGGCGCAAAAAAATGTTGCGTTCCCGCTCCGGAAGCCCGCCGAGAAAGCGGCTGATACATTTTTGAAGCTCGGCATCGTTCACCGCGCCGTCAGCGCTGTCCTCACCGGGGATGCACTCGCCCAATTCGTCCAACGCCGCCGGCAGTTCGCCCCCGCCGCGTTTTCCGGCGTATTTGGATTTGAATTTATTTAAGGATACATTGCGGGTTATCCTGCCCAGAAAGGCAGAAAACCGGTTTGGACGCTGCGGCGGAATCGAATTCCACGCCGCCAGCCAGGTGTCGTTGACACACTCGTCGGCGTCCTCTTTATTGGATAGGATGTGATTGGCGATGACAAAACAGTATGCGCCGTATTTTTGGCCGGACTCGGCGACGGCTTTTTCGTCTCTGTGCCAGTAAAGTTCGATGATCTCCTGATCCTGCATTTCTCCGCCTCCATTTCTTCTGCGGGCTGCAAAAGGCCTTTCACTTATATAGACAATAAAAACAGACGAAAGTTATGTTCGGAGCGAAAAAAACGCGTTTTTTGTTTTTTTAAACCGTTCTGTTTCTGTAAAAAAAAGAGAAATCCATGTGCGGGAGCAAATCCCGGCACATGGATTTCTTTGGTTGGGCTGGCGCGATTCGGACGCGCGAAATGACGGAGTCAAAGTCCGTTGCCTTACCGCTTGGCTACAGCCCAGTACCTGCTTTTTTGAAAAATCGCCCACGGAATCCTGCCGCGGGCGATCTTTTTTATATGGGGTGGGAGGTGGGATTCGAACCCACGATCTTCAGAGCCACAATCTGACGCGCTAACCAAGCTACGCTACACCCACCATGTATGCGGATCGACTCCCGCAAAAAGCCTTTCCGCATGTTGCCCCTTCTTTGGGGACAGGGTTCGTCCCGTTTGTGGAAAGGGGACGGTATTCTGCCCTCCGGGAGGGCTGCATCCGCCCTGTTAAAACGGATGCGGGGCCAAGGTCCGGCAACTTGCAGGGACCCATGCCTTTTTGGGCGCACCAACAGAAATGGCAAAAATCCACGGCTGCGCCAATTTTTTGGTGCGCCAACGGGGATTCGAACCCAGGACCTACTGCTTAGAAGGCAGTTGCTCTATC
>CAZLMO010000039.1:0-14404 GCA_964560915.1 uncultured Oscillospiraceae bacterium
GCGGAAAGGAACCGCTGAATGGTCTGCTTTTTTGTGGAATCCACAGCATTCAGCCGCAAGGGGAGAACGCCGGAAAGCAGATGATTATAGGCGGAGAATCCGTCATGGAACGTATAACACGGCACCCGAAGCACCTTGCGGTCGCGAAGGCAGGTGCTCAGAAAAGTATCCTCTCCGCGGGCACCCGGCGGATTATAAAATGGAAATACCCGCTTCGGATTCGTTAAATTAATACACAAATTGGAGCCGGATATAAATTTCATGTGATTGATTTCGGGCACGTCGATGGTCTCGTTCGTCCTTAAGATATCGGTATCCGCGTAGGTGACCCCGCCGTTCCGGATCACTTTTTCAAGCGTATTCCAGTTGACGATATCATTGCTGAGCGCCTCAATCAAAATTCTGGGGATCTGCTTCTCCGCCTCATCCGGGAAGTTCATGGCCGGGATCGGCGAAACATACCCGCAGTGATAGCCGAAGGTGATATCCGCGTTCCAAATATTCTGCAGATGCATCTTCAGCACCTGCTGGCCGCTCCAGATGGCGACGTAGCTGTTTCGGGTGACGGCGAGAGGGTATTCGTCGTCATCCAAAAAAAGCAGGCAGTCCATGCCGTCCTTGATTGCGCTAAATAGAATGAGATTGCGGTGAGCGGCATATCCGCCGCTGAAAACCAGAGAGGCTCCGGAGGCATCCGTGATATTTCTTTGCACGAATTCTTCCTCTACAGAGGCCGTTTCTTCCTTACCCAAAAAATGCGCCTGAAAAATCAGATCCTTGATTTCCTTCGGGATTAAAGTATAATCGCTTATCTTTGTATCTTTGTATGCAAGATCATACGCGACATATACATGAAGCTCCACATCTTCATCGGCCATCAGCCCGGATTCCTGCCAACTTAATATATAACTTTTTAAAACGTTCCGGAAATTTTTTCGCCCGGTTGCAAAACCGACCCCTACCCGTATTTTACTCATGGAAACCTCCTTTATTGAATTCCAAAGCACAACAGGACAATACCCAAAGACGCCAAAGACGATATTGTCCCCCATACGAATTCGCTGCGCGTGTGACGCTTGATTTCAAGCGAGGCCCAAAAAATCAAAATATATAAAAGGAGGCAGGGGATGAACGCCTCCGCCCCCAAAAAATAATTTAAAAAAACGACAGGGCCGGTGATGCTTGCTGCGTGTCCGCTGGCTCTCAGATGAAGCAGTTTATTGAAAATCAGCAGAATCGCAACAGAAAGCAAATACGTGTAATATATCAGCAAAAGCAGCCGCGAGCAATCCGCCAGCGTTCCATAAAGCCCGCCCGCCAGATAGCCGGCCGCGGTGAAAGCGAACGCAAGGCCTCTTTGCCCCTCGCGCCCCTTTTCCCTCAAAGAAGGAATCAACATGGAAATCGGGTATGCGAGCACGGGGAATATGGCAAGGAACATGACGGAAAGCCACACCTCCGCCGTATTCCGAAAAATATCGTCACGGACGCAGCTCAAAATCAGGATCATTCCCGTCACCATGACGGGCGGGATCGAGATAACCCGGATTATTTTGGCAAGCTTCTTTTTCATGATAAAACCTCACATTGGGGAACAGCCGCCCGGAAGAGCAGATTACCGATGGCTAAGGGCCATGCCAAGCCCTGCGGCAATCCTATCTGCGGCCGACCGGTATTCCCCCGACAGCCCGCGAAAAATAGTTCGGACGGCATTCGCTGTAGGAGCGGCATAAGCAGCTCTTTATTCCCTGCGCCTTTGTGCGGTTTCATCTTCAGGGGATGCAGCCCGGCTTTTTAGGACGGCCGGCACCTGATGCCGTCGATCGGAAATCGGTGCCTTTTCATAGATTATACCTCTTTTTCCTCCTTTCAGGCAATTTTCTTTTTGTAAATTACCATCCGCGGGCGGCGGCCGTACAGATTGGAGCCCATGCAGGCCGTCCTTTTTTGTATTTTGAATCCTGCCATTCGGAATCGGAGAGCCTCATCGGGGCTGCCCGCCAACAGAAAGCCGCACCGATACTTTGTTAATATGGTGCGGCTTTCTATGTATCCCGTCAGATCGAAATCGCAAGATCGGTGCGTTCCCACGGCATTCTGCCGGCGTTGTTTCCGAAATGCCCATAGCAGGATACTTTTGAAAAAATCGGGTCGGTCAGACCGAATTTTCGGATAATCGCCGCCGGGCGCAGATCCACCGCATTCAGCACAGCCTTATAAAGAATCTCTTTTTTAACCTTTTCCGTTCCAAATGTATCAATCCGGACGGAAATCGGCTCGGAGAGGCCGATGGCATAACTCAGCTGTACCTCGCATGTATCCGCAAGATCGGAAGCGACAATGTTTTTGGCGAGGTATCTTGCCATATATGCGCCGCTCCGGTCGACCTTGGTCGCATCCTTTCCGGAGAAGGAGCCGCCGCCGTGCCTTGCGTAGCCGCCGTAGGTGTCGGAGATCAGTTTTCTGCCGGTCAGCCCGGAATCCCCGGCCGGCCCGCCGATCACAAACCTTCCGGTGGGATTGATGAAAAACTGCGTGTCTTCATCCATCAAACCGGTGGGGAGAGTGGGATAGATTACATGGCTTGCAATATCCGCGCGCAGGGTTTTGATGTCGACGGCTTCGCAGTGCTGGGCCGATACGATGATGTCCGCGATCCGTTTTGGAACATTGCCCTCATATTCCACCGTCACCTGGGTCTTTCCGTCCGGAAGGAGATAAGAGAGCTCCCCGGTTCTGCGCACGTGCTCCAGCCGCTTGGCAAGCGAATGGGCGAGCTCGATGGGCAGGGGCATCAGGCTCTCCGTCTGCCGGCAGGCAAATCCGAACATCATGCCCTGATCCCCCGCACCGCTATCCAGAAGCTCCGCCTCCGTTCCTCTGCTGATGCCCCGGGCGATATCCGGAGACTGCTCGTGCAGATCCACGAGGATGGCGCAGCTTCCCGCGTCAAAACCGTGCCCGGGGGATGTATATCCGGTCTCTTCGATGACCTGCCGGGCGATCGCCTCATAGTCGACATTCGCCCGGGAAGTGACTTCTCCGAAAATATGGACCTGATCGGTTGCACAGGTCACTTCGCAGGCCACCCGGGAATCCGGGTCATGCTCGAGAAGGCGGTCCAAAATTCGGTCGGCGATCCGGTCGCATACTTTATCCGGATGGCCGCACGTCACCGATTCGGAGGTAAAGAAGTCGTTCAAGGCCAATTCCTCCTTAGGCTTTTTTGCACATTTTCCCGCTATGGCACACACCCTTTCTGTTCGGAAGGGAATCCCAGATCTGGTCGGCGACCGGAGCCCAATTTTTTGCGGCACAGACGCATTTGTTGCAATAATCACAGGCGTTTTCCGGGCTCTTCAGATCCGTGGAATGAGCGCCGGAGACATTGACGATTTCCGTCAGGCGGCCGGGGTTATCCAGCACCGGGCAGGGCTGGAGCATATTCTCGTTGAACGGCTGGCGGACGCGGTAGGCCATGAACAGCGGGGATTGATAAGCCTGAAGAAGCGTCTTTTCTCTGATATTGGAGTCGGAATAATGAATGAACGCGCAGGGCTCGATATCCCCGTTTGCATTGATATGCATATAGCCGCGCCCGCCGGCAATGCAGCCGCCCACCGCGTCTCCGTCGTTCCAGAAGTCCATAGTGAAGATGGGCTTGGTCCCGCGGAATTTATGGATCTGATCATACATGAATTTGCGCTGCTCGGCGGTGGTCATAAGCTCGGGCACCGCGTCGGTTCCGATGGGCATATAGGTGAACAGCCACGCGAATTTGGCGCCCATATTGATCATGGAATCGAAGTATTCCTCGCTGCCGATGACTTCGGCATTCTTGCTGGTGTAGCAGCAGGAGATGCCAAACAGGAGCTTCCGTTCCTTCAGCCGCTTCATGGCCTCGATCACTTTTTTATAGGTGCCCTTGCCGCGGCGATAATCGGTCTCTTCCTCAAAGCCCTCGATGCTGATTGCGGGGACAAAATTTTTGACGCGCAGCATCTCGTCGGCAAACGCATCGTCGATCAGCGTGCCGTTTGTGAAGGCAAGGAAGCCGCAGTCGCTGTGCTTTTCGCAGAGCTTGATAATATCATCCTTGCGGACCAGCGGCTCGCCGCCGGAATAGATGTAGACATAGGTACCGAGCTCTTTGCCCTGGCGGATGATGTCGTCCAGTTCGTCAAAGGTGAGATTCAGTTTGTTGCCGTATTCCGCTGCCCAGCAGCCGGTGCAGTGCAGGTTGCAGGCGGAGGTGGGATCCATCAGGATGGCCCACGGGATGTTGCAGTGATATTTCTCCTGTAATTTTGTGGACATCGGCGTGCCGATCATCGTGCCCTTGATGGCGACATTCTCTACCAGCACCCGGCGCTGCCCGTCGTCGATATCGGTCCAGAGGCTCTTCACCAGTTTGGACCAGTTGTTGTTGGGATCACGAATCGCTTTTTTAATCCCCTGAATCTGGTCGGAGACCCCGTTTTCCTTATCGTATTTTTCAAACCACTCCAAAATCTTCGGAATGTTGTTATCCGGATCTTTATCCAAATAACCGAGAAGCTGCTTCATCGCAAAATCTTTTACCTTATCCGATACGTTCATCACAGAAACCCCCTTCAAGCTATGTTGCGTCGTAAATCGGAAATGGAATTTGCCAACTCTGAGTATAATTTTTTCGGCTGAAAATACTACAGAGAAAAAAGCAGTTCCTTCTGAAAACAGGAGGAACTGCATACATTCAGCAATTTTAGGAGGGATCCCTGATTTTATCCTGATTCTAACCGTTCTTTTCCGTATCCCCTGGGGAATTTTGCACCGCCTGACGAATAAAACCCTCAAACAGCACACCGAGCCTGTCAACCGACTTCTCCACATCAAAATCCATGTGCCCCCAAATGAATTTGAGAAAAAAGCCGAGGAACGCATACCGACAAAAATCGACAATATCGCGCAATTCCTCCTCGGGCAGGTTCCGATCGGGCGTCGCCTGGGTCACGAGCCGGTATATTGTTTGATCGGAGGATTCAAAAACATATTTTTCGATGGAATCTCTGGAAAGCGAATTAAAAACATGATTGACGATGGCTTTGTGACTTTTCATATCGTAAAGAAGGGATTTTACGATATCCTGCCAGCATTCGCAGCGGGAGAGGCCGCTCATGTATTTCTCCTTTTCTTCCTCCAGCCACGCATTTAAAAGGTCATAGATATTCTGAAAATGATAGTAGAATGTATTTGAGCTGATGCCGCACCTTGCCACGAGAGCGGAGACCGTGATCCTGTCGAAGGGGATCTCCTCGAGCATGCTCACGAACGTTTGAATAATTGCCTTCTGCGTAAACTGTGCCATTTTCATTCCACCCCCATTTTCCGGTACGATCCGCAAAACTTCCCCGCCGGAAAAATCCCGGGAAGCCGCCCATGGCCGCGCCCGAAGGACGTTTTTCCGGGGAACGATGCTCCCCGGCGAGGCACCCCGTTTTCATATCGGCAGCTCCGTCGGCAATGCCTTTGCCGTTTTCAGAAAACGGCAGGTAAGCCGGACGAATCCTTTAGACAATTCTGTTTTCCCCTCGGCGCGGCGATGCCGCGCATGCGCCCATAGATTCATTATCCTAAAAGTATATTTTTATTTTACATCAAAAAGGAAAAAAATACAAGAAAAAGTCGAATAGGGGGATGCGTTTTTCTGAAACATCCCAAGGATACAACGTTTTCAAAAAAAGAATACGCGCGCGAACCATGGAATGAATCCCACGCCGAAGAAGCCAAAACACGGATTTCTCGGCCCATGCTCGACGTTGACAGAGGAAAACCGCAGGGCTTTTTCCATGCAGGAAGGGGGGATTGCTTTTTCTTCTTATTTTTGATAATATCTATATTATAGATAGAAAAGGGAAGGAAGGCAGAAAACAGGTGGTACATTTTACGAAAAAAGCGATTATCGATACCCTGATGGAGCTTTTGGATCAGATGCCTCTTTCCCAGATCACCGTCAAGAAGATTGTTGATACCTGCGGGATCAACCACAACACATTTTATTATTATTTCAGCGACGTCTATGCGGTGCTCGACGAGATTTTTGAGGATGAATTCCGCAAGCTTCAGGAGATCACGTTTTCATCCGGCTCTCTCGGCGATACCTGTACCTATGCGCTGGATTTCATCAATCGGCATCGAAGGATGATTCTTCATATTTATAATTCCGTGGGCAGGGATAAGTTGGAGCGCTACCTGATGAAGGTCATCGACAAGGTCATGAACGATTTTTCCGATCGGTTTTTAAAGAATCCCGGCGTTTCCGACGACGATCGGCAGTTTTTCATCGGATATCTCAAATGCGCCATGCTCGGCTTCATTTTGACTCAATTTGAAAAGGGAAAGGAAAACGACCTCGAGGTGACCCTGCGGCGATTCGGCGCGCTCACGGAACAAAACGTCCGGGATTATCTGAAAAACTCCGCGGAGGCACTCGGCACATGCCGGCAGGAGAAAAAGGAACCGTCGGAGAATCCATAAAATACGAATTCGGATACACGGAAGGGCGAGCTGCCCTTCCGTTTTTTTGGGCAATTTTCTCTATATGTCCGAATTTCAGACAGGACAAAGAAAATCGCTGTGGTTCCTTTTTGGATCCGGATTAGAATAAGAAGCCGGATCTACCCGGGGAAAATCATGCAAAGATTTTTTCCGGAATCCGCAGCAACAAGGTTTACCTTTGAGAGAAAGAGGATTTTCATGCTCCAAAAAGTTTCTTATTCCGTCACCCACAAGCCGGGGATCGTGCTGGCCGTCGCGGTGCTTCTGATTATCCCATCCATCATCGGCGTGGCGGCCACACGGATCAACTACGATGTGCTCTCCTATATCCCGGATACCTGCGAATCGAAGCAGGGCGAAAGCCTGCTGGAGGAGCCGTTCCACATGGCGGCCACCGCAATGATTGTTGTAGAGAATATGCCCTCCGGCTATGTCTCGGATCTGCAAAAATCGATTGAAGAAGTGCCCGGCGTCAGCAGCGCGGTCTCCCTTGCGGGAATCGCCGGAGCGCAGCTCCCAACGGAGATCCTTCCCTCCGGGCTGACGGAGCTGCTCGGTTCGGGCGACGCCTCCCTGATCGTCGCGTTTTTTGACGAGCCTGGCGCCTCGGAGGATACGATGAACGCCATCGCGCAGATCAAGAAAATCTGTAACCGGAAATGCTTTCTCGCGGGCTTCTCCGTGCTCATTCAGGATACGAAAGAGCTTGTGGACCAGGAACTTCCGGTTTATGTCTCCATAGCGTGCGTTCTTTCCCTCGTGGCCATGGGTCTGATGATGGAATCATGGGTGCTGCCGGCAGCAATCATGGGCTGCATTGCGCTGGCCGTTCTCTATAATATGGGTACCAACGTCATGTTCGGCGAAATTTCCTATCTTACCAGGGCCATTGCCGCCGTGCTGCAGCTCGCGGTGACCATGGACTATTCCGTTTTTTTATACAACCGCTATCGGGAAGAAAGAGGCCGTTATGACGACCATCGGGAGGCCATGGCCGCCGCAATGAAAGGCTCGTTTGCCGCCCTGATGGGAAGCTCGCTCACCACGATTGCCGGATTTGCCGCGCTCTGTTTCATGCAGCTCGGAATCGGGCTGGATATCGGTCTCGTCATGATTAAGGGTGTCGCCATCGGCATCCTCTGTGTGGTGTTTATTCTGCCTGCCATGCTGCTGCTTTTGGAAAAGCCGATCGAAAAATACCATCACCGTTCGCTCGACCCGGACAGCACCCGTATGAATCGCTTCCTCGTTCAGCACAGAGCCGTCTTTGCCGGGATCCTGCTTCTCCTCTATCTTCCGGCCTATTTCGCTCAGAAAAACACGAACATCGTTTACGACCTTATGGAGACGATGCCGGATACCCTGCCGAGTATGGTCGGCACGCAGAAGCTGAAGGATGATTTCGAAATAGTCACCTCGCATTATGTCATCCTGCGCGACGACCTGACCGGTGAGGAGTCGGAGGAACTGGTCGACCGGCTCGAGGATGTGGAAGGGATCGACTCGGTGCTCGCCTATCACTCCGTTGTGCCGTCCTCCGTACCGGATTTCTTTGTGCCTGATGCCCTGCGGGATAAATTCAAGCAGGACGGCCGGCAGATCATCATGATGAATTCGGTATATGACAACGCGACGGAGGAGATCGGCACACAGCTCGACACCATCGAGGAAATTGTGAAATCCTATGATACAGAAGCCTACGTCACCGGTTCGCCGGCACTTTCGGAGGATCTGATCGGGATCTCTTCCGTCGATTTCCGGGTGACGGGCTACATCTCCATCCTGGCGGTATTCCTGATTGTCGCCATTGTGTTTAAATCGTTCTCCATTCCGGCAATTTTGGTTGCCGTCATCGAATTCGCTATTTTCTTCAATGAAGGTATCCCCTATTTTTCCAACGAGGCGGTGATGTTTGTCACGCCGACGGTCATCAGCTGTGTCCAACTCGGCGCCACGGTGGATTACTCCATCCTGCTGACGAGCCGATACAAGGAAGAACTGCAAAAAGGGCAGGATCGCTTCGCCGCAATGATCACGGCGGCGAGCGCCTCCGATCATTCCATTGCCACCAGCGCGCTGGTCATGCTCAGCGCCACAGGGGCGGTCGCCATGGTTTCCGAGATCAAGCTCGTGAGCTCCATCTGCGCCATGCTCGCGCGCGGGGCTCTGGTTTCCGCCATTGTCTGCATGTTCCTGCTGCCTCCGATGCTCTGTCTGCTGGAGCCGTTCATCCGGAAGACGTCGTTCCAATGGCCCGGCGGAGGGGAAATCCCGCCTGCCGGGGGAAAAAATCTTTTGAAGCACACAAAGAGGGCGAAAGCCCTTCCGGAAAGCGCGAAAGCCAAACCGGAAAAAGCCCTTCCGAAAGGCGCGGAAACCAAACTGAAAAAAGCCCTTCCGGAAAGCGTGAAAGCCAAACCGGAAAAAGCCCTTCCGAAAGGCGCGGAAGCCAAACTGGAAAAAGCCCTTCCGGAAAGCGCGAAAGCCGAGCCGGAGAAAACCCTGACCGAGGAGGTATCGTTATGAATCGGTTGAAAAATTTAGCAAAAAAGCTTATATCCTTGATTTTGGCGGCAATTCTGCTCCCCTCTGCAGGAACGGTCTGTGCATGGGCGTCGGACGGCTACCCCGTCTGCGATGAAACCTATTACGGCACGCTCGACGCTTACGGCGAACTGAAGGACGGGAGTGTCGTCAAGAGCTATCAGCTCAACGGCGCCACCTCCATAATTGATTACGGCGATTACGACGAGGTAATCAACCTGACCGACGACCGCGTCGGCGTCTCCGGAAACGGAAAAGTAAACTTCGACCTCAGTAAAGATACGCCGGACCGTTTTTACTTTGAAGGAAAAACCGCCGAGCCTTACAAGAATCTTCCGTGGACCATCGGCCTTTCCTATAAGTTGAACGGCCTCCGAAAAGATGCGGAAGATTTGGCCGGCCAGTGCGGCGTCGCGGAGATTACGCTCGACCTCGTGCCGAACAAGGACGCTTCCGCTTATGAGCAGAACAATTTTGTGCTCGAAGCCGCCGCAGTCTTCAGCGACGATGAGATTCTCTCCCTCGAAGCGCCCGGCGCGCAGGTGCAGACCGTCGGGAATTTCCGCATTGTGCTGTATATGGTGCTTCCCGGCGAGGAGCAGCACTTCACCATGCGCGTCGGCAGCGAGGATTTCTCCTTCGACGGATTTACCTTCCTGATTGAACCCGCCACGCTGGAGCAACTGGATGAGATCGCCGATCTCCGGGAAGAGAAAAGTAAAGTGGAGGATTCCTACGACGCCATGTCCTCCGGAATGGATGCCATCCTCAGCGCCCTCGACGGGTTGGACGGAAGCCTCAGCGGCGCGGCGGACGGCCTCGACGAGCTGAACTCCGCTCGCGCCTCGGTGGAAGAGAACAGCGATTCCATCTATTCCGGCCTTGATTCCGCCGATGATTCCCTTGAGGATCTCTCCGATTCCCTTGATCCGCTCTATGACAACGTAAGATCCTTCCGAAAGTTTGTCAAAGAAGTCAGAGAGATCACGGAGGACCTCGCCGATCAGACGAGCGGGATCGGCCCGGCGCTCGAAAGCCTCTATACCGACATCCGCGTTTTGGAAAGCAAGGAGGCGGAGGACCTCTACGCCCTCAGCGAAGAGGACATCGGCCTCGATTCGTTAAAAGGCGACCTTGGCGCATTGCAGAACGCCTCCAAAGCGCTGCAGAGCATCTTGGATTCCACCGATAATTTAAAATTGGACGACGAGACATCCAACTTTTATGGAGAAATTGACGGCAATAAAGTGAGCGATTTGCTGGCGGAGCGGACGGCGCTCGACAATGCCTACAAAGCGAGCGGCTATGGAACTTTTGAAGAATTCGCCCAGGCCTATGTTTACAGCCAAATCAAGCAGACGGTCTATAATCAGCTTTATCAGGGCGCGATTGACCAAGGTTATCCCGAGGCGCAGGCGGCCGCCTATGCCGACGCAAATGTCGATCAGCAGACGGCGCAGTATATCGCAGACAATTCCGATTCCGTGAACGCTCAGATTGCACAGGTGGAGGCCCTTTATGCGAGCGGCGATTCGCTGGAGCAGATGCAATCCCTGATAGACGCCCTGAATGCCGACTCGAGCGGCAAATACTCCACCGTCGCCATTTTGCAGCTCCTCGCCGATCCGGCCTCCGATCTGCTGGATTCCATCAACGAAGTGATCGGCGACGGAAACAGCCTGATCGACAATTATTATCAGGACCGGACGGATATCTGGAATCAGGCGGATAAAATGATGACGGCCCTTGGCGAGGCCTCAGCTTCCCTTGATGAATTAAATGGGGTGATCGAAGATTACGACGACGAACTTGACGACGCACTGAAGGATGCCGTCGAGCAGGCCAAGGCCCTCACCGATGTGGTGGATAGCCTCGGCGAAGTGGTCGGTTCCGTCAACGAAGCCGCGCAGGACAGCCGCGAATCCCTCAGCGAGGGGACGGAAGATTCGCTCACCAACCTTGCCGAGACGCTGCGCCGGATCGGGGAAGGCCTGACCGGCACCGATGATGTCCGTGATGCGAAGGATTCCATCTCCGATGTCATCGAGGATGAGTGGGACAGCCACACCGGCGAGAACGACAACCTTCTGAATGCGGATGCCGGGGCAGCGAAGGTCTCTCTCACCAGCAAAAAAAACGAAGAGCCCGCCACCGTACAGATTTTGCTCCGCAGCGAGGAGATCAAGGTTGGGGAGGAAAATGAGACGGAAGAGCCCGCCGCGGAAACTTCCATGAGTTTTTGGAACAGGTTCACAAACTTGTTTGTGAAGATATGGGACGGCATCACCGGCCTCTTTGGAAAATAACCCAAATAAAATGCAAAAAGCCTTCCGCGAAAAATGCGGAAGGCTTTTTGCATTGAAAGGTTAGTCCTCGTCGAACAGCAACTCGCCGTAGGACGGGTACGGCCAGGAGTTCCGGTCGGTCAGGCGCTCCATCGCGTCGACGGCGCCGCGCAGCTCGCGCATCAGCGGAAGCACGGCTTCCAGCAGATAGCGGGAGTGCTCTTCGATTGTGGGCTTGGCGTTGGCGGTCTCCAGCGCGGCGGAGAGATCCTCCACGATGCTGTGGGCGGAGTTCAAAAGCTCCGTGAGCAGGGAGACCGTGTCCCTCTCGTAGGCGCAGGAGACGCTGCTGAGGAGAGCCTGTTTCGCGGCGGCATCCGCGGCAAGCTTCCCGGAGAAGGCGCTGACGGCCGGGAAGACTTCCTCCCACGCCATGCCGATCATCGTTCTGGCTTCGATCGTGACCACCTGGCAGTA
Organism: uncultured Oscillospiraceae bacterium; assembly: GCA_964560915.1. GTDB lineage: Bacteria > Bacillota > Clostridia > Oscillospirales > Ruminococcaceae > UMGS1668. Next base: position 11,844 of record CAZLMO010000039.1, read on the forward strand.
GCTCTGCAGCAGAATCTCGTACCGGGCACGGACCTCCGTTTCGCTGAAAACCTTGTGGAGGGTAAAGAGCCGGATATTCTTTTCGCTGAGATAGCACGGCGCGCAGTCCGGCGTGGCCGGCAGGTTCAGCAGGCCGCGACGTGCGGCCTCCGCCTCCCAGGCGGCGCCGTAGCCGTTGCCGTTAAAGATGATGCGCTTGTTTTCCCGGATGACATCCCGGATCAGGGCGTGGAGCTCATGGTCAAAATTCTCAGCCTGTTCGAGGTGATCCGCAAATTGGCGCAGTTCCTCGGCGACGATCGTGTTGAGAATCGTGTTGACCCCGGAGATCGAGGCCGACGAGCCGACCATACGGAATTCAAACTTGTTGCCGGTGAAAGCGAAAGGCGAGGTGCGGTTCCGGTCGTTCGTGTCTTTCGGGAAGCGCGGAAGGGCAAATACGCCGAATTTGAACTGCTTTTTCTCTTCCGGATGATAGACGGTATTCTGCTCGATGGCCTCCAAAATGGAGGTCAGTTCCTCACCGAGATAGACCGAGAGGATGGCCGGCGGCGCTTCGCTGACGCCGAGGCGCAGGTCGTTTTCCGCGCTGGCGACGGAGACGCGCAGCAGATCCTGATAGTCGTCCACCGCCTTGAGCACGGCGCAGAGGAAGGTCAGAAACTGGGCGTTTTCCGCCGGGGTTTCGCCCGGCTCCAGCAGGTTTTCGCCGGTGTCGGTGGAGAGGGACCAGTTGTTATGCTTGCCGCTGCCGTTGACACCGGCAAACGGTTTTTCGTGCAATAGGCAAACCATGCCGTGCTTGTCGGCGGCCTTGCGCATCGTCTCCATGACGAGTTGATTTTGGTCGGCGGCGATGTTGACCGTCATAAAGACCGGCGCCAGTTCATACTGGGCGGGGGCGGCCTCGTTGTGCTGCGTTTTTGCCAGAACCCCGACCTTCCACAGCTCGTCGTTGAGGTCGCGCATAAACGCGGCGATCCGGGGTTTGATGGCGCCGAAATAGTGGCAGCCGATCTCCTGGCCCTTCGGCGGGCGGGCGCCCAGCAGTGTGCGGCCGGTATAGATCAGATCCTTGCGCTTTTCAAAAAGCTTGCGGTCGACCAAAAAATATTCCTGCTCCGCGCCGGCGGTGGGGCGAACCCAGGTGGCGCTTTTGTTGCCGAACAGCCGCAGGATGCGCAGAGCCTGATTGTTGATGGCCTGCATCGAGCGGAGCAGCGGGGTCTTTTTATCCAGCGCCTCGCCGCCGAACGAGCAGAACGCGGTGGGGATGCACAGGACGCCGTCTTTGATAAAAGCGAAGGAGGTCGGGTCCCAGGCGGTGTAGCCCCGGGCCTCAAAGGTTGCGCGCAGACCGCCGCTCGGGAAACTGGAGGCATCCGGCTCACCCTGAATCAGTTCTTTGCCGGAGAACTCCATGATGGCGCTGCCGTCGTCCTGCGGCGAAACAAAGCTGTTTTGTTTTTCCGCGGTGAAGCCGGTCATCGGCTGGAACCAGTGGCAATAATGCGTGGCGCCCTTTTCCAGCGCCCAGTCCTTCATCGCGCCGGCGATGACGTTGGCCGTGCCGGGCTGCAGATTATTTCCGGTCAGGATGCACTCCTGAAGTTCCCGATAGGTCGTCTCCGGCAAACGGGCCTTCATCACCCGGTCCGAAAACACCATCGACCCAAACAGTTCCGCTGCGTTGCTCATAGAATCCCTCCCTCGGGCAAAAACGTCGCCCGTCGCTGCTTTTTTAAAATGGCAGTCCTCGCTGCCGGTTATCTTTCGTAAAAGCGGGCGCCGGAGGATCCTCCAAAGAATCCGCCTTTGCCCGGCTTTTACGGGAATCTCTGTTTTATGACCGATCAGGTATGGTTCTTATCTCTGTTTTCAAGGGAAGCCCGGATGAATCCGTAAAAGATCGGATGCGGGCGGTTCGGGCGGCTCTTGAATTCCGGGTGGAACTGGACCCCGACGAACCACGGGTGATTGGGATTTTCGATGATCTCCGCGAGGATGCCGTCCGGGGACTGCCCGGTGACCGCGAGGCCGGCTTCTTCCAGAGGCAGGCGGTACTCGCTGTTGAGCTCATAGCGGTGGCGGTGACGCTCGGAAACGGATTCTTTGCCGTAAAGGGCTGATACTTTGCTTCCGGGCGTAAGGATGCAGGGATAGGCACCGAGCCGCATGGTGCCGCCCTTGCCGAGACGCCGCTTTTGCTCCTCCATCAGGCTGATGACCGGATCCGCAGCTTCCGGATCAAATTCCGCGGAATTTGCCTCCGGTAGATTGGCGCAGTCCCGCGCAAACTCGATGACGGCGATCTGCAGGCCGAGGCAGATGCCGAAATAGGGCACACCGTGTGTGCGAGCGTATCTCGCCGTGCAAATCATGCCCTCGATGCCGCGGTCCCCGAAGCCGCCCGGCACCAGAATGCCGTCGCAGTCCCCAAGGATCTCCCCGGCGTTCTGATCGGTGACATCCTCGGATTCCACCCATTTTACCGTAAGCTTTGCGTCGTTCGCGGCGGAGGCGTGGCTCAGGGCTTCAAACACGCTCAGATAGGCGTCATG